>SXMG01000147.1 GCA_005778835.1 Actinomycetota bacterium
ACTCTCGGCCGCGGACTCCAGCTCCCCGCACTCGAGGTAGTGCTGGGCCCGCGCGCGGCGGTCGGTGGTGGTCTGGGCGAGGCGGCGGTGGATGGCGGAGACACGGTCCTCGGGCCACCACTCCATAGACCACGAGCGCCCTCGACTCACTCGCCGCGCTGCTGCCCGACGAGGCCGAGCGCGTGACCGACAGCGGCGTCGAGACGGTGAGCCCCGCCGACCTGCAAGTGGGCGACGTCGTCGTCGTGCGCCCGGGTGCCCGCGTGCCGGCCGACGGCACCATCGCCGAGGGCTCGGCGGCTTTCGATGAGTCGATGATCACGGGCGAATCGCGCACCGTGCGCCGCGAGCCCGGCGACTCGGTCGTCGCGGGAACCGTGGCCACCGACTCGGGCGTGCGCGTCGAGATCACGGCCATTGGCGACGACACGGCCCTCGCGGGCATCCGTCGCATGGTCGCCGAGGCGCAGGGCTCAACGTCACGGGCGCAGCGCCTTGCCGACACCGCGGCCGCGTGGCTGTTCTGGTTCGCCCTCGGCGCCGCCGCGATCACGGCGATCGTGTGGCTCTCGCTCGGCATGCCCGGCGACGCCATCGTGCGCACCATCACGGTGCTCGTCATCGCCTGCCCCCACGCGCTCGGTCTCGCGATTCCGCTCGTGGTGTCGATCGCGACCGAGCGTGCGGCGCGCGGCGGCGTGCTCGTGAAAGACCGCCTCGCGCTCGAGCGCATGCGTTCGGTCACCGCGGTGCTCTTCGACAAGACCGGCACGCTCACGATGGGCGCCCCGACGGTGACGGCGATCGAGACCACGGGCTCGCGCAGCGACGACGAAGTGCTCGCACTCGCCGCCGCGGCCGAGGTCGACAGCGAGCACCCGCTGGCGCGCGCGATCGTGCGGGCGGCCGAGAAGCGCGAGCTCAGCATCCCGAAGGCGACCGACTTCACGTCGAGCCCCGCCGAGGGCGTCACCGCGCGCGTCGACGGGCGCACCGTGAGCGTCGGCGGGCCCGGCATGCTCGCGCGCACCTCGGCTGCCGAACTCGACGTGGTCGAGACCTGGCGCGAGCACGGGTCGATCATTCTGCACGTGCTCGTCGACGACGAGGTGGTCGGCGCCCTCGCGCTCGATGACGAGGTGCGCCCCGAATCGCGGCAGGCTGTGGATGCTCTGCGCGAGCTCGGCATCACCGTCGTCATGATCACCGGCGACGCCGAGGCGGTGGCGCACTCGGTCGCCGCCGACCTCGGCATCGACCGCGTCTTCGCCGGAGTGCGCCCGGAGGACAAGGCTGCGAAGGTCGCCGAGCTGCAGGCCGAAGGGCTCACGGTGGCCATGGTCGGCGACGGCGTGAACGACGCCCCGGCACTCGCCGCCGCCGCTGTCGGCATCGCGATCGGCGCCGGCACCGACGTGGCCATCGGCTCGGCTGGCGTCATCCTGGCCAGCGACGACCCGCGCTCGGTGCTCTCGGTGATCGAGCTCTCGCGCGCGAGCTACCGCAAGATGAAGCAGAACCTGTGGTGGGCGGCCGGCTACAACCTCATCTCGGTGCCGCTCGCGGCGGGTGTGCTCGCGCCCATCGGCTTCATTCTGCCGATGTCGATCGGGGCGCTGCTGATGTCGGCCTCGACCGTCGTCGTCGCGCTCAATGCGCAGCTGCTGCGGCGGCTCGACCTGCGGCCCGAGCGTCTCGGCGAGTAGGCGACGCCGTTCGGTCGACGCTGAGTGCTCGCACCGCGCGTGCCCAGCCTGGCGGCTTAGTGTCAGAGCATGACGACGCTCACGGATGCTCCTCTCACGATGCTCGACGGGCGCGAGACGACCTTCGCCGAGTTCGCCGACCACGTCGTGCTCGTGGTCAACGTCGCGTCGCGCTGCGGTCTCGCGCCGCAGTACGCGCAGCTCGAAGAGCTGCAGAAGACCTACGGCGCCCGCGGCTTCACCGTGCTCGGTGTGCCCTCGAACCAGTTTCTGCAAGAGCTCTCGAGCGAGGAGAAGATCGCCGAGTACTGCAGCACGACGTGGGGCGTGACCTTCCCCATGACCGAGAAGGTCAAGGTCAACGGCAAGAAGCGGCACCCGCTCTACGCGCAGCTCGTCGAATCGAAAGACGCCCACGGGCTGGCCGGACCGATCACCTGGAACTTCGAGAAGTTCGTGGTGCTGCCGAGTGGCGAGGTGCACCGCTTCCGCCCGAACGTGCGACCCGACGCACCCGAGATCGTGGCGCTCATCGAGGCGAACCTGCCGCGCTGAGCATCCGTCGGTCGGCGCCTCTAGGGTGATGTGATGCTGCGCACCCTGGCCGTCGAGAACTACCGATCACTGCAGCACCTCGTCATCGACCTCGCGCCGCTCACCGTCGTGACGGGCGCCAACGGCAGCGGCAAGTCGAACCTCTACCGTGCGCTGCGGTTGCTGTCAGAGATCGTGCGCGCGGGTGCTCTGAGCTCGCTTGCGGCTGAGGGCGGGCTGCGCAGCGCGCTGCACGCCGGCGACCGAGACCGCGGTGCTCCCGTCGCCCTGCGCCTGGGCTTCGCGGCCGATGAGCTGTCGTACGCCATCGACCTCGGGCTGCCGCAGCCGGGCGTCAGCCCGTTTCCGCTCGACCCCGAGGTCAAGAGCGAGGCCGTGTGGTCGGGTGAGATTCTGCGGCCCTCGACGATCGCGGCCGACCGGCGGTCGCTGCGCGTGCGCGTACGCACCGAGGCGGGCGACCTGCAGGTCGCGCCCTGGAGCGTCACGGCGACCGAGTCGATGCTCGCGACCCTTGCCGACCCCGACACCGCACCTGAGCTCTACGCGTTGCGAGAGCGAGCGCGCGGGTGGCGCTTCTACGACGCGCTGCGCACCGACCCCGATGCGCCCGCTCGGCGACCCGGGCCCGCGACCTTCACGCCCGTGCTCTCGGGCGACGGCGGCACCCTGCCCGGCGCGCTCGCGACGTTGCTGCGCGTCGGCAATGCGGCAGCCCTGCAGAGCGCTGTCGGCGAGGCCTTCGACGGCGCCCAGGTCGAGGTCGACGAAGACGACCGCGGCATCGCGCGCGTCGGAATGCGCCACCCCGGCGTGCGCCGCTCGTTCGAGGCGGCCGAGCTGAGCGATGGCACCCTGCGCTTCCTGTTGCTGGCGACCGCGCTGCTCGCTCCGAGGCCTCCCGGTCTGCTCGTGCTCAACGAGCCCGAGGCGAGCCTGCACCCGCGACTGCTGCCGGCGCTCGCCGACCTCGTCGCGCTCGCCGCCGAGCAGACGCAGGTGGTCGTCGTGTCGCACGCCGACGGGCTCGTCGACGCGCTGCGCGACTCGGCGCGCGTCATCGAGCTCGAGCGCTCGGGCGCGGCCACCACGGTGCGCGGGCAGCTGACCTTCGAGGGCCCGGCCTGGAGCTGGCCGAGCCGGTGACCCTCGCCGGGCTGCTGCTCGGTCAGGGCGTGCGGGGCATCGTGGCGATCCGGTCGCGGGCCGCGTCGATCTCGCTGCGATCGATGCCGTGGCCGCCGGGGCGCGTCGAGCGGGTGACGGATGCTCCCCGCGCGCTCGCGAACCGCTCGAGCACGTCGACGCTCGAGGCGGGGGCCATCGGGTCGTGGTCGCCGTTGAGCAGCAGCAGCTCGACTCCCGCCGACGAGCCGTCGAGCTCGCGGTCGCCGAAGGGGTGCATGCCGCTGAACGCGACCACGCGGGATACCACGTCGGGGTGCAGCAGCGCCGTCGCGAGGGCGATGTTGGCTCCGTTCGAGAAGCCCGCCGCGATCAGCGGTCGACCCGCCAGGTCGTAGCGTTCGCGGGCGGCGACGACGAACGCCGCGAGCTCGCCCGCCCGCCCGATGACGTCATCGACGTCGAAGACGCCCTCGCGCAATCGGCGGAACCAGCGGTTCGCACCGCCTTCACTGACGCGGCCCCGCGGCGAGAGCACGGCAGCCTCGGGCATGAGCGCGTCGGCGAGCGCGGTGATCTCGCGCTCGTCGCCGCCCGTGCCATGCAGAGTGAGCAGCACGGGCGCGTCGGGCTCACCGGGCGTGAAGGTGTGCGGCCAGGTGTCGAGGTCGACCATCGGCAGAGCATCCGTCGTCATGCCGCCACCTCCGGGTTGTTCTCGGCCGGCAGCGTGATCGGAATCACGGCGTGCTCGATCTGCTCGCGTGAAGGCTCGAGCCACGGCGGCAGCTTGAGCGAGCGACCCAGCTCGAGCAGCGGTTCGTCGACGTCGAAGCCCGGGGTGTCGGTGGCGATCTCGAACAGCACG
>SXMG01000148.1 GCA_005778835.1 Actinomycetota bacterium
CTCGGCCTCGGGGGCGAATAACGCGGTGTCGGCGATGCCGGTCGAGGCGAGGTACTTCTCGGACATCTAGGCGACCTGGCGCGGGTCGCGACCGTAGATCTCACCGTTGCGCGGGTTGTAGATGTCGAAGACCATGATGAGCGTGCGCTCGGTGCGGAAGGGGTCGACGTAGGCGGTCGACACGTCCGGGATGAGCTGCAGGTCGGATTCGTGAATCGACTGGAAGCCACGGATCGAGGAGCCGTCGAACAGCTGCCCGACGGTGAAGAACTCTTCGTCGACGGTGGAGGCGGGGATGTTGAAGTGCTGCTGGACACCGAGGAGGTCGGTGAAGCGGATGTCGAGGAAGACGACGTCCGTGTCCTTGATGAACTTCAGCACCTCGGAAGAATCACTGAACATGTGACAGATCTCCTGAGCTTGGTACCGGATGACTGCAAGCGCAGCCTCGGGGTCGACACTACGGGCAGGGCATTTCCCGTCAGTGTCTCTTTTGTTTCCGGGATGTTACGGCGACGCTGTCTCAGTTCATGATGCGGGCAGTGCCCCGCGGATGCTCAGCCGACCGCTTGCGCGAAACCCTGAGTCGTCTCGGCCAGGGCGCGCATCGATTCCGGGATCGGGCGCCCCTTCGCGACCATCGACTGCGCCCACAGTCGGCCGGCGCGGTAGCTCGAGCGCACGAGCGGACCGGCGAGCACCCCGAGAAACCCGATCTCGTCGGCCTCGGACTTGATCTCGACGAACTCTTCGGGCTTGAGCCAGCGATCGATCGGGTGGTGTCGCGAGGTCGGCCGCAGATACTGCGTGATCGTGACGATGTCGGTGCCGGCGTCATGCAGGTCGCGCAGCGCCTGCGAGACCTCGTCGCGCGTCTCGCCCATGCCGAGAATGAGGTTCGACTTCGTGATGAGGCCGTAGTCGCGTGCTTGCGTGATGACGTCGAGCGAGCGCTCGGAGCGGAAAGCGGGCCGGATGCGCTTGAAGATGCGCGGCACCGTCTCGACGTTGTGCGCGAACACCTCTGGCCGCGAGTCGAACACGATGCGCAGCAGCTCGGGGTTGCCCGAGAAGTCGGTCGCGAGCAGCTCGACGCCGGTGCCCGGGTTGAGCTCGTGGATCTTGCGCACCGTCGCGGCGTGCAGCCACGCGCCCTCGTCGGGCAGGTCGTCGCGGGCGACACCGGTCACCGTCGCGTACCGCAGGTTCATCTCGACGACCGACTCGGCGACGCGTCGCGGCTCATCGGTGTCGTAGTCGGCGGGCTTGCCCGTGTCGATCTGACAGAAGTCGCAGCGCCGCGTGCACTGGCTGCCGCCGATGAGGAAGGTCGCCTCGCGGTCTTCCCAGCACTCGTAGATGTTGAGGCAACCGGCCTCCTGGCACACGGTGTGCAGCTGCTTCTCGCCGACGAGCGCGCGCATGGCGGTGTACTCGGGCCCCATCGACGCACGCGTCTTGATCCACTCGGGCTTCTTCTCGATCGGCGTCTGCGCGTTGCGCACCTCGAGGCGCAGCAGCTTGCGACCCTCAGCGGGATGGGTGGCGGGTGAGGCGGTCATACAGAGACTCCTTGGGGGAGAGGCGAGCGGGCAGCCGACGCGGTCGCGCCGACAGCATCGTGCACGAGCGGCGGGAAGTGCCGTTCGATGAGCGGGATGACCTCCGAGGGGGTCACGGTGCGCCCCAGCTCGCGGCTGATCGAGGTGACGCCTGCATCGGCGAGGCCGCAGGCCACGATCGAGTCGTAGGCATCGAAACTGTTCGAGCAGTTCAGCGCGAAGCCGTGCATCGTCACCCCTTGCGCGACGCGGATGCCGATCGCGGCGATCTTGTCGGTGCCGCGCATCCACACGCCGCTGCGACCGGCCACGCGATCGGCGTCGGCGATACCCAGGTCGGCGAGCACCGCGATGAGCATGCCCTCGAGGCTGCGCACGTAGCGCACGACGTCGACGGGCTCGGCGAGGCGCACGATCGGATAGCCGACGAGCTGCCCGGGACCGTGCCAGGTGATCTTGCCACCGCGATCGACCTCGACCACGGGTGTGCCGTCGGAGGGCCGCTCGTGGGGCTCAGTGCGCTTGCCCGCCGTGTAGACGCTCTCGTGCTCGAGAAGCATGACGGTATCGGGCGCCCGGCCCTCGACGACGGCAGCGTGCAGGGCACGTTGCTGCTCGAGACCCGACAAGTACGGCACGGAGTTGGCGCTTAGCCCCGTGACGACGAAGTCGATCACGCGTTCAGTCTACGCGCGACGCCGACTCGTAGGCTGAGGGCGTGACCGACACTCCCTCTCCGCCTCCTCCTGCGTGGCCCGGCGAACGACTCGGCCTGCCCGAATCGGGCCCGCGCTCGGTCGGTCGTTTCGGTCGGCGCATCGCGGCGATCGCGATCGACTGGGCCATCGCCGTCGTGCTGTCGGCCGCGTTCTTCTCGTACGAGCCGCTCGTAACTCTGGCCATCTTCGTCGGGCTGCAGGTGCTCATGACGGTCATCGTGAACGCGAGCATCGGGCACGCCCTGCTGGGCCTGCGCGTCGTGCCGATGGAAGGCGGCCTCTTGGGCGTGTGGCGACCCGTCGTGCGGGCACTGCTCATCGCCCTCGTGATTCCCGCCATGGTGTGGGACGACAACAATCGCGGGCTGCACGATCGCGTGTCGCGCACCATCCTGCTGCGGCGCTGAGCGCGCCCTGCTCAGCGCGGCTTCGGTGCGCGCGCCTTGAGGGGGTCGATGCCCTTCGGAATCGGCAACGTGCTCGACTTGCTCAGTGACGTCAGCCGGTTGCTGACCGCGTACACCTCGGCCTTGCTGAGCACCTTCTTGAACTTGTTGAGCGTCTTCGCGAGGTTCTCGAGCTTCGTGCTCTCGACGTCGGGGCCCACGTGCACGAAGTGGATGGGCACGTTCGGCACGATGCGACCGACGTTGCGCCGCTCGTCCTCCATCATGCGTCGCGTGCGCGACTGGGGGCCTTCACCGATGATGATCACGCCGGGCTTGCCGACCGCGCGGTAGACCGCGTCTTGCGTCTTGGGGCTCACGGTGATGGGCATCTCGCTCGCCTGCCAGGCTCGGCGCAGCGACGACTTGAGCACCGCGCCGACGGCACCGGGCTGCCCCGAGATCTGGCGATAGGCGACGCGCTCCGCGCGACGCCCGAGCACGATGAGCACGAGCAGAATGCCGAGCAGCACTCCCGTGACGACCCAGAGGATTCCGGCGAGCACGTCGCCGGGAGTGGCGAAGACGGCGAGCAGGACGCCCGAGAGGATCGGCAGGAGGAACGCCAGCAGCATGACCCAGACCGCCAAGGGGTCCATGCGGCGAGTCATCTGGAAGACCTGCCACATCTGCTTCATGCGACCGGGTTCTTTGGCGGGTTTCGGAGCGGAAGAGCGAGCCATGCCTACCAGGATACGGCTCAGCGAGACTCCTCCCCGCCGCACCGGTCGACCGGATGATGCACGATCAACACCGTCGCGACCCGGCGCCGCACGACGGGTCGCATGATCGTCGCGTGCGTGCTGACCTCGACACCGAAGGCGAGCCCTTGCGCGAAGTCGGAGGCTATCGCGTCGTGCGTACTCTCTCGTCGAGTCGCCACGGCACCCGCCTGCTGGTGCATGCCGACAGCCAGGCGTGGGTTGCGCGCGTCTTCGCGCACGACTGCCCCGATGCAGTCGTCGATCGCGAGGTGTCCGTCTCCGACGTCGTGCGGTCGAGCGCGGGTGCGGTGAGGGAGCATGTGGCGGCCGCTCACGATCTCTGCACGACCGACGACGGCCGCGTCGTGCTCATCGAGCCGTACCTCGCGGGCCCACGCCTCGACACGCTGCTGCGCACCCGTCGCGACAGCCTCACCCTCGGCGAAGCGGTCACGATCCTGGCGCCGCTCGCGAGCGCGGTCGACCACGGCCATCACCTCGGCATCACCGGCTTGCTGGCAGAACCTGCGGCTGTGCGGCTGACGGCGTGGGGCGCACCGGTCATCACCCGGCGATCGGGCGTGCGCCTCGGTCCCGCGCTGCCCGATCGTTTCCGCGATCGCGAGCCCGGCTACGCCGCCGACCGCGATGCCGTCGAGCGAGTCGGCGCTGCGGTGGCGGCCGCCCTCGGCGGCGACGAGCAGACCGCGCTCCTCGGCGCGCTGCGACGCCGCGGTGCAGCCCTCGACCTCGCACTCTTCGATCTCGCGCCGCCGCAGCCCGTGAGACTCGACGCAGAACCCGAGCAATCGGTCGGCCGGTCCGAGCAGGCGCCGTCTCCAGAGAGCACCGTCGTGCCGGCTGCCCCGGTCGCCGCTGTGGAGCGTGGGGGAGCGAGCGAGCGTGCGTCGCTGCCGCTGCACCGCCTGCGCACAGCTCTGTCGGCCTCGCTGAGCTCGCTCGGCCTGCCCGAGGGGGTGGTCTCGGCAGTGGACGACGCCGGGGCTGTGGTCTGCCGCCATCTGTCTCGGGGCAGCGAGTGGGTGGGGCGTCTGACGGCACGTGATGGTCGAGCCGTGCGCCCCCGATTCGTGGTCGCGGGCGCCGTCGGTGCCGCCGCACTCGTGGCGGCGGTCGTCGTCAGCACTCAGTACGGATCGGGAGTGCCTGGTCCTGCAGATTCGCCTCGCGAGATCGCAGAGTCGCCGTCACCGGCGGACGCTGGCACGAGGGTCGAGCCCGGCCTCGCTGAGATTGAACTGCATCCCGCGCCCGAGGTGTGGCCGCCGCTCGTCACAGAACTGCTCGAGCGCTGGAACGACTGCGCTCCCGCGTCGCTCAGCAACGACGAGACTCGAGATGTCACCACAGGCGATGCGGGCACCTCGCTGGCGGCCTGCGCCTCGGCCGTCGTGCACGAGGGTTCGGCCGCGGCCGCACTCATCGTCGTTGACGACCCGCGCCACGACCTCGTGCACGACTGGCTGCGGGCCGAGGGCGAGGTCGTGGTGGTCGAGCGCATGGGCGCGGCCGTCTTGCTCGACCTCGTCACCGACACCACGACAACGGCCTCGCTTCTCGTGGTGAGAAGCGAGGCCGGTTGGCGCATTCGCGATGTAATCGGCTGATGCGCCTGACGTGTCAGATGCCGAGATCGCCGTCGAAGTCGGCCTCTTCGAGGCGAGCCTTGACCGCGCTCAGGAAGCGCGCCGCGTCGGCTCCGTCGACGATGCGGTGGTCGTACGACAGGGCGAAGTACACCATCGACCGCACAGCGATGACGTCAGAGCCGTCGACGGTGATCACCGAGGGCTTCTTCGTCACGATGCCGGTGCCGAGAATCGCGACCTGCGGCAGGAACACGACCGGGGTGTCGAACAGCGCGCCGCGCGAGCCCGTATTGGTCAGTGTGAACGTGCCGCCGGCGAGCTCGTCGGGCTTCAGCTGGTTCTCGCGCGTGCGGGTCGCCAGGTCAGCGATCTCGCGCGCCAGATCGGCGATGCTGAGGTCGCCCGCGTTGCGGATGACCGGGGTCAGCAGCCCGCGCTCGGTGTCGACCGCGATCGAGAGGTTCTCGGTCTCGGGGTAGACGATCGAGTCGTCCTCGACGGTGGCGTTGATGATCGGGAAGGCACGCAGAGCCTCGGTCGCCGCCTTCGCGAAGAAGGGCAGGAACGAGAGCTTCGTGCCGGTCGCCTTCTCGAAGTCGGCCTTGACCGCCGTGCGCAGTGCGGCGACGCGCGTCACGTCGACCTCGACAACGGTCGTCAGCTGGGCGGTCGACTGCATCGAGATCACGGCGCGCTCGGCGATGACCTTGCGCAGGCGCGACATTGCGACCGTCGTGCCGCGCAGCGGCGAGGTCTCGAGTTCTGCACGCGGGGCAGCGGGAGCGGCCGCCGAGCCAGCGCCGCTCGAGGCGGCGAGCACGTCTTGCTTGCGGATGCGGCCGCCGACGCCCGTGCCGGAGACAGTGGCGAGGTCGACGCCCTTCTCCTGCGCGAGCTTGCGCACGAGCGGCGTGATGTAGCCCGACGAGGTGGACTCGGCCGCTACCGCAGGAGCGGCAGGGGCCGCAGCCGGCGGCGCCGAGGCCGGAGGCGCCTCGGGAGCAGGAGCGGGGGTCGACACCGGGGCAGGAGCGGCCGCAGGCGCCGGTGCCTCTGCAGGTGCCGGCGCCGCGGAGGGCTCCGGAGCGGCTTCAGCGGGGGCTGGCGCGGCAGCAGGGGCAGAGGGCGCTGCCTCGGCGGGCGCTGCCTCGGCGGGAGCCTCGGCCGGTGCGGAGGCAGCAGGCGACGCTTCTGCAGGAGCGGACTCAGCCGGAGCAGGAGCAGCAGGCGCCGCCTCGGCCGGTGCCGCCGTGGCAGGAGCAGCTTCTTCAGCCGCCGGTGCCGCGGCAGGAGCATCCGCCCCGTCACCGGTGCCGATGCGCACGAGCGGCGTGCCGACCTCGACCGTCTCGTCTTCCGCGACGAGGATCTCTTCGACCACGCCCGCGACGGGCGAGGGGATCTCGGTGTCGACCGTGTCGGTCGAGACCTCGAGCAACGGCTCATCGACCTCGACGCGGTCGCCCACATTCTTCAGCCATCGGGTGACCGTGCCCTCGGTGACGCTCTCACCGAGCGCCGGGAGGTTGACGGATTCGCTCATCAGTAGTGCTCCTTTAGAAACCTGTGGTGGGTCTTCAGCCTAGTTGCGCGAACAGGGTCACATCGCGTGCAGTGGTTTGCCGGCGAGAGCGAGGAAGGCCTCGCCGAGCGCCTCGTTCTGAGTCGGGTGCGCGTGCAACAGAGGAGCCACGTCTTCGGGGTGGGCATCCCAGTTGACCGCCAGCTGCGCCTCGCCGATGAGTTCGCCGACGCGGGCACCGATCATGTGCACGCCCACGACGGGCCCGTCGACGACCCGAACGACCTTGATCGATCCGGCCGTCTCGAGAATGTGGCTCTTGCCGTTGCCGGCGAGGTTGTACTCGTAGCTCGCAACAGCGGCGTCGCCGTACTGCTCTTTCGCCTTGGCCTCGCTCAAGCCGACCGAGGCGACCTCGGGCTCGCTGTACGTGACCTTCGGAATGTTCACGTCGTTGATCACGACCGGGTTGAGGCCCGCGATCTCTTCGGCCACGAAGATGCCGTGCTGGAACCCGCGGTGCGCGAGCTGCAGGCCCGGAACGATGTCGCCGACGGCGTAGAGGCCCGGGATGCTCGTCTCGAGCCGCTCGTTGGTGATGACGAACCCGCGGTCCATCGTGACGCCGACCTCTTCGAAGCCGAGCCCGTTCGTGGCGGGGCCGCGACCCACGGCGACGAGCAGCAGGTCTGCCTCGATGGTCGCACCGTTCTCGAGTGTGACGACGACGCCCTGGTCGTTCTGGGTGACGCTCTGGAAGCGCACGCCGAGCGTGAACTCGATGCCGCGCTTGCGGTAGGCGCGCTCGAACTGCTTCGAGATCGACTCTTCCTCCATCGGCACGAGGTGGGGCAGGGCCTCGATGATGTGCACCTCGGCACCGAACGAGCGCCAGACGCTCGAGAACTCGACGCCGATCACGCCGCCGCCGAGCACCGCGACCTTCTTGGGCACGAAGTCGAGCTGCAGCGCCTGCTCTGACGTGATCACGCGACCCCCGATCTCGAGACCGGGCAGCGTGCGCGAGTAGGAGCCGGTTGCGAGCACGACGTTCTTGCCCGTGATCGTGCTGTCGCCGACCTGCACCGTGGTGGGGGAGGTCAGGCGGCCTTCGCCCTCGATCGTGGTGATGCCGCGAGCCTTGATGAGGCCTTGCAGACCCTTGTGCTTGCTCGAGACGATGCCGTCGCGGTACTGGTTCACCGCGGGAACATCGATGCCCTCGAGGGTGGCCTTCACGCCGAACTTCTCCGAGTCGCGGGCGGCGTCGGCGACCTCGGCGGCGTGCAGCAGGGCCTTGGTCGGAATGCAGCCGACGTGCAGGCAGGTGCCGCCCACTTTCGACTTCTCGATGAGCCCGACGCTCATCCCGAGCTGACTGGCTCGCAGCGCTGCGGCGTAGCCGCCGCTTCCTGCTCCGAGAACGACAAGGTCAAAAGTCTGGTCTGACACCGGCAGAGGCTCCTTCATCCGTCAAGGATCGTCATGCGGGGCCCGAGCTCGAGGTGGCGGGCCGACCCCCTGTGCGGCACGACTGTTTCGTGCCCGCAGTCGAGCCTACTCCTTCGTCGAGAAGGCCTCCGCGACACGGACGAGCAGCCGCACCATGACTCCCGAGGCCCCCTTCGGGGTGTAGCCGAACGGCGCGGTGGCGTTGTTGGCCGGCCCCGCGATGTCGAGGTGCGCCCACGGGATGCTCGGCGCGTCGTCGCCTGTCCCGCGGCGTCCGACGAACTCGCGCAAGAACACGCCCGCCAGCAGCATGCCTGCCGCGGTGTTGCCCGGCTTCGCGTTCGCGATCGTGGCGACGTCGCTTTTGAGCAGGGGGCGCAGTTCGGCGGGCAGCGGCATCGGCCACACCAGCTCACCCGTCTCGTCGGCTGCCGCGCGCACACGGGCGATGACCTCGTCGTCGCCCATGACGCCCGCGTAGCGCTCGCCGAGCGCAACCCTCGCGGCTCCTGTCAGGGTCGCGACGTCGATGATCGCGTCGGGGTTCTCCTCGCTCGCGGCGACGAGACCGTCGGCCATCACCAGTCGGCCTTCGGCATCGGTGTTGAGCACCTCGACGGTCTGACCGCCGCGGATGGTGATGACGTCGTTGGGGCGGAGTGCTGCACCCGACGGCATGTTCTCGGCCAGGCACAGCCAGCCCGTCAGTCGCGTCTCGATACCGAGCTCCGCCGCGGCGATCACCGTCGCGAGCACGGTCGCGGCGCCGGTCATGTCGTACTTCATGCCGACCATGCCTGCGGCGGGCTTGAGCGAGAGCCCGCCCGAGTCGAAGGTGATGCCCTTGCCGACGAGGGCGAGGTGCGGGTTCGCGGAATCCGCCCGATACCGCAGTGCGACCAGGCGCGGCGGGCGTGCCGACCCCTGCCCCACACCGAGAATGCCGCCGAAGCCTCCGGCCTCGAGCTGCTCGACATCCCAGACTTGCAGCTCGATCGGCAGGTCGCCGATCGCCGCGCGGGCTCGCTCGACGAACGACTCGGGGTGAAGCTCGTTGGGCGGGGTCGTCACGAGGTCGCGCACCAGGGTCACGGCGCGCGACGTGGCGGTGGCGGCCTCGACTGCGCCCGCTGCGTTCTCGACCGCAGTCGCAACGGTCACGGTGGTGGTCGAGGTCGTCGGCGGGGTCGGACCCGTCGCGGGCACATAGCGGTAGCCGCCGAGCGCGGCGCCTTCGAGCACGGCCTGCACCTCGCCGGGAGACGAGGTGGGCAGGGCGAAGACCACGTGCTCGACGCTCGAGAGCACCCGCGCCGCGGTGCCCGCGGCGTACCGCAGGGCGTCCGCCGTGACGGGACCGCGACCCAGGCCGACGACGAGCAGGCTCGACGCGGCAACACCCGGCGGCGCGGGGATGCGGGACGTCTCGTCGACCGCGCCGGTGAGACCGAGCATCCCGAGCTGATCGCCGATCGTGGCGAGCGCGCCGTCATCCGCCCCGACCAGACGCAGGCCATCAGGGCTCGGGGCGATGCCGATGACGAGAGCACCCGCCTCCATAGTTGAGGCGGGTGCGGTCGAGACGCTGAGGCTGGCAAGAGGCATGGCCGCCATGCTAGCCCGGCGGGTCGGGCACGCCGGTCAGGGGAGATCGACGGCTGAGGCCCGGGCTGTTCGCTCTCGGCGCGCGCGGAGGCGCGGGTGCCCGCACGTGCTCGACCTACCATGGAAGCATGCGCAACCCAGCTGACCTCTACTCCGTCGTCGTGGCGGAGACCGAGGTGCCGCGCGGGCTGCCCCTCGTGATCGGCCTGACAGGATTCGTCGATTCCGGGGGAGCCGTCGCGCAGGTATCGCAGTACTTACTGGACGAGCTCGAGCACCGCGACGTCGTGGTGTTCGAGAACGATGAACTGCTCGACTATCGGGCACGCCGCCCGATCATGGTGTTCGACGAGACCCGCATCACCGAGTACCGGCGACCCTCTCTGGCGCTGCGACTGGCTCAGGACGAGCTGGGCGAGCCCTTCCTGCTGCTCACCGGCTACGAGCCCGACTTCCAGTGGGAGCGCTTCGTCGACGCCCTGCTCGACATCATCGAGCGCTACGGCGTCGCGACCACCACCTGGGTGCAGGCGATTCCGATGCCCGTGCCGCACACGCGCGATCTCGGAGTGACCGTGAGCGGCAACCGGGCAGAGCTCATCGAAGCGCTGTCGGTCTGGCGCCCGCGCACACAGGTTCCCGGCAACGTGCTGCACCTGCTCGAGCATCGGCTCACGGAGGCCGAGCACCCGACAGCAAGCTTCGTACTGCTGGTGCCGCATTACCTTGCCGACACCGAGTTCCCCTCCGCTGCCGTCACGGCGCTCGAGAGCATCACGTCGGCGACGGGGTTGCTCTTCCCGACGGACCGCTTGCGAGAAGAAGGCCGCGAGTTCCTCGGCCGCATCGAGGAGCAGGTCGAAGGAAATGCCGAGCTCGCACGCCTCGTGGGCACCCTTGAAGAGCGCCACGACAGCTACATGGAAGACAACCCGCTGCGCTCGCCGTTGACCGACGAAGACGGCGAGCTGCCGAGCGCAGACTCCATCGCGGCCGAGCTCGAGAAGTTTCTTGCGCATCGGCAGCCGAGCGATGACGATACGGTCTGACGCGGCTGGTCGGCCGCGTGCGGTGTTCGTGCAATAATTGACCCTCACGACCCAGTCGGTCGCGTGGTTCCCGCTCTCTCGGCCAGCAGTGCTCGCCGGGGTTCACGAGTCGGTGAGAGTGCCTCGCAACTTGACATGGGTCGTTGCACTGCCCGCAGAACGCGAGATTGAGGGGCCCATGGCTACCCGAGCGACCAGCACCGAGACCGCTAAGAGCACCACCACGAGCGCCGCGGCCAAGAAGCCTGCGGCGAAGAAGCCCGCGTCCACGAAGGCCGCTGCGCCCGCGAAGGCCGACTCGACGAAGGCGGCCGCGCCCGCGAAGGCGGCGTCGACCAAGACCGCCACGGCACCCGCGGCGAAGAAGGCTGCTCCGGCGAAGGCCGCGGCTGCCAAGACCACGGCCGCGAAGACGACAGCCGCGAAGGCGGCGCCCACGAAGACGGCCGCCACCAAGGCCTCGACGACGACGACGACGGCCGCCAAGAAGCCCGCGACGAAGCGATCCACCGCCACGAAGGCGAGCTCGCCCGCGACGGACGGACCCGACGGCGACGAGAGCGACGAGCCTGTCGAGCCCACGGCCGAGGCGATCGCAGCCGACGACGACACGTCGACCACCGAGATCACCATCGTGGTCGCCGACGACTCCGACGACGACTCTGACGATGACGACGACTCCGAGGGCGACTCGGGCTCGGCCGGCCCGCTGCCGACCGGCGCGATCGTGCTGTCGAACACCGAGGACGACGAGGTTCCGGTCTACTCGACGACCATCACCGGCGCGACGGCCGACCCGGTCAAGGACTACCTGAAGCAGATCGGCAAGGTGCCCCTGCTGAACGCCGCCGAAGAGGTCGAGCTGGCGATGCGCATCGAAGCGGGGCTCTTCGCCGAGGAGAAGCTCTCGACGATGACCGAGAAGGAGAAGCGCACCGCCCTCGGTCGCGATCTCTCGTGGGTGGCTCGCGACGGCCAGCGCGCGAAGAACCACCTGCTGGGCGCGAACCTGCGTCTCGTCGTC
>SXMG01000149.1 GCA_005778835.1 Actinomycetota bacterium
ACACCGACCCCGACATCCTCATCGTCGACGAGATCCTCTCCGTCGGCGACGGCGCGTTCATCGAGAAGTCGCGCAAGAAGTTCCTCGAGTTCACCGGGCAGGGTCGCACGATCATCCTGGTCTCGCACTCGCTGCCCCAGGTGCGCGAGATGTGCCACCAGGTGGCGTGGCTCGACGGCGGTCGACTGCGCGCGGTCGGTGCCACCGATGAGGTCGTCGGGGCCTACGAGGCTTCGATCGAGGCCGAGGCGGGCTGAGCGGTCAGCGCGCGCCGCGCTGCAGCAGCGCCGAGCGGGCGGCGAGCCCGATGCCGAGCGCCGCGCGCACGGGCCACAGGTGCCACCCGGCGTACTTGCGGCCGATGAAGCGCCGGGCCGAGTCGTGGTGGGCGCGGATCATGACGCTCGAGTCGCGCGCCGCCGTGTGCGCGCCGACGTGGGTCACGGCCGCATCGGGCTCGTAGCGGTTGCGGTATCCGGCCTTGCCGAGCCGGTAGCCGAGGTCGACGTCTTCGAAGTACATGAAGTACTCGTCGTCGAAGCCGCCGACCGCGTCGAACGCCTCGCGCCGCACGAGCAGGCAGGCTCCCGAGAGCCATCCGGCGTCGCGCGCGGCGACGGCCTCGTCGTCGGCGCGGTACCGGCGGGTCCACGGGTTGTCGTGCCAGAGGTTCACGAACAGCGCGTGCCCCACGCCCGTGCGCAGCGAGGGCACTCGGCGAGCCGAGGGGTACACGGTGCCATCGGGGTTGAGCACGGCCGGGCCGATCGCGCCAATGCGCGCGTCGCTCTCGCCGACGGCGACGAGTGCGTCGATGACGCCCGGGTGCAGCACGACGTCGGGGTTGCTCACGAGCACCCAACGCACGTCGGCCGGCAGCGTCGCGACGCCCGCGTTGATCGCTCCGCCGTAGCCGGGGTTGCTCGGCTGCGCCACGTAGACGGCGCCGATGCCGCGCGCCAGTTCGGCGGCCCGCGAGGCTTCGTCCGGTCGGTTGTCGACGACGACGGTGTGCACGGGCTCGCTGCTCGCCCCCGCGATCGAGGCCAGGAAGCCCGGCAGCACCTCGTTCGAGCGGAAGGCGACCGTCACGACGGCGATGCGGGCCGCGCCCGGTGCTCCGCCGTGCGCGCTCGCCTGCTCGTCACCCCCGGTCATGATGCTTCGAATCCTAGTAGCGCCGTCTCGGCCCCCCGTAGGCTGGCCGGGTGGCAGACGCGAGCATCTCGGTGGCGATGTGCACGCGCAATGGCGAGCCGTACGTCGCGCGGCAGGTGCGCAGCATCCTGAGCCAGCGGCCCGCGCCGCTCGAGCTCGTGGTGGGCGACGACGCCTCGACCGACGGCACGATCGCCGTCATCGAGAGCGAGCACGCGGCGGCCCGCGCCGACGACGCCGAGTTGCCGACGACTCTCACGATCATCCGCCGCGACCCGGCGCTCGGCGTCACGGCCAACTTCGCGGCGACCATCGACGCGTGCACCGGCGACCTCATAGCGCTCAGTGATCAGGACGACGAGTGGATGCCCGGCAAGCTCGCCGCCCTCGCGGCAGCCTTCGCGGCCGACCCCGGGCTGCTGCTCGCCCACACCGACGCGCGCCTCGTCGACGGCGACGGCACCCCGCTCGGGCTCACGCTGCTCGACGCACTCGAGGCGACGAGCGCCGAGCGCGACGGCCTCGCCGCGGGCCAGGCGCTGCCCGTGCTGCTGCGCCGCAACCTCGTCACGGGCGCGACCGTCATGCTGCGCCGCACCCTGCTCAAGAGCGCCGCGCCGATACCCGCCGAGTGGGTGCACGACGAGTGGCTGGCGGTCATCGCGGCCTCTGCCGGTCGCGTGCGGCTGCTGCCTGATCCGCTCATCGACTACCGCCAGCACGGCGCCAACGAGATCGGAGCCCGCCGCCCTGGGCTCGCCGACAAGCTCGCCCGGCTGCGCGAGCCGCGCTCTGAGCGCGCCGCGCGGCTGGCGACCCGCACGGCCCTGCTGGCCGAGCGCGGGCGGTCTCTCGGCCTGCCGGTCGCCGTGCAGCAGCAGCTCGACGCGAAGGCCGAGCACGAGGCACGGCGGGCCAGACTGCCGCGCGTGCGCATCGCGCGCGTGCCCGCGGTGCTCGGCGGCGCGGTCACCGGGCGCTACGGGCGGTACAGTCGGGGCGCCATGGATGTGCTGCGCGATCTCGTCACCCCCGCCGGGCCGCTGCCCGTCATGACCCTGAGCGACGGCGGCGAATCATGACGCGCGTGCTCATCATCACGGGCGACCCGCTGGCTGCGGCCATGGCCGGCCCGGCGATCCGAGCCCTCAACATGGCGCTCACGCTGCAGAGCGCGGGGCACGAGGTGCGACTGGTGTCGACGACGCGCGCGGAGCATCCGTCGCCGCCGGTCGAGATGGCGCACGTCGCCGCGGGCGATGAGCGCGGCATCGCGGTGCACGAGCGCTGGGCCGAGGTCGTGGTGTTCCAGGGCTACGCGAACACGCAGTTCCGCACGATCGCGCGCACCGATCGCATGCTCATCGCCGACGCCTACGACCCCATGCACCTCGAGATGCTCGAGCAGGGCCGCGAGCTGCCGCACGCAACGTGGGCCCTGCGCGTCTCGACCGCGCGCGATGCGCTCAACGACCAGCTGCGGCGCGCCGACCTCGTGCTGTGCGCGAGTGAGAGGCAGCGGCTGTTCTACCTCGGCCAGCTCGCGGGCCTCGGCCGCCTGAGCCCCTCGACCTACGCCGACGACCCCGACCTGCGGGGGCTGCTCGCCGTGGTGCCCTTCGGGCTCGAGCCGAGCCCTCCCGTCGCCGATGCGGGCCACGGGATGCGCGGCGTCGTGCCCGGCATCGACGCCGACTCGCGGGTGCTGATCTGGGGCGGCGGGGTCTACAGCTGGTTCGACCCGCTTACGCTGATTCGCGCCGTGGCGCTGGCGCGCGAGCGCGTGGCGGGCATCCGTCTCTTCTTCCTCGGCACCCGTCACCCGGGCGTCGACGAGATGGGCATCGTGCGCGAGGCCTTCGATCTGGCGACCGAGCTGGGGCTCGAGGGCCGCGAGGTCGTCTTCAACGACACCTGGGTGCCCTACGACCGCCGCGGCGCCTACCTCGTCGAGGCCGATGCCGGGGTCAGCACGCACCACGTGCACGTCGAGACGACGTTCTCGTTCCGCACGCGCATTCTCGACTACCTGTGGGCGGGGCTGCCGATGGTCGTCACCGAGGGCGACGGCTTCGCCGAGCTCGTCGAGGCAGAGGGTCTCGGCCTCGTGGTGCCGGCGAACGACGTGGATGCTCTCGCTGACGCCCTGACCCGCGTGCTCGCCGACTCGCCCGAGGTTGAAACCTGGCGCGCGAACGTCGCCCGCGTGCGCGAGCGCTTCGTCTGGTCGGTCGTGCTGCAGCCCCTGCTCGAGGCGGTCGCCGCTCCGCGTCGCGCTGCCGACGCGACGCCGGGCCGCGACGCCATGGGCGTCGGCGCGCGCACCGCTCGCACCGCCGGAGTCGGCCACACGGTGCGCATGACCCTGCACCACCTGCGAGCCGAGGGCATCACGGGCGTGACCTCGCGCGTGCGCAAGCGCCTCGGCCGCTGAGCGCACGGACGAGACGCGGTGCGCGAGTTCGGCCACACGCTGACTGCGCCCTGACCGCCGCGGCCGTTCACCGAACTCGCTCGCGCGACTCCTGAAGTGTAGGAAGTTCTCTCGACTCTGCTCGCAAACCTCCTACACTTCGGGAGCTTCGCGGAGGTTGGCGATGCGCCCCGAGTCCGTGATGCCCACGGCTGGGCAATTGTGTACACAGATGGAGATAGTGCATAATGCAACACATGGACACAGTGACGAACGAGGTCTCGACGCGTGAGTTGCGTGCTCAGCTCTCCGACGTGCTGGGCCGCGCGATGTATGCGGGCGAGCGCATCGGCGTGACCCGCAACGGCAAGCTCGCCGCCGTGGTGATCAGTGTCGCCGACCTCGAGGCTCTCGAAGCGTTCGAGATGGCCCACGACGTGGCTGCCTACCGCGAGGCGAAGGCTGCCGACGACGGCACTCGTGTCACGCTCGATGAGCTGCGCGGCGAACTCGCTTCGTGAATTACCGCGTCGAGTTCACCTCGGCCGCCGCGCGACAGGTGAAGAAGCTCCCACGCCCCACCCGTGACAAAGTGCTCAGCGCGGTCGCGCGCCTCAGTGACGACCCACGACCTCGCGGGGCGACCAAGCTCGTCGGAGAGCAGACCGCGTGGAGGCTGCGCATCGGCGACTATCGCGTGATCTACGACGTGGTTGACGCGCTTCTGACGGTCACGGTCGTGCGGGCTGCGCACCGTCGCTCGGCCTACGACCGATAGTGGGCGTCGGCCGCTGAGTCTGCGCGCACCCCGGTACGCTGAACCGGTGCTGTCTGCCGCCCGTTCCGCTCTCGCTCTGCTGACCCCGAGCGAGCGCCTCAGCTACTGGGGCTTGGTTATCGCCCGGGCGATCGTGGGCTTTCTCGACGTCTTCGGCATCCTGCTCGTCGGTGTCGTCGCTGCCCTCGGGGCGACGCAGTTCGCCGACGAAGGCGGCGCGACCGTGGTCTTCGGCGTCGAGCTGCCGCAGCTCGACGGCCAGGGGCTGCTGCTGCTCGTGCTCTTCGTGCTGGGCGTCTTCATCGTCAAGGCAGGCATCGCGATCGGGCTCTCGCGCGCTCTCACCGCGTTCATCGCGCGCATCGAGGCGCGCAACGCGGCCGAGCTCGCGACGCACCTGCTGACCGGGTCGCTCGCCCACGTGCGCCGCTTCTCGCGCAATGAGCTGCAGTTCGCGCTCACCGAGTCGATCAAGTGGACCTTCACGGGCCTGCTCAACAACGTCGCTGGCATCGTCGTCGAAGGCTTCCTGCTCGTCATCGTCGCGGTCGCGTTCTTCGTCGTCGACCCGCTCGTCGCCGTCTTCGCACTCGGGTACTTCGCCCTCATCGTCGTCGGCATGCAGGCGGGCATCGCGCGCGTGCTCAAGCGTGCGGGCGAAGACGCGGCCGAGGGCACGAAGCTCACCCTCGGGGCGCTCGGCGACACGCTCGACACCTACAGCGAGCTCACCGTGCTCGGGCGCAGCGAGCTCTACCTCGAGCGCATCCGTCAGTCCCGCACGCGCGCCGCCCGCTCGGGCGCGACGCTCGCCTTCCTCGGCGGCATGCCGCGCTACGTCGTCGAGACCGCGCTCATCCTCGGCGTTGTCGTGTTCGTCGGCCAGCAGTTGCTCACCGGGCAGCTCGCGAGCGGCCTCGCCACCCTCGGCGTCTTCCTCGCCGGCGCTGTGCGCATCATGGGCGCGATCCTGCCGCTGCAGACGGCGGTCGCCGCCCTCAAGGTCAACACCGAGCAGTCGGCCTCGGCCCGAGCGCTGCTCGCCGAGCTGCGGGGGGCGCCGCTGCCGGTCGTTCCCGCGGCGCCGGCCGACGTGCCCGTGCCGGGCGGCGACTCCCCGCTCGCCGTCGAGGTGCAGGGCGTCACCTACCGCTACCCGGGCGCCGACGTGCTGGCGCTCGATGACGTCAGTCTGAGCATCCGCGCCGGAAGCTTCGCCGCCATCATCGGACCCTCGGGGGCCGGCAAGACGACCCTTGTCGAACTGCTCATCGGGCTGAGCGCTCCTGACGCGGGCAGCATACGCATCGCGGGCTTCGACCCGCGCTCGCTGCGGGTCGCCGCCCCGGGGCTCGTCTCGTACGTGCCCCAGAAGCCCGGGCTCGTGAGCGGCACGATCGCCGACAACGTGGCCCTCGGCGTCGCCCCCGGGCTCATCGACCGCGAGCGGGTGCGCACGGTGCTCGCGCAGGCGCAGCTGCTCGACTTCGTCGACTCGCTGCCGGCGGGCATCGACACCCCGGTCGGCGCGCAGTCCGACGCGTTCAGCGGCGGCCAGGTGCAGCGCATCGGCCTCGCGCGAGCGCTCTACGTGCCGCCGCGGCTTCTCGTGCTCGACGAGGCGACGAGCGGGCTGGATGCCGCCACCGAGGCTGTCGTCAGCAACGCCTTGCGCTCCCTGAGTGGTGAGCTCACGATCATCGTCATCGCCCACCGCCTCAGTACCGTGCAGCGAGCGGATTCGGTCGCCGTGGTCGAGAACGGCCGGGTCGTGGCGGAGGGCGACTTCGCAACCGTGCGCCGCACCGTGCCGATGGTCGCCGAATACGTGAAGCTCATGTCGTTCGACGAGGAGGAGCCAGCGTGATCGAGCGTCTGCGCCGCATCCCGCTGCTGGCCCTCGCGCCGGTGCTGGCTCTGCTCACTCTGACGGCCTGGGTCTACGCCTCGCCGATCGGGGCGGGGCCCGACGACGACTACCACCTCGTCAGTGCGTGGTGTGCGGGCCCGACGGCGGCCGAGACCTGTCTGCCGACCGAGACGCCGCGCGAGCGCCTGGTGCCCGAGGCGCTCGACGACATCGACTGCTTCGCCTACGACCCGACGCTGAGCGCCGCCTGCCAGGGCGACGACTGGTCGTGGTCGATCACCGAGCTCACGCAGAGCGAGCGCGGCAACTTCATCGGGGCGTATCCGCCGGTCTTCTACGCGGTGATGGGGGTCTTCACGGGTGCTGACATCCAGCTCTCGGCGCTCATCATGCGGCTGCTGACGGCGCTGCTGTTCGTCGGCATCACGGTCGCGCTGTGGCGCCTACTGCCCGAGCGGCTGCGGCCGACCCTCGTGTGGGGCTGGCTCATCACGACGGTGCCGCTCGGCATCTTCCTGCTCGGCACGAACAACCCGAGTGCGTGGGCGATCATCGGGGTGGGCTCGAGCTGGCTCGCCCTGCTGGGCTGGTTCGAGATTCGCGCGTCGACGTGGCGCAGCGCGGAGGGTCGGCGCAAGGCCGCGCTCGGCGGGCTGTTCGCCCTCACGGTGCTCATGGCGGCCGGCTCGCGCGGCGACGCCGCGCTGTATGCCGGCTTCGGCATAGCCCTGGTTCTCGTGCTCACGGTCGTGCGCGAGCGCCGCTGGCTGCTCGACGCGATTCTGCCCGTGGTGATGGGTCTCGTCGCCCTGTTCTTCTTCCTGAGCGCGCGACAGTCGCAGAGCGGGCTGGGCGGCTTCAGCAACGGTTCGAACATCAGCGGCCCGGTCGGCGAGGCGGTCATCGTCGACCCCGATGCCCCCGAGCGCGCGCTCTCGGGCTTCGGCCTGCTCGCCTACAACCTGCTCAACGTGCCCTTCTTGTGGACGGGTGTGCTGGGCGACTGGGCCCTCGGCTGGCTCGACACCTCGATGCCCGCGATCGTCTCGGCGGCCGCGGTCGCCGTGTTCGTGGCGGTCGGCTTCGCCGGCATCGGGCGACTGTGGGGCCGCAAAGCGATCGTGCTCGGCGCGCTCGTGCTCGTGCTCATCGCCCTGCCGGTCTACGTGCTGCAGGCCGGCGGAGACGTCATCGGCGAGCAGGTGCAGCCCCGCTACATCCTGCCGCTCATCGTCATGCTGGGCGGGATGCTCGCGCTCACCCGCACGCCCCGCGAGCTCACCTTCACGACGGCGCAGCGGTTCGCCCTCGTCGCGGCCCTCGCGGGTGCCCACTTCGTGGCGCTGCACCTCAACCTGCGCCGCTACATCACGGGCATCGACGCTTCGGGCGTGAACCTCGACGCGGGTGCCGAGTGGTGGTGGATCGGGCCGGTGGGCCCGAACGCCGTCTGGCTGCTCGGCTCGCTCGCCTACGCCCTGCTCGTCTGGATTCTCGTGCGCACCCTGGCCCGCCCGCAGCCGATCGCGGCTCAGGCGCCGGGGATGCCGATCACGCGGTAGGTGACGTCGGGCCAGGCCTCGGCCGTCGAGACGCGGCGGCCGTCGACGAAGGTGCGGATGCCCGGCAGCGACGCCGGCGAGAGGTCGCGGTACTCGGCGTGGTCGGCCTGCACGACCGCGGCGTCGACGGGCTCGCCGTAGGCGTAGGGCTCCCAGCCGAAGCGCGCGAGCTCGTCGTTCGTGTAGAGCGGGTCGTGCACGAACACCTCGGCGCCGCGCTCCCGCAGGGCGGCGACGGCGCCGAAGACTCCGCTGAACGCCGTCTCCTTGACTCCGCCGCGGTAGGCGGCGCCGAGCACGACGACGCGCTGGCCCTGCAGCGAGCCGTGCACGCCTTCGAGCAGGCCGATCGTGTAGTCGGGCATGCCCGCGTTCGCCTCGCGGGCCGCGCGCACGACGGTCGCCGCCGGGTCGTTCCAGAGGTAGAGCCGCGGGTAGACCGGAATGCAGTGGCCGCCGACGGCGATGCCCGGCTGGTGGATGTGGCTGTAGGGCTGCGAGTTGCTGGCCTCGATCACCTGGTAGATGTCGATGCCGGCCGTCGCGGCGAGGACGAGGCCCGCGTGGCCCTTGAGGGCGCGCAGGCTGCGCTGCTGGCTATTGATGACCAGCAGGGCGGTGGCGAACTGAATGTGCTGGCCGCAGCTGTCATCCACGGCGAGTCGGCCCT
>SXMG01000150.1 GCA_005778835.1 Actinomycetota bacterium
AGCACGGCGGTCGGCTCGTCGAACACGAGCACGTTGGCGTTGCGCGAGAGAGCCTTGATGATCTCGACCCGCTGTTGCACGCCGACCGGCAGATCTTCGATCTTGGCGTCGGGGTCGATGTTGAAGCCGAAGCGGCTCGAGATCTCGCGCACGAGCTCGCGGGCGGCATCGAGGTCGAGCAGCCCGCCCGCCTTGGTCTGCTCGTGCCCGAGCATGACGTTCTCGGCGACCGTGAACACGGGGATGAGCATGAAGTGCTGGTGCACCATTCCGATGCCGGCGTTCATCGCGTCGCCAGGGCCGGCGAACTTCTGCACGACGTCGTCGAGCAGAATCTCGCCCTCGTCGGCCTGGTACAGGCCGTAGAGCACGTTCATGAGCGTCGACGTGCCCGCGCCGTTCTCGCCGAGCAGGCAGTGGATCTCACCGGGTTCGACCACGAGGTCGATATGGTCGTTGGCCACGAGGGCGCCGAAGCGCTTCGTGATGCCGCGAAGCTCGAGTTTCATGCCTGCGGGCCTTCCTGCGCCGACGGGGTGAGCCGGCGCTCAGTCGCATCCTGGGGAGTGCTCACGCGACCGAAAACAACGACCGCGGTGTGCTCGTGACACCACTGTAGGCCAGAGGCGCCACCGGAATCTGAGCAGAATCGTGCGCATCTGAGCATCCTCGACGGATGCCCGAGAAAGGCCGAGGGAGGCCAGCAGCGCTGGCCTCCCTCGGGTGGAACGGGTACTGCCTACTGACCGGGCGACGCCGGCGAGGTGACCGTGATCGAGCCGTCGATGATGCCGGCGATCAGAGCCTCGACCTCACCCGCGAGCTCGGCGTCGACCGCGCTCTCGAAGTCGTGGAACTCGGCGATGCCGACGCCCTCGTTCTCGAGCGTGCCCACGTACGGCGACGCGTCGAAGCCGCCGGTGGCGGCACCGGTCACGACGTCGAAGACGGCGTTCGAGATGTTCTTCAGCACCGAGGTGAGCACCAGGTCGGCGATGTCGGGGTCAGACACGAAGATGTCCTTGTCGACGCCCATCAGAGCGATCGAGCGGCCGGAGTCGCGGATCGCCTCAGCAGCGCTGAAGTAGATGGGGCCACCGACGGGCAGCAGCACGTCAGCGTTCTGGTCGATGAGGCCCTGAGCCGTCGTGAGCGCCTCGGTGCCGGGGGCGAAGCCACCGGTGAACGCGCCGGTCTGGCCCTCGAGGTCCCAGCCGAGCGCCTGCACGTCAGTGCCCTTCTCGGAGTTGTAGTAGTCAACGCCCTGCACGAAGCCGTCCATGAAGATGGTGACGGGCGGGATCGGGATGCCACCGAAGGTGCCGACGACGCCGGTCTCCGAGTAGCTGGCCGCGACGTAGCCCGCGAGGAACGCGGCCTCGACGGTGTTGAACTGAATCGGCTTGACGTTCGCGCCCTCGACGAACTCATCGATGATCGCGAAATTGATGTCGGGGTTGGCGGCCGACGCGTTCGCGGTGGCCTCGGCGAGGAGGAAG
The DNA here is from genome assembly GCA_005778835.1 of Actinomycetota bacterium. Classification (GTDB taxonomy): domain Bacteria; phylum Actinomycetota; class Actinomycetes; order Actinomycetales; family Microbacteriaceae; genus Microcella. Next base: position 1,500 of record SXMG01000150.1, read on the forward strand.
CCCACGGTCACGATCAGGTCGCAGCCCTGGTCGACGAGGTTCTGCACGTTCGGCTCGTAGGCGTTCTCATCGGCCGACTCGACCGCGATGAACTCGACGCCGAGCTCGGCGGCGGCGGTCTCGATGCCGTCGAACGCTGCCTCGTTGAACGAACGGTCATCCCAACCACCGGCATCGGAGACGATGCAGGGAAGGAAGTCGAGCGCTTCGGTCTCTTCGGGCGCCTCGGCCTCGGGGGCTGCGGCGCAGCCGGCGAGCACGAGGGCGCTCGCGCCGAGCAGGGCGAATGCGCCCAGGCCGCGCTTGCGGGTGGTGTTGATCACTGTGTCCTCCAAAAATGCTGCCCAGCGGGAACGCTGGAGCGAATTGGCTCCACGTTAGCGAACGGGAAGCCCCCTCAGCAGTGCCGAAGGGCCTGGGAGACGGAAGCGTTACGAAAGCGGGACTCTGGCGACATCCCGCGGAAATACTGGGCACGACGCATCACTCGCGCGCGATCGTGCGCGAATGAGCAGATCGGATGCGCGGCGCGGGTCGCTCCGAACGGCCGCCGCACGGCTAGAGCAGGTCGTCGCGCCCCGCGAGCTTGATGGCGTCGACGACGCTTTTCACGCGTTGCGCGTGCTCGCGCGTGGTCACCAGCAGGGCATCCGGAGTGTCGACGACGACGATGTCGTGCACCCCGATGAGCGAGATCACCCGGCTCGACTGGCTGACGACGACGCCACTCGACGAATCGGCCAGCACGCGGGCACCCTCGCCGAGGATGGCGAGCTCGCCGGGGCGATTGCCCGAGAGCAGCTTGGCGAGCGACGAGAAGTCGCCGACGTCGTCCCAGGCGAAGTCGCCGCGCACGACGGCGAGGCGACCGGCGGCCGCCGCGGGCTCGGCCACGGAGTAGTCGATGGCGATCTTCGGCAGCAGTGGCCAGACCGCGTCGACCACATGGGCGCGCGAGGAGGTGTCCCACGCCGCCGCGATCTCGAGCAGGCCCTCGTGCAGCAGCGGCTCGGTGAGGGCGAGCTGCTCGAGCAACCGGTCGGCACGCGCGATGAACATGCCCGCGTTCCACAGGTACTCGCCAGACTCGAGGTAGGCCGTCGCCGTGGCGAGATCCGGCTTCTCGACGAACCGCTCGACGAGGTGCGCGTGCGGCGCACCGTCGATCGTCAGGAGTTCGCCCTTCGCGATGTAGCCGAACCCGACCGAGGGCTCGGTGGGTGCGATGCCGATCGTGGTGATGTAGCCCTCGCGCGCCACGGCGACCGCTTCGGCGACCGTGTGTCGAAAGCGCTCCGCATCGGTGATGACGTGGTCGGCGGCGAACGAGCCGACGATGACGTCGGGATACCGGCGATGAAGGATCGCTGCCGCGAGACCGATCGCGGCCGACGAGTCTTTGGGCTCGCTCTCCAGCACGATGTTGCTCTCGAGCAGATCAGGCAGCTGCGCCTCGACCGCGGCGCGGTGGGCTCGGCCGGTGACGACCACGATGCCGGCGCTGCCCGCCAGGGGCAGAACACGGTTCCAGGTATCGCGCAGCAGGGTGTGGCCGCTGCCGGTGAGGTCGTGCAAGAACTTGGGCGCCTCGGCGCGCGAGAGCGGCCAGAGTCGCGACCCCACCCCGCCCGCGGGAATGATCGCGTGAAAATCTTTGAGCGTACCCTCGAGCGCCTGCATGCGGGTCACCCTATCGGTCGACCCTCGTTCACGTGCGGGCAACCGGCATCGCCTACCGTGGCACTCAGCCGACTCGAGAGGGGCGAATCTCATGCGCGTGGCCGTTGTCAGCGAGAGCTTCCTGCCCACCGTGAATGGCGTCACGACGAGCGTGCTGCGGGTGCTCGAGCACCTGCAGGCACGAGGCCACGACACGGTCGTCATCGCTCCCGCCGGCGCGCCGGAGCACTATGCCGGGGCGCGCGTCGTGCCCGTGCCGACCGTGTCGTACCGCGAGTTTCCCGTGGGGCTCCCGACGCCCATCGTCTCGCGCACGCTCGCCGACTTCGCGCCCGACGTCGTGCACGCCGCCTCGCCCTTCCTGCTCGGGGCGCACGCCATCGGCGCCTCCTGGCGACTGGGCATCCCCTCGGTCGCGATCTTCCAGACCGATGTGGCGGGCTACGCGAAGCGCAACCGACTCGCGGCCGCGACGTCGTTCGCCTGGCGCGTCGTGAACCTCGTGCACGACAAGGCCGACCTGACGCTGGCGCCGTCGAGCTCGGCGCTCGGCGATCTGGCCGCCGCGGGTGTGCAACGTCTCGACCGCTGGGGCCGCGGCGTCGACCTCGACGGGTACCACCCCCGGTTGCGGCACGACGCTGACGCGCTCGCTCTGCGGGCACGGCTCGCGCCGAACGGCGAGCTGCTCGTCGGCTACGTCGGCAGGCTCGCTCCTGAGAAGCAGGTCGAACGATTCGCCGAGCTGCGCGGCGTGCCGGGCATCCGCATCGTGATCGTCGGCGACGGACCTTCCGCGCCCAGCGTGCGCAGCGCACTGAACGGGATGCCGGTCGAGTACCTCGGCGCCCTGCACGGCCGGCAGCTCGCGCTCGCCTACGCCTCGTTCGACGTGTTCGCCCACACCGGGTGCGAAGAGACCTTCGGCCAGACGATTCAAGAGGCGCAGGCCTCGGGCCTGCCGGTGATCGCCCCCCGCTCAGGCGGGCCGATCGACCTGATCGACCACGGTCGCACCGGGCTGCTCACCGACCCCGACGACCCGCGGTCGCTGCGCACCGCCGTTCGCGATCTCGCCGCCAACGCTGCTCTGCGCGCCCGACTCGGCGAGTCCGGCCGACGGGCGGTGCTCGGCCGCACCTGGCAGGCCCTGGGCGACCAGCTCATCGGGCACTACGAGCGCGTCATCGACGAGGTGCGCGCGCGGCGTTCGGCCGATGCCGAGACGATGTTCCGCCTGCTGGGCGCGCCCGGTGCTCGGCTGTTCTGAGCACTCAGAAAAGTCGACGTAGACTGCTGGTATCGGCGACCACCAAGTCGAGAATCGGAATCCAACCGGAGTCCACGGGCGCGAGAGATCGCGTGCGTCGTCACTGCCCTGAGGAGGGTTTCTCGTGCCAGCGAAGGCAACGGGAGCCGGAGCGATGAGCTCGTCGGCAACCATCGAAGTACCTGCACCGCGGCGTTCCGTCATTCCTGGCGGCACGCTCTACCGCGGCAATGAGGGAATGTGGTCGTGGGTGCTGCACCGCATCACCGGCGTCGCCATCTACTTCTTCCTGCTCGTGCACATTCTCGACACCGCACTCGTGCGCGTGAGCCCCGAGGCGTACAACGCCGTCATCGGCGCCTACAAGACGCCGATCATGGGCCTCGGCGAGGTCGCCCTGGTCGGAGCGATCGGGTTCCACGCCCTCAACGGGCTGCGCATCATCCTCATCGACTTCTGGGGGGTCGGCACGCGTCACCAGAAGGCGATGTTCTACATCGTGCTCGTCGTGTGGCTCGTGCTCATGATCGGGTTCACCCCCCGCCACCTCATGAACGTGTTCGGAGGCTGATCATGACGAGCAACATTGCACTCGATGCCCCCCGCTCACCCTCGGCCCGCACGAAGCGCGGCGTGAACTGGGAGAAGTGGGGCTGGATCTACATGCGGGTCTCCGGCGTCGCCCTCGTGGCCCTCATATTCGGGCACCTGTTCGTCAACCTCTTCTTGGGCGACGGCGTGAGCCAGATCGACTTCGCCTTCGTGGCCGGCAAGCTCAGCGACCCGTTCTGGCAGTGGTACGACTTCTTCCTGCTGTGGCTCGCTCTGATTCACGGCACGAACGGCATGCGCACGATCATCAACGACTACGTCGCCACGGCGAGCGTGCGGCGCATTCTGCAGGGCGCCCTCCTGTCGTCGACCGTCGTGCTGCTCGTGCTCGGCACGCTCGTCATCTTCACCTTCGACCCGTGCCCCGCCGGGGCCGACCCCGAGCTCGTCGCATCGTTCTGCGCCGACATTCTCTAGACGAAAGCCCGCCGTGACTACTGAGACCATCACCACGCCCGCTACCCCGGTCGTGCACGAGCACCAGTTCGACGTCGTCATCGTCGGCGCCGGTGGCGCCGGCATGCGCGCGGCCATCGAGGCCGGGCCCAACGCGAAGACGGCTGTCATCTCGAAGCTCTACCCGACGCGCTCGCACACGGGTGCTGCGCAGGGCGGCATGGCCGCCGCCCTCGCCAACGTCGAGGAAGACAGCTGGGAGTGGCACACCTTCGACACCGTCAAGGGCGGCGACTACCTCGTCGACCAGGACGCGGCCGAGATTCTCGCGAAAGAGGCGATCGACGCGATCATCGACCTCGAGAACATGGGCCTGCCGTTCAACCGCACCCCCGACGGCAAGATCGACCAACGGCGCTTCGGCGGCCACACGCGCGATCACGGCAAGGCTCCTGTGCGCCGTGCGTGCTACGCCGCCGACCGCACAGGCCACATGATTCTGCAGACGCTCTTCCAGAACTGCGTCAAGCTCGGCATCGAGTTCTACAACGAGTACTACGTGCTCGACCTCGTCATGAACGAGGGCAAGGCCGCAGGAGTCGTCGCGTACGAGCTCGCCACGGGCGACCTGCACGTGTTCCACGCCAAGAGCATCGTCTTCGCGACGGGCGGCTTCGGCAAGATCTACAAGACGACGTCGAACGCGCACACCCTCACCGGCGACGGCGTCGGCATCATCTGGCGCAAGGGCATCCCGCTCGAAGACATGGAGTTCTTCCAGTTCCACCCGACCGGGCTCGCCGGCCTCGGCATCCTGCTCACCGAAGGAGCTCGAGGCGAAGGCGCGATCCTGCGCAACGCGAGCGGCGAGCGCTTCATGGAACGCTACGCCCCGACGATCAAAGACCTGGCGCCGCGCGACATCATCTCGCGCTGCATGGTGCAGGAGGTCGCCGAGGGTCGCGGTGCCGGGCCGAACAAGGACTACGTGCTGCTCGACTGCACCCACCTCGGTGCTGAAGTGCTCGAGACCAAGCTGCCCGACATCACCGAGTTCGCGCGCACCTACCTCGGCGTCGACCCCGTGGTCGAGCCCGTGCCCGTCATGCCGACGGCGCACTACGCCATGGGCGGTATTCCGACCAACATCAAGGCCGAGGTGCTGAGCGACAACGACACCGTCATCCCCGGCCTCTACGCCGCGGGCGAGTGCGCGTGCGTCTCGGTGCACGGCTCGAACCGCCTCGGCACCAACTCGCTGCTCGACATCAACGTGTTCGGCAAGCGCGCCGGCAAGTACTCGGTCGAATACGCGAACAGCGCCGAGTTCGTTCCGATGCCGGCCGACCCGGCCAAGGAGGTGCGCGAGCTCGTCGAGCGCCTGCGCACGTCGAACGGCACCGAGCGCGTCGCCGTTCTGCGCAAAGAGCTGCAGGAGGAGATGGACAAGAACGCGCAGGTCTTCCGCACCGAGGAGAGCCTCGAGAGCGTCACGAAGACCATCCAATCGCTGCGCGAGCGCTACCAGAACATCGGCATCCACGACCGCGGCAAGCGGTTCAACACCGATCTGCTCGAGGCGATCGAGCTGGGCTTCCTGCTCGACATCGCCGAGGTCGTCGTCTACTCGGCGCGCAACCGCAAAGAGAGCCGCGGCGGCCACATGCGCGACGACTACCCCGACCGCAACGATGCCGAGTACATGCAGCACACGATGGCCTACCTCACGGGCGACGCGCACAGCGCCGACGCGAGCGACCACATCCGCATGGACTGGAAGCCCGTCGTGATCACGCACTACCAGCCGATGGAGAGGAAGTACTGATGGCGACCGCCACCGAGACGCCCGCCGAGGTCGGCGCCATTCAAGAGTTCACCGTCACGGTCATCATCCGTCGGTTCGACCCCGAGAAGGACGCCGAGCCCTACTGGCAAGACTTCGACGTGCAGATGTACTCGACCGACCGCGTGCTCGACGCCCTGCACAAGGTGAAGTGGGACCAGGACGGCACGCTGTCGTTCCGCCGCTCGTGCGCCCACGGCATCTGCGGGTCGGACGCCATGCGCATCAACGGCCGCAACCGTCTCGCGTGCAAGACCCTCATCAAGGATCTCGACATCACGAAGCCGATCTACATCGAGGCGATCAAGGGCCTGCCGCTCGAGAAAGACCTCATCGTCGACATGGAGCCGTTCTTCGCTTCGTACCGCCAGGTTCAGCCGTTCCTGCAGTCGAGCTCGAAGCCCGAGAAGGAGCGCATCCAGTCGATCGAGGAGCGCGCGCGCTTCGACGACACGACCAAGTGCATCTTGTGCGCGGCGTGCACCTCGTCGTGCCCCGTGTTCTGGACCGACGGGCAATACTTCGGCCCCGCCGCCATCGTCAACGCGCACCGCTTCATCTTCGACAGCCGTGACGACCAGGCTCAGGTGCGCCTCGACATCCTCAACGACAAAGAGGGCGTCTGGCGCTGCCGCACGACCTTCAACTGCTCGGAGGCCTGCCCTCGTGGCATCGAGGTCACGAAGGCCATCGCCGAAGTGAAGCAGGCCATTCTGCGCGGCAAGCCGTAGCAACACTGTGCACGTCGCGAAGGCCCCGGAGTTCTTTCCGGGGCCTTCGCTAGTGTGGCGGGGTGACTGAGCCCGACGACGCCGAGCAGCAGGGCGCCTGGGCCCGCCTGATGGCGTGGATCGGGCGCGTGATCGAGTGGGTCACCGCCCTCAAGCCCGTGCGGGTGTTCACGCACTACGCCGAGTCGCGGGGGCCGATCTTGGCGTCGGGTCTCGCGTTCCAGGCGATCTTCGCCGTCTTCGGCGGGCTCTGGGTGGGCTTCTCGATCGCCGGCATCGTCATTCAGAACAACATCGGCCTGCGCACCTCGCTCATCGAGGTGCTTGCACAGACCGTTCCCGGACTCATCAAGACCGACAGCGCTGACGGCATCGTCGACCCCGAGGCTCTGCTCGCCGCCGGCAGTTTCGAGTTCGCCGCGGTCGTCGCTCTCGTCGTGCTCTTCTTCGCGGCGCTGAACTGGCTCGCGGCGGCTCGCGACGCCGCCCGCGTGATCTTCGCCTTGCCGCCCGACCGCACCAACTTCCTGCTGCTCAAGGCCAAAGACCTCGGCCTCGCCGTCGGCTTCGGCGCCCTGCTGCTGCTCTCGGCCGGACTCTCGGTCGTCGGCACGCTCGCCCTCGAGGCGGTGCTGCAGTGGGCGGGCATCCGTGATTCGACGATCAGTACCGTTCTGGGACGCACCGTCACCCTCAGCGTCATGTTTCTGCTCGATACCTTCGTGCTCGGGATGCTCTACCGGGTGCTCGCGGGAGTCAAGATTCCGCTGCAGCACCTCTGGCGCGGTGCGCTGCTCGGAGCCCTCGCGCTCGGCGGCCTCAAGGTGCTCGGCAGCAGCCTGCTCGGCGGCGCCAGCAACAACCCGCTGCTCGCCTCGTTCGCGGTGCTGCTCGGCCTGCTCATCTGGTTCAACTTCGCGTGCCAGGCGATTCTGCTCGGCGCCTCGTGGATCGCGGTCGGCGTCGACGACGATCAGCTCGTGCTCGACGAGAAGGTGGCAGCGCTGCGGCTCGAGCGCGCTCGCGAGCTCGTCAAGGCGCACGAGCCCGAACCGGAGCCCGACACGCGGTCGTGGCTCGCGAGACTGCTGCGCCGCGACTGACCGCGCACGGCGACCTGTCGGTTGCCGCTCGTAGAATCGAGGCATGCCGACCACCGTGCGCATCGCCTCTGTCAACGTCAACGGCATTCGCGCCTCGTACCGCAAGGGCATGGGCGACTGGCTTGCCGCGCGCGATGTCGATGTGCTCGCCCTGCAGGAGGTGCGTGCGTCGACCGACGATGTGACCGGTCTGCTCGGCCCCGACTGGACCGTCGTGCACGACGCCGCCACCGCCAAGGGCCGCGCGGGCGTCGCGATCGCCGCCCGGCGCGAGCTCGCCGCGCACCGGGTCGAGCTCGGCCCCGACGACTTCGACTCGGCCGGCCGCTGGCTCGAGGTCGACCTCGACATCGACGGCACGACCCTCACGGTCGTCAGCTGCTACGTGCACTCCGGCGAGGTCGACACCCCCAAGCAGGTCGAGAAGTACAAGTTTCTCGACGCCATGACCGAGCGGCTGCCACTGCTCGCCGCGCACACGCCCTACGCCCTCGTCGTCGGCGACCTCAACGTCGGCCACCGCGAGCTCGACATCAAGAACTGGAAGGGCAACCGCAAGAATGCCGGCTTCCTGCTCGAGGAGCGCGCCTACTTCGACCGCTTCTTCGGGCCGCTGGATGCTGACGTCGAGTGCGTGGACGGCGTCACGCGCCCCGGCCTCGGGTGGGTCGACGTGGGCCGCGTGCATGCCGGAGAGGTGCCCGGCCCCTACACCTGGTGGTCGCAGCGCGGGCAGGCCTTCGACACCGACACCGGCTGGCGCATCGACTACCACGTGGCCACTCCCGCCCTCGCGGCGACGGTGCAGTCGTACGCCGTCGACCGCGCACCCTCGTGGGACACGCGGTGGAGCGACCACGCGCCCGTGGTCGTCGACTACTTGCTGCCCTGAACTGCGCAGCAGCATCCACCTGGAACAATCGACCTATGAGTCTTCCGCGCCTGTTCTCGGGCATGCAGCCCTCCGCCGCCAGCCTGCACCTCGGCAACTACGCCGGAGCCCTGCTGCAGTGGCGCGACATGCAGGCGACCCACGACGCCGTGTTCTGCGTCGTCGACCTGCACGCCATCACGGTGCCGCAAGACCCGGCCGCGCTGCGCGAGCAGACCCGCCGCACCGCCGCGCAGTACATCGCCGCAGGCATCGACCCCGAGCACTCGACGCTGTTCGTGCAGTCGCACGTGGGCGCGCACGCCCAGCTCGCGTGGGTGCTCAACACGATCACGGGCTTCGGCGAGGCCTCGCGCATGACCCAGTTCAAAGACAAGTCGGCCCGCGGTGGCGTCGACGTCGCGTCGGTCGGGCTCTTCACCTACCCGATCCTGCAGGCGGCCGACATCCTGCTCTACGACGCCGTCGTCGTGCCCGTCGGAGAAGACCAGCGGCAGCACATCGAGCTCACGCGCGACCTCGCGACCCGATTCAACGCGCGCTTCGGCGACACCCTCGTCGTGCCCGAGGTGCGCATCTTGAAGGAGACCGCGAAGGTGTACGACCTGCAGAACCCGGGGTCGAAGATGTCGAAGTCGGGTGAGAGCCCGGCGGGCATCCTGTGGCTCATGGACGAGCCGTCGGTGCTGACCAAGAAGGTCAAGTCGGCGGTGACCGACTCGTCGGGCGTCGTCGCGTACGACCCCGTCGAGAAGCCGGGGGTGTCGAACCTGCTGTCGATCCTCTCGCTGCTGACCGGTCAGGGCATGGATGCTCTCGTCGCGTCGTTCGACGGCCTGCAGTACGGCGCGCTCAAGACGGCGGTCGCTGAGGCCGTGGTCTCCGCCTTCGAACCGATCCGCACCCGCACCCTGGAGCTGCTCGACGACCCTGCCGAGCTCGACCGCTTGCTCGCGCTCAACGCCGCCCGCGCCGAAGAGATCGCCGACGCGACGCTCGCCCGCGTCTACGACGCCCTCGGGTTCCTGCCTCGCGCGTGAGCGAGGCTGCTCGCGTCGAGGTCGTGCTCTTCGACCTCGACGACACGCTCATGGCGCACACCCGCGCCGTGGACGAGGCGATCGCGCGTGCTCAGACCGCCGCAGGCGGCGCTTTCGCGGCCGATGACCCGGTCGCGGTGCAGCGTCGCTGGGCCGAACTCGAAGAGGTGCACTACACGCGCTATCTCACGGGCGAGCTCACCTACCTCGGCCAGCGCATCTGGCGCGCCCGCGACCTGCTCGCGCCCTACGGCATCGAGGTCGACGACGACGAGGCGCTCGCGTGGTTCGAGCGCTACCTCGTCGGCTACCGCGACGCGTGGCGGCTCTTCGACGACGTGCTGCCCGCGCTGGACGGGCTTGACCAGCTCGACGCGCGCTACGGCATCATCACCAACGGCAACCTCGCCTTCCAGACCGACAAGCTCCAGCGCATCGCGTTGTGGGATCGCCTCGACCTCACCCCCGTGCGCGCCGACGGCTCGATCGACGACCCCGCCCGGCGGGGCCGCGTCATCGCCTCGGGTGAGCTCGGCGTCACCAAGCCCAACCCGCGCATCTTCCACGCTGCGGCGCAGGCGTTCGGGGTCGAGCCAATCCGTTGCGCCTACGTAGGCGACCGCGTGCGCACCGACGCCGTCGGGGCGTACGATGCCGGCCTGCTCGGCATCTGGCTCGACCGTGGCCGCGATCGCAACCCGGTGACCGACCACGCCGAGGGCGATCTGCCTGCTGGCGTGCCGAGCATCCCGAGCCTGCTCGCCCTGCCAGTCCTGCTCGCGCCCTAGCCGCGCCTCTGTTCGCAACTCAGGCTGTGCGGGCCGATGTGCGCGACTAATCACGCACAATCGATCGCTCAGCCTGAGTTACGAACGCCGATGGCGCAGAGCCGCCGTGACCGAGTGAGTCGTCCGCACCGCGCGCATAACGGCGGCAACCACAGCTTCTCGCTGGCCCATGGCCTGTTCGTAGCGAACCCGCACCACCACATACCCGAGCCGACTCAACTCGAGGTCACGACGGTTGTCCTCGTCGCGTTGCTCAGAAGTCGAGTGCCACTGCTCGCTGTCGACTTCCACGACGACACGGGTGCCCACCAGCAAGTCCACTCTTCCTACGCCGGCAACCCACACCTGCGGGGTGACCCGTAACCCAGCGTCGTGCAGAGCGAGTCGGACGAGCGACTCGGTGCCCGAACCCGCCCGCCCGTCGGCCAGGTGCACCCATCGCCGCCGGCTTGCGGGAACCACGGCTTCGAGAGCGGCGAGCTCGTGTGCTCCGATTGCTCCCGTTTGCAGGGCACTATCGAGCACGGCGATAGCAAGGTCACGCGGCAGGCAACTCACGCACTGCGCGACCGCGTCGAACGCCCCCACCCGCCAAGAATCGACTGAGCGAGGGTCGTGCAACGGGTGCCAGTGAGTGCGCAGCCGGGAGCGGTCGGCGTGAGCGAGAGGAACACGACGGCTGTCAGGGCTTCGCAGCCGTGAGGCATGCCGCGGCAACCAGACCTCGGTGATCCGCTGCTCGGGCACCCAGAGTCCATAGCTCTCCGCGGCCGTCGTGCAGGCCGCGAGGCCACCCACACGGAGGGCACGCACAATGTGCCGCGGAGTACTCGCCGGGCTGTAGACGCCACGGCGTGCGCGGATGACGATTCCGGCATGCACGGCAGCCGCGATGGATCGGGGCGAGACCCCAGCAGAGAGCAGTTCACGTCGCGTGAGGCACATGGCCGAATGGGCCGTGAACACGGTGAGGGCATCCATCACCGCACTGTGCCCTGCGTGCCCACGTCAACGTCGCACTCGTCAAGAACTGCCCACAACGGGCATTTCGCGGCGGCCTGTGGCGGGGTGGCGTTCGCAACTCAGGCTGAGCGGACCGATGTGCGACGTTACTCGATCACTTGTGGCCGCTGAGCCTGAGTTGCGAACACACTTGCCCGGGACCTGGCCGGGCAACCGAGGTCCGTGGCGCCGAGGCTAGGACGAAGTGTCGTCGTCGACCCAGTCGAACGTGCGGGTCACGGCCTTGTGCCACACGCGCAGGCGGCGAGCGCGCTCGTCGTCGTCCATGGCGGGCAGCCAGCGACGGTCTTCGGCCCAGAGCTCGCGCAGCTCATCGCGCGACGACCAGAAGCCGACGGCCAGGCCCGCGGCATAGGCAGCACCGAGGGCCGTCGTCTCGATGATGCTCGGTCGCACGACCGGAATGCCGAGGATGTCGGCCTGGAACTGCATGAGCAGATCGTTGGCCGTCATGCCGCCGTCGACGCGCAGCTCGCTGATCGGTACGGGTATCGCGGCCTGCGCCACGTCGAACACCTCGCGCGACTGGAAGGCCGTCGATTCGAGGGCCGCGCGGGCCAGGTGCGCGCGCGTGATGAACCGGGTGAGTCCGACGATCGCGCCGCGGGCATCCGGCCGCCAGTAGGGGGCGAAGAGGCCGCTGAAGGCGGGCACGATCACGGCCCCGCCCGAATCCTCGACCGAGGCTGCGAGCGTCTCGACTTCGGCCGACGACGACAGCAGCTGCAGGTTGTCGCGCAGCCACGGCACGAGCGAGCCGGTGACGGCGACCGAGCCCTCGAGGGCGTAGCGCGCCGGCTCGTCGCCCAGCCGATAGGCGACGGTCGTCAGCAGTCCGTGCTCGGAGGCGACACGCTCTTCCCCCGTGTTGACGATGAGGAAGTTGCCCGTGCCGTAGGTGTTCTTCGACTCGCCGGCGTCGAAGGCCGTCTGCCCGAAGGTGGCGGCCTGCTGATCGCCGAGGATGCCCGCGATGGGCACCTCGCGCAGCAGCGAGCTCGGCCGCGCGACTCCGTACACCTCTGACGACGAGCGCACCTCGGGCCGCATCGAGCGCGGCACGCCGAACGCGTCGAGCAGCGACTGGTCCCAGTCGAGCGTCTC
>SXMG01000151.1 GCA_005778835.1 Actinomycetota bacterium
AAGACATAACAAACAGGAGTGAAATTTATTGTGCGACCTTCTTCAGCTAAGATCATATCTGAAGCTACACTAAGCACCCTCATTTCTTTCTCAGGTATAAAAACAATTCCGAAATAAGCTTGGGCAGAAGCCTTATGAGCTGCGGCTCGCTGGTTTTCAGCGTTTTTTTCCACCCGCCGATCCCATGCCTTGGATATCTTTTGCATCGAAGCTAAGTTACCCAGATCATCCGCAGCCGGAGGGGCCGACGAGAACGAGGAACTCTCCGTCGCCCACGTGCAGGTCGAGAGCGTCGACCGCGGGAACAGTGGAGCCCGGGTAGAGGCGGGTGGCTTTGTCGAACGTGACAGTGGCCATAGTGATCTTCTCCTTCACCGGCAGGTACGTGCCGGACGATCCGTAGTGAATGGATATGCCGAAAGGCAGAATGCGCGTCGTCGAGCATCCGGTGTCAGTATGCCACCCCGCGGCGCCGACCGCCGAACTGCGCATCGGACGGAGACCGCTCAGTGGCGCCGTGGACTCGGCTCAAAGCAGGTCCGGGTAAGATTCTGCGGGGCGCTTCGGGCGCCCGCAATCGTGTCGGGCCGCAACTGCACCCGTCTGAATGGGGTTTCATGAGCGACAACTGGTCGGCGAGCGCACGCCCGTCGAAGAACGAGCGGCGCGCGGAAGCCCGCGAGAAAGCGCGTCAGCTGCGCCAGGAGCAGCAGAAGAAAGAGCGGCGTACGCGCCTGCTGCTGCAGGGCGGCGTCGCCCTCGCCGCAGTCGCCATCATCGCCGTGATCGCACTCGTGCTCGTCAACTCGGTGCGCCCCGATGGCCCCGGCCCGCGCAACATGGCGAGCGACGGCATTCGCATCGGCCAGGGTCTCGTCGCTGTGCCGACTCCCGCGCTCGCACCCGACGATCGGCCCGTGACCTCCGAGGCCAACCCTCCCGGCGTCGTCGACATCCAGATCTTCATCGACTACCTCTGCCCGATCTGCGGCGAGTTCGAGGCCGAGAACGGCGAGCTGATCCGCACGCTCGTCGAGTCGGGGGCGGCGACCGTCGAGTACCGGCCCATCGCGATCCTCACCAACATGTCGGCCGGCACGCAGTACTCGCTGCGCGCCGCCAACGCGGCCGCGTGCGTCGCCAACTACGACCCCGACTCGTTCTTCGACGTCAACGAGGCGCTCTTCGCCGCGCAGCCCGAAGAGGGCTCGCCCGGTCTCGACGACGCGCAGCTGCTCGAGGTCATCGAGTCGGCCGGGGCGACCTCGTCGCGGCTCGAGCAGTGCATCGCCGATCGCACCTTCCGGTCGTGGGTGCAGGCCGCGACGGATCGCGCGGTGACCGGCCCCCTCGCGATTCGCGATGCCGAGGTCGAGGCGATTCCCGGCACGCCGACCGTGCTCGTCAACGGCCAGGTCTTCGAGTACCGCTACCCGTTCGAGCAGAGCGAGTTCTCGCAGTTCGTGCTGCAGGCAGCTGGCGACGACTTCTCGACCAACCCGACCCCCTCGCCGACTCCGACCCCGAGCCCGTAGCGGCGGTACGCTGGCACGGGGCGTGCAGCCCCGGAGCCCCCAGCGGGCTCGGCCGGCTTGGCGCAACTGGTAGCGCACCCGACTTGTAATCGGGCGGTTGCGGGTTCGAGTCCCGCAGTCGGCACTGTTCGCGACGCGATGCGTCGCGGAGTTCGAGTCTCCCAGTCGGCACTTCGCACTCTTCGATCTCTACCCTTCAGTCTCCGGGTAGGTGCGAGCTGCTCCCAGGGTCACGACGCACTGCGTCGTGACCCCCCTTACGGGGGGAAAAAGGCCTGGTCGCACCCCCCTTTCGAGTCACAATCGTTCGCTTTTCGAGCACCCTCTGTTGGTGGACTCGACCCCTCGGGCATACCGTGAAACCAGCGGCTGGGGGGCCGCAAGTTCGCCGACCATGGGGGGAGGGCAGACGTGACGCACTCGAAGCATCGAGAGCGCGAGAGCGAGGTCATCGACCTCGGCAGCGCGGTCACTGTGATGACCCTCGCGTCGGCGATTCTGCTCGTCGTGGTCGTCGCGCTCGGCGCCGTCACGGTCGCGCCGGCCGACGGGCAATCGGCGGGCGCCAACCAGGCTGTGGCACCGAGCTCGACGAGCGAACCCGCACCGACGGGGCTCTCCGAGCAGCCAGGATCCAGCGCTGAGCCGGTCGACGGTGAGGTACGCCCCGACCCCTCGGCAACGGGCCGAGAAGATGACGGTGCAGCCGCACCCGTCTCACCCGGTGTCGCCGGTGTGCCCTCGATCGCGCGCCCTCAGCCGAGCACCCCGGTGGCGCCGTTCGCCGCGCAGCCGGCTCCCTTCGGCACGCCCACCGCGACCCCGAGCCCGACGAACCCGTCGTGCCCCGCCGCGATCACCGGCCAGACCGCGGGAGCGCCCAGCGTGATCTCGCCCCTCGGCGTCGGCGGCACCACGAGCGACGACCTGCAGTCGTTCGCCGAGGGCTACAACGCCATCCGGGTGGCGAACTGCCTGGCGCCCGTGCCGTTCGCGAACATCCGCTACGACAGCTGCATGGAGCAGCGACTGTTCTGGATGGCCGAAGACCCGAGCACCGACCCGATGAGCGCGTGGGGCCACATCGGCTCGCAGCGCTCCGACGGGCTGCCGAGCGTCGGCTGCGATGGCAACCTGGCCGGCGGCAGCAACAACACCGGCGCGAGCGTCGCGCAGAAGTGGTGGGACTCGACGGGGCACCGCACGTCGCTGTACAAGCCGACCTACACGGGCAGCACCGCCAACGTCTGCATCCTTTTTGCCACCACTCACGGTGGTGTTCCGAATGAACCGTATTCCTTCATGCGAGCGGCCGCTCGTTGGACGACTTGTTGACTCACTAGTACGGCGCTCCGGGGGGAGCGATGAGACCGGGGGGCCTCACGATGCGCACGACCACTACTCTGACGACGCTTGCCGCCGCGCTGCTCGTCGCCGCGACAGTGTCGACCGGCGCTCTCGCGTCGGGCGGCGGAGTCGACCCGGCTGCCTCGACGAGCGCTCTCGCGCACGAGGCCCCGTCGGCTTCGGCCCCGTTGGCGCCGCAGCAGACGAGCGACACCATCGACGGGCCGACGCCGCAGGCCACGCACCTCGAGTCGACCGCGACGACGGAGACCGACGTCTCGGAGACCGAGCGTCCGGCGACCTCCGCTGCAGCGACCGAGGCCTCGACGACCGGCACGGTCTCTCGGCCGCAGCCGTCGACCCCCGCGGCACCGCTCGCCGCGCAGCCGGCGCCGTTCGGCTCGGCGAGCCCGACGCCGAGCGCTCCGGCCTGCGCGACCGCGATCACGGGCACGACTCCGGGCGCCCCGAGCCGCACATCGCCGTTGGGGGTGGCCGGCACCACCAGTGCAGACCTGCAGCTCTTCGCGGTCACCTACAACGCGATCCGAGTGGCGAACTGCCTGGCGCCCCTGCCGTTCGCGAACTTCCGCTACGACAGCTGCATGGAAGACCGCCTGTTCTGGATGGCTGAAGACCCGAGCACCGACCCGATGAGCGCGTGGGGCCACATCGGCTCGCAGCGCTCTGACGGGGTGCCGAGCGTCGGTTGCGATGGCAACCTCGCCGGCGGCCTCAGCAACGACGGCGCGATCGTGGCGCAGAAGTGGTGGGACTCGACGGGTCACCGCACCTCGCTCTACAAGCCGACGTTCGCCGGCAACACCGCCCGCGTCTGCATCATGTTCGCGATGACGCATGGCGGCGTGCCCGACGAGCCCTACTCGTTCACGCGCAGCGCCGCACGCTGGGTCGACTGCTGACCCGCGCTGGCTAGGCTGGCCCGAGCGGGCGCCAGGTCGGCGGCCGCAGAGAGGCCGACCGTGGAGTCGACACTGCGCTGGGGAATCCTGGCGACCGGGCACATCGCGCGCACCTTCGCCGGAGACCTGCGCGATGCGGGCATCACCATGACCGCGGTCGGGTCGCGCGCGCCCGGAGCGGCCGAGGCGTTCGCGGCCGAGTTCGGCATCCCCACCGCGCACGGCAGCTACGAGCAGCTCGTCGCCGACCCCGACGTCGACGTCATCTACGTTGCGACCCCGCACCCGATGCATCTGTCGAGCGCTCTGCTCGCGATCGATGCCGGCAAGCACGTGCTCGTCGAGAAGCCCTTCACGATCTCTCAGCCTCAGGCGCGCGCCATCGCCGACCGGGCCGCGGCGCAGGGCGTCGTGGCGATGGAGGCGATGTGGACGCGCTACCTGCCGCACATGGTGCGTCTGCGGGAACTGCTCGCCGAGGGCGCGATCGGGGATGTTCGCACGGTGATCGCCGACCACACCCAGTCACTGCCCACCGACCCCACCCATCGGCTGCAGAACCCGGCGCTCGGCGGGGGCGCGCTGCTCGACCTCGGCATCTACCCGGTCTCGTTCGCGATCGACCTGCTCGGCGTGCCGACGGAGATTCAGGCGCACGCGACCATGACCGCCACCGGTGTCGACCGGCAGACGGCCATGGTCTTCGTGCACGAGGGCGGCCGGCAATCGGTGCTGCACTGCGCACTCGACACCGCCGGGTCGAACCGTGCTGTGGTGCTCGGCACGACCGGGGCGATCGAGATCGACCGCGTCTGGTACACGCCCACCTCGTTCACGCGATACGACCGCGACTGGAACCCGGTCGAGCGGTTCGACGAGCCCGTCGCGACGCGCGGCATGCACTTTCAGGCGCTCGAGCTCGAGCGGCGCGTGCGCGGAGACGAGCCGTCGAGCCTGCCGATCGACGAGACGGTCGCGATCATGGGCGTGCTCGACGAGGTGCGACGACTCATCGGCCTGGAGTATCCGGAGCAGTAGCGCCCGGGTGCGTCTCGGTCTGTGCTCGGTATCATGTGCGAATGACTGAGCCCGAGCAGCCCCTCAGCCGTCGCGCCGCGCGCGAAGCCGAGGCGGCGTCGCGTCGGCGGGGCAGCAAGAGCGAGCGATCGGCGTCCTCGCCGGCCGAGCCGCCGGCCGAGACGGCGGCCGAGCCGCAGACTGAGGCGCTCTCTGCCGGCCTCGCGCCGACCGAGCTTCTCAGCGCGTCCGCCGCGCCGACCGTGGCGCTGGGTGCTGGTGCGCCGACCGTGGCGCTCGGCGCCCCCGCTGCGCCCACCGAGGTGCTGAGCGCGGCTGACGCTGTCGGTGAGCAGTCCGACGACCCGGCGCCCGCCACCGGCATCGGCGCGTTCGTGCGCAAGCACCCCCGTGCCGTGCTGACGACCGCGCTCTCCGTTGCCTTCCTGCTGCTGGGTTCTGGTGCCGTCTTCGCTGGCATCGCTGTGGGGTCGGCGCAGGCCGCGCCCGTGCCGGTGCCGACCGTCACCGAGACTCCCGAGCCCGACCCTCGGCCTCTGCCGGGCACGATCGCCGACCCGAGCCGTCTGCGCACGTGCTCGATCGCCTCGCTCGCTCGCGATGAGCGCTTGAACGAGTTCTTCGGCTCGGTCGTCAACGCCACGACGGGCGAGGTGCTCTTCGACCGTCAGGCCGATCGCGCCGTGCGCACGGGCAGCGTGCTCAAGGTCATCACGGCGGCGGCGGCGCTCGCCGCACTGGGCCCCGATCACCGCATGACGACGCGCGTCGTGACGGGCTCGACCCCCGGCACCGTCGTGCTCGTCGGCGGCGGCGACGCCACCCTGAGCCGGCTGCCCGCGGGGCAGGAGAGCATCTACCGCGGTGCCCCCAAGCTCTCCGACCTCGCCGCGCAGACGGTCGCGGCCTATGCGGCGGCGAATCCCGATGCCCCCGGCATCACGTCGCTCGTACTCGACTCGACGTTCTGGAACCCGGCCGACAACTGGCACGAGACCTGGAACCGCGACCGCATCGCAGCGGGCTTCCAGGCCCCGGCGACCGCGCTCATGGTCGACGGCGACCGCAACGATCCGCGGGCCCAGACGAGCGCCCGCTCGACCGACCCGATCGCGCGCGCCGGCCAGTGGTTCGCTCAGGCGCTGGCCGACGCGGGCAATCCAGCGGGAGTCCCGACGATCAGCACGGGCGCCGCCGTCGGCGGAACCCTGCTCGGCCAGGTGCAGTCGCAACCGGTCAGCACGCTCATCGGCCAGCTTCTGCCCAACAGCGACAACACGCTTGGCGAGATGCTCGCCCGCGCCGTGTCGAAAGAGATCGGGCTCGACGGCTCGACCGCGTCGCTCACGCAGGCCATCACGGGCGCCCTGAACACCTACGGCGTTCCGACTGACGGCCTCATCATCAAAGACGGCTCGGGGCTCGCGACCGACAACGCGGTGCCGGCTCGGTACATGGCCCAGCTGTTCGCGGTCATCAACGCGCGCGGCAACAATCTGGGCATCATCATGGATGCTCTTCCGGTCGCCGGGCAGAGCGGCACGCTCGCCAGCCGCTTCACCGGCTCGAATGCGATCGCCCGCGGCAACGTGACGGCGAAGACCGGCTGGCTGCGGTCGGCCTACTCGCTCTCCGGGGTGATCCGCGCCGCAGACGGCACTCCGCTCACGTTCGCGTTCTACTCGATCCGCACCGGAATACCCGAGTCGGCCAAGGCTGCTCACGACACGCTCGCCGCGGCGATCTTCACCTGCGGCGACAACCTCTCGAACAACTGACCCAGCTCGGCAACGGAGGCGGTATGGCTCGCGCTCTCTTCATCATCGACGTGCAGAACGACTTCACCGAAGGCGGCGCGCTCGGCGTCGATGGTGGTGCCGCCGTGGCCTCGGCGATCACCGAGCACGTGCGCGAGCATCCCGATGACTACGACGTCGTGATCGCGTCACGCGACTGGCACGACCCCGACAACGACAACGGCGGGCACTTCGCCCTCGAGGGCGAGCCGGACTTCGTGGTGACCTGGCCGCAGCACTGCATGGCGGGCACCGACGGAGCCGAGTACCACCCCTCGATCGACACGGGCCTCATCGACATTCACGTGCGCAAAGGCCAGGGGGTTCCGGCCTACTCGATCTTCGAGGGCACGACCGACGACGGCCGCGGCATCGTCACCGCGCTCGACGAGCTCGGCGTGACCGACGTCGATGTCGTCGGCATCGCGACCGACTACTGCGTGCGCGCCTCGGCCCTCGATGCACTCGCAGCCGGCCGTCGTGTGCGAGTGCTGAGCGACCTGGTGGCGGGCGTCGCACCCGAGTCGAGCGAGGCGGCGCTGCGCGAGGTCGCCGCGGCGGGCGCGACCGTCGAGCCGGCCTCGCCCTGACCCGTCGGCGTCAGACCAGCAGCTGGTGCTTCGCGAGGTCGCGGTAGAGCGGCACGTCGCGCACGAGCTCGCTGTGCGTGCCGACTCCGACGACCTGACCGTGGTCGAGCACGACGATCTGATCGCTGTCGACCACCGTCGAGAGCCGGTGCGCGATGACGATGAGCGTGCGGTCTTCGGCGACGGCGTCGATCGCCTCGCGCATGCGCTGCTCGTTGACGCCGTCGAGCGATGACGTCGATTCGTCGAGCAGCAGGATGGGCGGTGCCGCGAGCAGGGCGCGCGCAATGGCGAGGCGCTGACGTTCGCCGCCCGAGAGCATCACGCCGTCTTCGCCGACCTGCGCATCCAGCCCCCGCTCGTCGCGGTCGAGCACCTCGCCGAGGTTGACGCTGCGCAGCACCGCGACGCACTGCTCGTCGGTCGCACCGGGCGTGCCGAGCAGCAGGTTGTCGCGCAGCGTCCCGGCGAGCACGGGCGCATCCTGCTCGACGTAGCCGATCTGGCCGCGCAACGCGTCGCGCTCGAGCGCCCTGATGTCCGTGCCGCCCATGCGGATGACGCCCTCGGTCGGGTCGTAGAACCGCTCGATGAGCGAGAGCACCGTGCTCTTGCCGGCGCCGCTCGGCCCCACGAGGGCGGTGCGCGAGCCGACCGGCACGCTGAACGTGACGCCGCGAAGAACAGTCTTGTCACGCACCTCGTCGCCGACGACCTCCGCAACGAGCTTCTCGGCCTCGGTGCGGTGCGCCGACTCGGGGTAGCTGAAGTGCACGTTCTCGAACGTGACCGCGGCGGAGTCGACTGTGGCGGTCGCGGGCACGACGGCGTCGTCGCCTTCGGTCTCGCTCGGCAGCGCGATGATCTCTTGAATGCGGCCGAGCGCGCCGAGCGCGGCATTGACGCTCGTGATGGCGCCGAACGCCTGCCCGAGCGGGCCGATGAGCAGGAACAGGAACAGGATGAACGCCACGAGGTCGGCGACGCCGATGGCGCCCGACGCGACCCGGAAGCCGCCCACCCCGAGCACGACCAGGAACGACACCTGCAGCGCGATCGACGAGATCGGCACCACGAGGGCCGAGATCTTCGCGACCTTGATGCCCTGCTCCCAGGCGCCGACGGCGTTCTGCTCGACGATGGCGATCTCGCGCTCGGTCGCGGTGGCCGCGCGCACGGTGCGCACCGACGAGATCGAGCGCTCGACCGCCGCGGCGAGGTCGCCGACCTTCTCCTGCGCCTTGCGGCTGGCGATGCGGATGCGCTGCGACAGCACCACGACCGTGACGACCGACACGGCGATCACGAGCACCGTGAGACCGAGCAGGGTCGGGTCGATGATGATCATGGCGATGAGCGCACCGATGAAGGTGAGGCTGCCGCCGATGGCCTCGACGAGGCCCTGCGTGAGCACGGCCCGCAGCAGCGTGGTGTCGCTGCCGACGCGACTGACGAGGTCGCCCGTGCGGCGCTGGTCGAACTCGCTGATGGGCAGGTGCAGCATGCGCCGCACGAGTGCACGGCGACTGGAGAGCACGACGCCCTCGCCCGTGCGCTGCAGCAGGTAGTGGCCGAAGCCGCTCAGCAGGGCCCCGACGACGACGAGCGCGACGAGCACCGCGACGAGCGGCCCGAGGTCGCCGTCGTTCTCGACCACCGTGATGACCTGGCTGACGAGCAGGGGCTGCGCGAGCGAGGCGGCGGCCCCCAGCACGCTAATGACGATGACCCAGCCGAGCACCACGCGATGCTCAAGGAGGTAGGGCAGCAGCTGGCCGAATGTGGCGCGCGGCCCGTCATCGACGGGGCGGCCGAAGCGGCGGCGGGGCGGGTCGGTGGTCGTGCTCATGCGTCGTGGGTTCCCCTCGTGCGCGCGGTGGCGCTCGACCAGTCTGCCCGAGGGCGCTGCGGCGCATCCGCGTGTTCGCTGAGGGATGATCGTTCGCGACCGAACAGCGGGTCTAGGCTTTTCTCTCGTGCCCCAGCCCGTCATCACCGCCAGCCAGCTCACCAAGACCTACGGCGACTTCACCGCCGTCGACGCGATCGACTTCGAGGTCGCTCCGGGGGAGTCGTTCGGCCTGCTCGGCCCCACCGGCGCGGGCAAGTCGACGACCATGCGCATGGTCGGGGCGGTCTCGACGCGCACGAGCGGCGACTTGAGCATCCTCGGTCTCGACCCGAACGCGCACGGCCCCGACATCCGCTCGCAGCTCGGAGTCGTGCCGCAGCAGGACAACCTCGATCAAGAGCTGCGCGTGCGCGACAACCTGCTCGTCTACGGCCGCTACTTCGGCCTGCCGCGCTCGGTCGTCGCCGAGCGGGCGGATGCCCTCCTCGAGTTCGCGCAACTGGCCGACCGCCGCAAGTCGAAGGTCGACGACCTCTCCGGCGGAATGAAGCGCCGCCTGACGATCGCGCGCGCCCTCATCAACGAGCCGCGCATCCTGCTTCTCGACGAGCCGACCACGGGGCTGGACCCGCAAGCCCGGCACATCCTCTGGGACCGCCTCTTCCGCCTCAAGGAGCAGGGCACGACGCTCGTGCTCACGACGCACTACATGGACGAGGCCGAGCAGCTGTGCGACCGGCTCGTCGTCGTCGACAAGGGCCGCATCATGGCCGAGGGCTCGCCCGCGTCGCTCATTCGCGAGTACTCGAGCAAAGAGGTGCTCGAGGTGCGGTTCGGCAGCGACAAGAACGCCGAGATCGCCGAGAGCATTCGCGACATCGGCGAGCGCCACGAGGTGCTGCCCGACCGCATCCTCATCTACACGGGCAACGGCGAGGCCGAGCTCGAGCAGATCACGCAACGGGGACTGCAGCCGATCACCTCGCTCGTGCGCCGCTCGAGCCTCGAAGACGTCTTCTTGCGCCTTACGGGCCGGAGCCTCATCGAATGACGGTCCAGACGATTCGAGAAGATTCGGCGCGCGCCATCGCCGGGGGCGTCGCGCCGCGCCGCTGGGGCTCGTGGTACATCGCCGAGCACCGCATCCGCGCCATGAAGGGCTATGCGGGCGACGCGATCTTCCAGAGCTTCGGCAACCCGCTCATCTACCTCTTCGCGCTCGGGGTCGGGCTCGCGAGCCTCGTGCCGCAGGGTGTCGGGGGCGTCACCTATCTGCAGTTCGTCGCACCCGCGCTCATGGCGACCGCCGCCATGACGGTGGCCGCCAACGAGACGAGCTACCCCGTGCTCATGGGCTTCAAGTGGAACCCCATCTTCTTCGGCATGAACGCCTCGCCCATCACGGGGGCGCAGATCGTCAACGGCATGATGATCCAGATCGCGCTGCGGGCCGTCGTCACCGTGGCGATCTACTTCGGAGTCATCGTGCTGTTCGGCGGAGTGCCCTCGGCCACCGGCTGGCTCGCCATCGGTGCGGCCACGCTGACCGGCATGGCCATCGGGGTGGTGATCTCGAGCTACACCTCGACCATCACCGAAGACCGCGGCCAGATGGCGATGCTGCAGCGATTCGGCATCACCCCGCTCTTCTTGTTCTCGGGCACCTTCTTTCCGCTCGAGCAGCTGCCGATCTACCTGCAGCCCATCGGCTGGATCTCGCCGCTCTGGCACGGCACCGAGCTCGGGCGTGTCGCCACCTACGGCCTCGAGGAGCCGATCTGGCTCACGGTCACCCACGTGGGCTACCTCACGACGCTCTTCCTCGTCGGGCTCTGGGCGACCCGCAAGCACTTCACGCGGAGGCTGAACAAGTGAGCGCGGCGACGATCTCAGACCAGGGCGCCCTGCAGCCGCGCCGCAGTGCGCTGTACGCCGGCAACACCGGGGCGGTCATCCATCGAGGCCTGCTGGCGACCCGCAGCACCAACTACCTCGTCGTGCTCAGCGGGTTCTTCGAGCCGGTGTTCTACCTGCTCTCGCTCGGCATCGGCTTCGGAGCGCTCGTCGGCAGCGTTCAGACGTCGACGGGCCAAGAGGTCTCGTACGCGGCGTTCATCGCCCCGGCCCTGCTCGCCGTGTCGGCCATGAACGGGGCGGTCTACGACTCCACCTGGAACGTCTTCTTCAAGCTCAATTACTCGAAGCTCTATCAGGGCATGCTCACGACCTCGCTCGGCCCGCTCGATGTGGCCCTCGGAGAGATCTTCCTCGCCCTGCTGCGCGGCGCGATGTACGCGGTCGGCTTCATGGTCATCATGCAGGCCTTCGGGCTCAACCTGGCCTGGACGGCGCTGCTGGCCCTGCCCGCCGTGCTGCTGATCGCCTTCGGCTTCGCGAGCCTGGGCATGGCGATCACGAGCTACATGAAGACGTTCCAGCAGATCGAGTGGGTCACGTTCATCATGCTGCCGATGTTCTTGTTCTCGGCGACCTTCTACCCGATCACGGTCTACCCCGAGGCGATTCAGTGGGTCATTCAGGCACTGCCGCTGTGGCACGCCGTCGAGCTCGTGCGCGGGCTCACCACGGGAGCACTCTCGGCGATGATGTTCGTGCACATCGGCTACTACCTCGTGATGATCGCGATCGGCATCGTCTTCACGACGAGCAGGTTGCGCGCCCTCTTCTTGAAGTAGCTAGCCGCGAATGACCTGCAGCACGCGGGCCGTCGCGAGCGCGGCCTCGGCCGCCTCGGCGCCCTTGTCTTCGTGCGACCCCGGTAGCCCGGCGCGGTCGAGGCCCTGGGCCTCATCGTCGAGCGTGAGCACGCCGAATCCGACCGGCTTGCCGGTGTCGAGCGCGACCCGCGTCAGTCCGTCGGTGGCGGAGGCGCTCACGTATTCGAAGTGGGGAGTGCCGCCCCGGATGATCACGCCGAGCGCGACCACAGCATCCGCCCCCGCCTCGAGTGCGGCCTTGCTCACCACGGGCAGTTCGAACGACCCCGGCACGGCGTACTCGACGACAGTGGCGCCGGCGGCCTCGAGCACTCGGCGGGCGCCCGCCTTGAGGCCCTCGCTGATCTCGGTGTGCCATTGGCCGGCGACGATGGCAATGGTGAGGCCCGCGCCATCGATGTCGAGGGTGGGGGATCCGGCGCCGCTCATGCAGACTTTCCTTCCAGCGTGGTGAACACGGGTGCGCTCGTGATGCTATCGGGCAACCGGTGGCCCATGCGGTCGCGCTTGGCGCTGAGGTAGCCCTCGTTGTCGCTGCCGACGCCGACGACGAGCGGCACGAGCGAGGTGACGACCATGCCGTACTCGACGAGCTGGCGCTGCTTCTCGGGGTTGTTGCTGAGCAGGCGCACGCGGCTCACGCCGAGGTCGCGCAGCATGTCGACGGCGGCCTCGTAGTCACGAGCGTCGGCTGGCAGGCCGAGCGCGAGGTTGGCATCGAGGGTGTCGTAGCCGTCTTCCTGCAGCCGGTAGGCCTTGAGCTTGTTGATGAGGCCGATGCCGCGGCCCTCGTGGCCGCGCATGTAGAGCACGGCGCCACCCTGGCGCTGAATGACGTCGAGCGCGGCGTCGAGCTGCGGGCCGCACTCGCACTTGAGCGAGCCGAACGCCTCGCCCGTGAGGCACTCGGAGTGCACGCGCACGAGCATGTCGTCGTGCGGCATGCCGCTGACGATCGCCACGTGGTCGGCGCCGGTCTTGCGGTCGCGGTAGGCGCGCATCGAGAACGGGCCGTGCGAGGTCGGCACTGTGGTCTCGACCTCGAAGCTCACGCTGCTCGGCCTCGACGGCGGGGCGATGGCTTCTGTGGTCGGGCTGTTCTCGAACGAGCCGGGCGAGCCCGCTTCCAGGTAGGCGATGAGGTCGACGATCGTGATGACGACGAGCCCCTCGCTCTGCCCGAATCGGATCAGCTCGGGCAGGCGCATCATGTCGCCGGTCTCGTCGATCACCTCGCCGATCGCGGCGACGGGCCGCAGGCCCGCCAGGCGCATGAGCTCGACGGCGGCCTCGGTGTGACCCGCACGCTCGCGAACGCCCCCGGGCTTGGCGCGCAGCGGCACGACGTGCCCGGGCCGGCGCAGGCTCGCGGGAGTCGAGGCGGCATCGCCGAGCACGCGCAGGGTGCGGGCACGGTCGCCCGCGCTGATGCCCGTCGTGAGCCCCTCGGCCGCGTCGACGGTCACGGTGTAGGCGGTGCCTCGCGGGTCTTCGTTGTGCATGACCATGAGCGGCAGCTCGAGCCCATCGGCGATCTCGTCGGTCATCGGCGCGCACAAGAAGCCGCTCGTGTGGCGGATCGACCAGGCGACCCACTCCGGCGTCGCGAGCTGTGCCGAGATGATGACATCGCCCTCGTTCTCGCGGCTCTCGTCGTCGGCGACGAGCACCGGCCGTCCGGCGCGCAGGGCCTCGAGGGCCTCAGGAATCGTTCCGATGCTCATGAGAGCGTCCTTTCCTCTGCGTCGGCGCCAGCGCCGAATCGCACCAGCCGCGCCACGTGGCGGGCAAGAATGTCGGTCTCGATGTTTGCCGTGCTGCCGACAACCTTGTCGCCGAGCGTCGTCGCGGCGAGTGTCTCGGGAATCAGCGAGACTTCGAACCAGTCGTCGCCCGCGGCGCTCACCGTGAGGCTCACGCCGTCGACGGCGATCGAGCCCTTGTCGACGACGAGGGGAGCGTGCGCCGCGTCGAGCGAGAACCGCAGCACCCGCCAGTCGCCGTGCTCGCGGCGGTCGAGCACCGTCGTCGTGCCGTCGATGTGACCCTGCACGATGTGACCGCCGAGCCGGTCGCCGACCGAGGCGGCCCGCTCGAGGTTGACCGCGTCGCCGAGGGACCACTGCGAGATCGTCGACATCGCGAGGGTCTGACCCATGACGTCGGCCGTGAACCAGTCGTCGCCCTGATCGGCGACCGTGAGGCACACGCCGTTGACGCTGATCGAGTCGCCGTGCGCGGCGTCGCTGACGGCGAGCGGCCCGTGCACGGTCAGCCGGCCGGCGTCGCCGTTCGGCTCCCACCGCACGATGCGGCCCTGTTCTTCGATGAGTCCGGTGAACATGATCAGGCTCCTTCTGCAGGCTGGTGCGGGCGGGCGACGACGAGCAGGTCGTCGCCGAGCGTCTCGATACGGTGGATGCGCAACCGGTGCGCCTCGCCGATCGTGGTGACTCCGAGCTCGTCGAGCGCGACGCGCGGCCCGCCGATGAGCATCGGTGCGAGGTAGATCAGCACTTCGTCGACGAGGCCCGCGCGCACGAAGGCACTCGCGAGCGTCGGGCCGCCCTCGACGAACAACCGGCGGATTCCCCGTGCGTCGAGGTCGCGCAGCCCGGCCTCGAGGTCACGGTGCCCGAGCTCGATGAGGCCCGCGGGGTGCTGCCGCAGCTGGGCGTCGGCCGGCACGGGTGACGCGCCGAACACGACCGGCACCGGCTGGTGGGCGAGCAGCTCGCCCCCGTCGCCGCGCGCGGTGAGGCTGGGGTCGTCGGCGAGCACCGTCCCGGTGCCGACGGCGATGGCGTCGTGGGCGGCGCGCTGCTCGTGCACGCGCTGGCGCGAGGCCGTGCCGGTGATCCACTGGCTGGTGCCGTCGGCCGCGGCCGCGCGGCCGTCGAGACTCGTCGCCCACTTGACGGTCACCCACGGGCGCCCGGTGCGCACACTCGTCAGCCACGGCAGCAGCATCTCTGTCGCCTCGTCGGCGAGCAGTCCGCCGATGACCTCGACGCCCGCAGCCCGAAGCCGGTCGGCGCCGCCGCCCGCCACGGGGTTGGGGTCGTCGAGCGCGGAGACGACTCGGGTGACCCCAGCGTCGATGAGCGCCTGGGCGCAAGGGCCGGTGCGGCCCGTGTGATTGCACGGCTCGAGCGTGACGACGGCCGTGAGGCCTCGAGCGTCGGGAATGTGCGAGAGGGCATCCACCTCAGCGTGTGCGGTGCCCGCCCCGCGATGCCAGCCCTGCGCGACCATGGTGCCCGCCTCGTCGAGCAGCACGCAGCCGACCTGGGGGTTCGCGCCGACCGCGGGGCCGTGCGTCGCCAGGCTGAGGGCGCGGCGCATGGCCGACTCGAACCGATCGTCAGCGCGCGCGGCGGCACGGCTCGTGCCGTGCGGGGCGCTGTCGCTGGTCATCCGGAGTCCTCGTTCGATTCGGGACGTTTCCGGGGTCGCTGCGCTCGCGGCAGGCTGCCGCCAGCGTGCTCCTCCCATCCGGACTCTCACCGTCGGTCCCGG
>SXMG01000152.1 GCA_005778835.1 Actinomycetota bacterium
ACTTGGTCTGCAGGAAGGTCTCGAAGGCTTCGGCCTGGTTGAGCTTGCCGAGAATGCGCATCTGCTCGTCGTGCGTCGGCTTCTGGTAGGGCTTCTCGAGCCGCTCTTGGAACCAGCGCCGCTGCTCGGGCTCTTGAATGTGCATGTACTCGATGCCCACGGTGCGGCAGTAGGTGTCGCGCAGCACGCCGAGAACCTCGCGCAGGAGCATCGATCGGCGACCGCCGAAGCCGCCGGTGACGAATTCGCGATCGAGATCCCAGAACGTCAGGCCGTGGCTGGCGATGTCGAGGTCGGGATGCGACCGCTGCTTGTACTGCAGCGGGTCGACGTCGGCCATGAGGTGGCCGCGCACGCGGTACGAGTTGATGAGCTCTTGCACGCGCGCCGTCTTGTTCACGTCGTCGGCGAGGTCGACATGGATGTCTTGCGCCCAGTGGATCGGGTCGTAGGGGATGCGCAGGTCGGCGAAGATGTCTTCGTAGAAGTGGCGGTCGCCGATGACGAGCTCGTGGATCTTCTTGAGGAACTCGCCCGAGCCGGCACCCTGGATGACCCGGTGGTCATAGGTGCTCGTCAGGGTGATGGTCTTGCCGACACCGAGCTCGGCGAGCGTCGCCTGCGACATGCCCTGGAACTCGGCCGGGTACTCGAGGGCGCCCGCGCCGATGATGGCGCCCTGGCCCTTCATGAGCCGGGGCACCGAGTGCACGGTGCCGATGCCCCCGGGGTTGGTGAGCGAGATCGTGTTGCCCTGGAAGTCGGCGGCCGTGAGCTTGTTCTCGCGGGCGCGCTTGACGACGTCTTCGTAGGCAGTGAGGAACTCGTTGAAGTTCATCGAGCCGCACTTCTTGATGCCGGGCACCATGAGCGCTCGCGTGCCGTCGGGCTTGGGCAGATCGATGGCGATGCCGAGGTTGATCTGCGCCGGCGTGACGACGACCGGCTTGCCGTCGATCTCGTCGTAGAAGACGTTCTGGCTCGGGAATTCTTGAATCGCCTTGACCATGGCCCACGCGATGAGGTGCGTGAAGCTGACCTTGCCGCCTCGAGCGCGCTTGAGGTGGTTGTTGATGACGATGCGGTTGTCGATCATGAGCTTCGCGGGAATGGTGCGAACACTCGTCGCGGTGGGAACCGTGAGGCTCGCATCCATGTTCGAGGCCAGGGTCTTGGCCATGCCCCGCAAGGGCGTGACCACGTCGTCGGGCTCGCCGTCATCGTCGGCGTCGACGACCGCGACACTCGAGGTGTCGGGGGCCTGCGCCGGGATCGGAGCGGGCTGCGGAGCGATCGAGGTGGTCTTGGCGACCGGCTGGCTGCCGGTGGCGGGCACCGAGGCGATCGGCACCGATCCCGTGGTCGCGGGCACCTCAGGCGCGGCGGCCGGAGTCGGGGCCACCTCGAGCGGTGCGCTCGCGGCCGCTTCGGCGGCGGCGGCACTCGGCGTCTCTGCCGGGGGTGCGGCGGCCTCGCCGGCGGTGGAGCTCTTGTGGTAGCTGTCGAGAATCGGCCACCAGGAGGGGTCGACCGAGTTGCGATCGACCTTGTACTGCTCGTACAGCTCTTCGACGAGCCATTCGTTGGCACCGAATTCGCCCGCGGCACCGCCGTCGGGTCCGACTCCGGTCACTTGGCTTGACACAGCCGACCGCCCACTTTCGCTTGACATCGAGGGGTTCGCTCCGCATGACCGCCCAGGGCGCATGCGCAGTCAAGCTTAACGGCTCGCGAGCGCGGTGTTCGCCGTCTGCGGGGCGCAGTAGCGTTAAATCTGTGCAGTTCTTATCAGAGCGTCCCAGCCATGATCTGACCTACTCCGACGTCTTCCTCGTGCCGCAGCACTCTGAGGTCGGCAGTCGGCTCGGCGTCGACCTCGCCGCCGACGACCCGACCGGGCTGCGCATCCCGCTCGTCGCGGCCAACATGACCTCGGTCACCGGCCCCCGCCTGGCGGCGGCGATGGCCCGTCGCGGCGGTCTTGGCGTGCTGCCGCAAGACGCGGGGCTCTCCGAGCTCGACGCGGCGATCCGCTCGGTGAAGCAGGCGTCGACGCTGCTCGACGTGCTCGTCGTCGTGAGCCAATCGACCACGGTCGCCGAGGCTCGCACGCTCGTGCCCGACGTGCCGGGGGCCCTGCTGACGATCGCCGACGCAGACGGCGCGCCCGAGCGGTGCATTCCCGCTGCGGCGCTGCGGCACGCGCTCGCCGATTCGATCGTGGGCGACCTCGTGGCCGACGACGTGCCCGCGATCGACGACGACGACGTCACCGAGCCGCGCGCCGCCTTCGACCTCATCGATGCGGCGGGCGTCGAGGCGGTCGCCGTGCGCCACCACGGGCGCATCATCGGCTCGCTCAGCGCGCGCAGCGCCGTGCGGGCAACGCTCTATGCGCCGGCGGTGGATGCTCACGGCCGCCTGCGCGTCGCCGCCGCGGTCGGCATCAACGGCGATGCGGCTGCTCGTGCCGACGCTCTCGTGCAGGCTGGCGTCGACGTCATCGTCATGGACACCGCGCACGGTCACCAGCAGCAGGCCGCCGACGCCGTGCGCGCCGTGGCCGACGCGAACCTCGGCGTGCCGATCGTGGCGGGCAACGTCGTGACGCCCGAGGCCGTGCGCGACCTCGCCGCCGCGGGCGCGAACGTGCTCAAGGTCGGGGTCGGGCCCGGTGCGATGTGCACGACGCGCATGATGACCGCCGTGGGCCGCCCGCAGTTCTCGGCCGTGCTTGAGACCGCTGAGGCTGCGCGGGCTCTCGGTGCGCACGTCTGGGCCGACGGGGGAGTGCGCTACCCGCGTGACGTCGCCCTCGCGCTCGCCGCAGGCGCGTCGGCCGTCATGATCGGCTCGTGGTTCGCCGGCACGCTCGAGGCTCCGGGCGCGATCGAGACCGACGAGCACGGGCGCTGGTTCAAGAGCAGCTGGGGCATGGCGTCGACGAAGGCTGTCGAGCAGCGCTTCCGCCGGCTCGACGCCTTCGAGCGCGCGCGCAAGACGCTCTTCGCCGAAGGCATCTCGAGCTCGCGCATCTATCTCGACCCCGAGCGGCCCTCGCTCGACGACCTGCTCGACATGATCACGTCGGGGCTGCGGTCGTCGATGACGTATGCCGGAGCATCCACGTTGCCGCAATTCCACGAGCGCGCCGTTGTCGGTACGCAGTCGGCGGCCGGCTACGACGAGGGCAAGGCGCTTCCGGTCTCCTGGTGATCGGTGACGCACTCACAGGCGCGAACGCCTGAGCGGGCCGTATACTCCTGAGCGTTATGGAGCCTCCTAGTCCGGGCGATACGCCCGCCCCTGACGAACCCAGTCATAGACCCTCGCCGATGATCGGCGGCCGCCGTGAGCGCTGAATGGATCGGCGTGCTCGCCGGCCTGCTGCTGACCATCGGCACCGGCTTCTTCGTCGCGAGCGAGTTCGCGCTCATCAACCTCGACCGGTCTGAGCTCGAAGCGCGGCAGTCTCGCGGTGAGAAGCGGCTCGGCCCGACCATCGCGGCCCTCAAGATCACGTCGACGCACCTGTCGAGCGCGCAGCTGGGCATCACGCTCACGACCCTGCTTACGGGTTTTCTCATGGAACCGGCGATCTCGAGCATGCTCGCCGACCCTCTGCGGTCGCTCGGCCTGCCCGAGGGCGCCGTACCGGTCGTCGGCTCGATCACGGCGATCGTCATCGCGACGCTGCTGTCGATGATCGTCGGCGAGCTCGTGCCCAAGAACTTCGCGCTCACGCTGCCGCGCCAGACGGCGAAGGTCGTCGTGCCGTTCCAGTGGTTGTTCACGACCGTCTTCCGCCCCGCCATCCTCTTCTTGAACGGCTCAGCGAACGCCATTCTGCGGGCCATGGGCGTCGAGCCGAAAGAAGAGCTGAGCGGCGCGCGCACGGCCGAAGAACTGGCCTCGCTCGTGCGGCGCTCGGCGAGTCAGGGCAGCCTCGACCACGACACGGCGACGCTGCTGTCGCGCACGCTCGCGTTCTCGCAGCACACCGCGCAAGACGTCATGACCCCCCGCCCTCGCGTCGCGGCCGTCGAGCGCGGTGACTCTGCCCAGGCCGTCATCGACCTCGCGCGCACGACCGGGCACTCCCGTTTTCCGGTGATCGACGACTCGATCGACGACATCGTCGGCATCGTGCACGTCAAGCAGGCGGTCGCGGTGCCGCGCGATCGGCGGGCGGATGTTCCTGCCTCCGCCCTGCAGACCGAACCGTTGCGCGTGCCCGAGACGATGAAGCTCGACACGCTGCTCGGCGAGCTGCGCGGTCGCGGCTACCAGATGGCGATCGTCGTCGACGAGTACGGCGGAACCGCGGGAGTCACGACCCTCGAAGACCTGGTCGAAGAGCTCGTCGGCGAGGTGAGCGACGAGCACGACCGCGCTCGCGTCGACGTCGTGCGCTCGCGCAACTGGCTGACCTTCCCGGGCATCCTGCGACCTGACGAGCTGAAGGACCGTGCGGGCGTCACGGTTCCCGAAGACGGCCCGTGGGAGACCGTGGGCGGCTTCCTCATGGCCGAGCTCGGCCGCCTGCCCGAAGTGGGAGACACCATCGAGATCGCCACCGGCACCT
This sequence comes from Actinomycetota bacterium, assembly GCA_005778835.1. Taxonomy (GTDB): domain Bacteria; phylum Actinomycetota; class Actinomycetes; order Actinomycetales; family Microbacteriaceae; genus Microcella. The sequence continues at coordinate 4,586 of SXMG01000152.1, forward strand.
TCCGCATCGAGCGCCTCGACGGTCGACGCATCGATCGCGTGCGGTTCACCCCTCTCACGACCGAGGAGATCGCGATCGTCACGGCCGAGGCGGGTGAGCGTCGATGACCGAAGCAGACTGGTGGGGCATCGCGTGGCTCTTCGTGCTGCTCGCGGCGAACGCCTTCTTCGTCGGCGCCGAGTTCGCCGTCATCGCCGCCAAGCGCTCGCAGATCGAGCCGCGAGCCGACGCGGGGTCACGCGCCGCGAAGACCGCGCTCTGGGCCATGGAGCACGCGACCCTCATGCTCGCGACCTGCCAGCTCGGCATCACGATCTGCTCGCTGCTGATCCTGAACGTCTCCGAGCCAGCGATCAAGCACCTGCTCGAGATCCCCTTCGGACTCACGGGCCTCACGCCCGAGTGGATCGCGGGCCTCTCGTTCACGATCGCCCTCATCCTCGTGACCTACCTGCACGTGGTGTTCGGCGAGATGGTGCCGAAGAACCTGTCGTTCACTCTGCCGACGCGCGCCGTGCTCTTGCTCGCGCCGCCGCTCGTGATCGTCTCGCGCATCTTCTCGCCGGTCATCCGCAGCTTGAATGCGATCGCGAACGGGGTGCTGCGCGCGTTCCGCGTCGAGCCGAAAGACGAGGCCGCGAGCGCGTTCACGCTCGAAGAGGTCGAGACGATCGTGCGGCAGTCGAAGCGCGAGGGCGTGCTGCTCGACGCGACCGGCGCGCTGACCGCCGCGTTCGAGTTCACGAACAAGATCGTGAGCGATATCGCCCTGCCGATGGATGCCCTCACGGCCCTGCCCGACGACGCGAGTGCTCTCGACCTCGAGCGCGCGGTCGCACAGCGCGGGTTCAGTCGCTACGTTCTCGTCGACGAGCACGGGGAGCCTTCCGGTTACCTGCACCTGAAAGACGTCATCGACCTGCCCGACGACGAGCTCGACGACCCCGTGCCGCCGAAGCGCATCCGCCGCCTGGTCTCGATTCTCGCCTCCGCCGAGCTCGAAGATGCGCTCGCAGTCATGCGTCGCTCGGGTGCGCACCTCGCGCGCGCTGTCGATGCTGAGGGTCGCACGACCGGCGTGCTCTTTCTCGAAGACATCATCGAAGAGCTCGTCGGCGAGGTGCACGACGCGACGCAGCGCGGGTGGCGCTAGCGGGCCTCAGCCGCCCCTGAGTCGCCGTCTCTCGCAGTACTCCCCCGAACGGGGAGATATCGGCCACCGCCGCCGGACGGTAGTGTTCCGCACACTTCGTGAGCGTCGTCGGGGGTTCGTTCGAATGGGGGATTCAATGTCTATCGGGGAAGACGAGTCGCGAACTCGTTGGCTGGGCAAACGCACGAAGCTGACGATCGCTATAGCTGTCGCTGGAGCACTGGTGCTGGGGGGCGGAGCAGCGAGCGCTGCGGTCGTGTCGTTGCAGATAGCAGCCGAGGAGGCAGAGGCCGAGCGGGTCGCCGTTGCGCTCGAGTACGAGGCGGCAGTCAAGGAGCTCACGCAGCTCGTCGCCTCGGGCAACGCGCTCGTGAAAGACCTGCGAGCTTCGCTCGTTCTCGGTACGGGGCTGGTCGACCCAGCAGCGATCGACGAGGCGACCCGTGTCGTCGAGTACCTTGACCTCACGCTTGCCGCGTCGACGTCCTCCGAGTCGACGTCAGAGGTGCAGGACGAGATCGACGCGATCGAGGCAGCGATCGCCGAAGCGCAGGCTTCGCGTGAGAACGTTGCGTCGCTCGCCGCGTCAGAAGGTGAGGCTCGAATCGCCGGGGCAAACCTCGCGGGCGAGCAGATCCGCCAGAAGGTCGCCGCGGCACTGGCAGCGCTCGCTGCTGCTGCAGAGCGTGGTGAGGGCACCGCCGACGCACTCGCCGCTCTCGCTGCGGCGCTGACGTCAGCCGAGGCGTCGCACCAAGCTGCCATCCTCGCTCAAGAGGCCGAGAACAAGCCCGACCCCCAGGCGAAGCCGCCCGCGAAGCCGCAGCCCGACTCCGAGGCGAAGCCGCCCGCGAAGCCGCAGCCTGACAAGACGGGTTGGTACACGCACGAAGAGGCGTCGCAGGCAATCGTGAACGCGTGGGGCGCGGTGCCGTGGTACGACGGTTGCGTGAAGGTTGGCGACGGGTACTGGTATCGCAGTGGCGGTTCGCCGTCATCGCCGCCGGCTCCGCCGGCCGTTGCCAACGTGCTGGGCTTCAAGGTCGAGATCATCAGCGCCGAGAAGGCCTGGGCCTACTACTACGACTGCCCGTAGTGCTGGCGGGCCTGGAGAACCACGATGTGGTCGTCGGTCACGTAGTACACGAGCCGGTTGACGTCGTCGATGCGCCGTGACCACGCGCCCGACAGGATGTGCTTGAGCGGCTCGGGCTTGCCGATTCCTGCGAACGGGTCGCGGAGCGCGTCGGTGATGAGCTGGTTGATGCGCTTGAGCGTCTTGCGGTCTTGCGTCTGCCAGTAGACGTAGTCCTCCCACCCGTTCGGATCGAAGGCGACGGTTCGACTCATGGTCGAACCGTTCTAGTCGTCGGTGAGGTCGTGCTGCTCGAACTCTCCACGGCGGGCGCGCTCAATCGAAGCGAGAAGGCGCTCGGCGCTCGCCGGGTTGCGCAGCAAGTAGGCGGTCTCGGTCATCGCGTCGTAGTCGGCCTTCGAGAGAATGACCGCATTGCCGTGCTTGGAGACGACCTCTACGGCCGTGTGATCGTCGTTGACCTGCTGGATGAGCCCGAAGAGCGTCTTGCGTGCTTCGGTGGCGCTGATCGCGGTCATGACTACCTCCTGAGTGGTACCGGATACTGTACCACTAGAGCGCGACGTTCTTCCGGACTGTCAGCGGTAGGCGCGCGTGTACTGAGGCGGCGTGCCGACCGGCACTCCGTCGACCTCGACGCCGAGCTCGCGCGCGAATCGCAGGGGAGCGTGCGGGTCGCGCATGAACTCGCGGCCCATCATGACGGCGTCGGCCTGGCCGGTGGCGACGATCTTCTCGGCTTGCGCGGCCTCGGTGATGAGCCCGACGGCGTTGACGGGCACGTTGCCCTCGCGGCGCACGGTCTCGGCGAACGGCACCTGGTCGCCGCGGCCGACGGCGATGCGCGCGCGCACGAGACCGCCCGACGAGATGTCGAAGAGGTCGGCGCCCGCCTCGAGAGCCCAGGCGGCGACGGTCGCGGTGTCGTGCTCGTTCCAACCCGCCACTCCGGAGTCGGCGAGGCCGTGCGACTCGAGCCAGTCGTCGTCGACCCAGTCGCTCGCCGAGAAGCGCACGAGAATCGGCACGTCGACCTCGGCGCGCACGGCGCGCACGATGTCGAGCACGATGCGCGCACGGTTCTCGAGGCTGCCGCCCCACTGGTCGTCACGCGTGGTCGACAGCGGTGAGAGGAACTGGTGCAGCAGGGAGCCATGGGCCGCATGGATCTCGACGAGATCGAAACCCGCGGCGACGCTGTGGCGGGCCGATTCGGCGAAGGCGCTCACCACATCCCGAATGCCCGCCTCATCGAGCGCGACGGGCTCGGCGTAGCCCTCGAACGCGATCGCCGAGGCCGAGACGGCCTGCCAGCCGCCGAGCTCGGCCGGCACCGTGCCACTGCCCGAGGCGCCGTTCGCCATCGTGCCCCACTCGGGGTAGACCGAGGCCTTGCGGCCGGCATGGGCGAGCTGGATGCCCGCCGCGGCTCCCTGCGAGTGGATGAAGTCGACCACGCGCGACCACGCGTCGGCCTGCGCGTCGTTCCAGATGCCCGTGTCGTGCGGGCTGATGCGACCCTCGGGCACGACGGCCGTCGCCTCGGCCATGACCATCCCCGCCCCGCCCCGGGCGAACGAGCCCAGGTGCACGAGGTGCCAGTCGGTGGGAACGCCGTCGGCGGCGGTCACCGAGTACTGGCAGAGCGGCGACACCCACAGCCGGTTGCGAACGGTGAGCGAGCGGAGGGTCAGGGGGCTGAAGAGAGAGGAAGTCACGAGAGCAGTCAACCCCACGCGCTCCCGAGTGATTCCCGCACGCCGGTCGATAGGGTTCTCGCGTGACCGATGCGCGCCCCATGACCCCCGCCGAGGCGGGCGCGCTCATCAGGGTGCCGACGGCCGACGACGACAAGTACGCGCGTGGCGTCGTCGGCTTTGTGACCGGGTCGACGCAGTACCCGGGCGCGGCCGTGCTCGGTGTCGAAGCCGCGCTGCGCACGGGTGTCGGCATGGCGCGCTACCTCGGCCCTGCACGGCCGACCGAGCTCGTGCTGCAGCGCAGGCCCGAAGCGGTCACGGCCGCCGGGCGCGTGCAGGCCTGGGTCGTCGGGTCGGGCATCGAGCGGGTGAGCGACCTCGAGGCCGAGCCGGAGCGCTGGGCGCTGACGGCGCTCGCGAGCGGGCATCCGATGGTGATCGATGCCGGGGCGATCGACGCGGCCTCGATCGAGAGGGCGACCGCGTCAGGCGCCCCCGTCGTCATCACGCCGCACGCGGGCGAGCTCGCGCGCCTGCTCGAGCGCGATCGCGCGGCGGTGATCGCCGACCCGGTCGGCTGCGCCCGCGAGGCTGCCGGGCGCTTCGGCATCGTCGTGCTGCTCAAGGGCAGCACCACGCGCGCCGTTTCGCCGGCGGGGCACGTGATCGAGGCGCGGTCGGCTCCGGCGTGGCTGGCGACGGCCGGGGCGGGGGATGCCCTCGCCGGCCTGCTCGGAGCCCTGCTCGCCGCGCACGCCGGCCCTCTCGCCGACGACCACGAGCGCGAGCTGCTGACCCGCGTGGCCGCGACCGCCGCGGTCATCCACGGGCTCGCCGCCGAACGCGCCTCCGCGGGCGGGCCTCTCACGGTGCTCGACCTGTGCGCAGCCCTGTCGCCGGTCATCGCCCAGCTCGTGGCGGACCGTTCGTGAGGCGAGCCGCGGGCAGCGCGGTCTCGCTCTGGATCGCCTTCGCCGCCGTGCACCTGTGGCTCGGCTTCCTCAACCTCTACGGCCCGGGCCTGCCGATGGGCGACGTCACCTACGTCTACCTGTTCTGGGTCGAGCGCGGGCTCAACGAGGGCGAGTGGGTCGGTCTCGACACGGCTTGGGTCTACCCCGTGCTCGCGCTCGTTCCCATGCTCGCGGCCTACGCGTTCGGCCCTGACCTCTACGCGACCACGTGGCTCACGATCGTCATGGCGCTCAACGCCGTCGCGCTCGTCTCGATCATCGGGGTGCAGGAGCGCGCGCGGCGTGCGCCCGTCGCCTGGTGGTGGATGCTGTTCCTGCTGCTCGTCGGCCCCATCACTCTCGGCCGCATCGACGCCGTGACGGTCTCTATTGCGCTCGTCGCCGTCATGCTCATCGCCGATCATCCGAAGTGGGGCGCGGCCCTGCTCGCGATCGGTGCGTGGATCAAGGTCTGGCCCGCGGCGATCGTCGTCGCCGCGTTCATCGCGCTGCGGGCCCGCGCGGCCGTGGTCATGTCGGTGCTTGTCGTTTCGCTCGGCGTCGTGGCACTCGCCCTGCCGTTCGGCTCGCTGCTCGCCCTCGCGAGCCCCATCACGCAGCAGACCGGGCGCGGGCTGCAAGTCGAGTCGCTCATCGCGACGCCCTGGCTCTGGGTGGCCGCGGCCGGGCAGCCGGGCACGCGGGTGTACTACGACCAGGGCATCCTCACCTGGCAGGTGCTCGGCGAGGGCACGGCGCTCGCCGCCGACCTCATGACGCCGCTGCTCGCCTTGGCGGTGCTCATCGTGGCGGTACTCGGCCTCGTTGCGATGCGGCGCGGCGTGAACGAACTCGAACTCTTTCCCGTGCTCTCGCTCGCTCTGGTGATGGTGCTCATCATTCTGAACAAGGTCGGCTCGCCCCAGTTCGCGACGTGGATCGCGGTGCCGATCGTGCTCGGGCTCGCATGGCAGCGGTGGGGCGGCAGGTCGTTCATGACGCCCGCGGTGCTGGGGCTCATGATCGCGGGGCTCACGCAAGTGATCTACCCCGTGCTGTACACGAACCTGCTCTCGCTCGACACGGGCATGCTCGTCGTGCTCACGGTGCGCAACGTGCTCTACCTCGTGCTGCTGGGCTGGGCCGTTCAGCAGATCGCGATACTGTGCTGGCGGCCGCGCGTCGCGGCACCGCGGCTCGAGCCGGCGGTCGACGAAGAGGGAGCATCCGCATGATCGTCGCATTCTCGGTCGCCCCGTCGGGCGGTTCGTCGTCCGATTCAGTGCACGACGCCGTCGCTGCCGCGGTCCGCGTCGTGCGCGAGTCGGGCCTGCCGAACCGCACCGCGTCGCTGTGCACCGAGATCGAGGGGGAGTGGGACGAGGTCATGGCCGTCGTCAAGGCCGCGACCCTCGCCGTGGCCGAGTACGGCACGCGCGTCTCGCTCGTGCTCAAGGCCGACTACCGCCCCGGCCACACGGGCGAGCTCGACGGCAAGGTGCAGCGGCTCGAGGCCGCGCTCGAGGAGCGTGCGTGACCGTTTCGACCGCCAGTGTTCCCGTCATCGACGAGGCCACGGCCGCTGCCTATGCGCGCCAGCAGCGCGAGCACGACGAAGCGCACCGTCGGGCGCACGGGGGTGCCGAGCGCCGACCGTTGAGCCGCCGCCGCGTCTACGCGGCGCTGCTCGCACTCGCTCTCGGCGGCTTCGGCATCGGCGCGACCGAGTTCGTCGCGATGGGCCTGCTGCCCGAGATCGCCCGCGACCTGCTGCCGGGGCTCTACGCCGCCGATCAAGAGGCGGCGATCGGACAGTCGGGCTGGGTCATCACGGCCTACGCCCTCGGGGTCGTGGTGGGCGCGCCGACCATCGCGGCGTTCGCCGGCCGCATGCCGCGCCGCCGCCTGCTGCTCTGGCTCGCCGCGGCGTTCACGCTCGGCACGATCGCCTCGGCGACACTGCCCACGTTCGAGCTCGTCATCGCGGCGCGCTTCGTCGCCGGCCTGCCGCACGGCGCCTACTTCGGCGTCGCCGCCCTCGTCGCGGCGAGCCTCATGGGGCCAGGCAAGCGCGGGCAGGGCGTGGCCCTCGTGCTCAGCGGCCTCACGATCGCCACCGTCATCGGAGTACCGGTCATCACGGCGGTCGGCCAGGCCGCGGGGTGGCGCGCGGCCTACCTCGTCGTCGCGGCCCTGTTCGCGGCCACCTTCATCGCGGTGCGGATGCTCGTGCCCTGGCAGCCCGGAGACGCCAACTCGACCGTGCGCCGCGAGCTCGCCGCGTTCGGCAGCCTGCAGGTCTGGGTCGCCGTCGCGGTGGGCGCCATCGGCTTCGGCGGATTCTTCGCCGTCTACAGCTACATCGCCCCCATGGTCACCGAGTCGGCCGGCCTTCCGGGCGGCGCCGTGCCCTGGGTTCTCGCGAGCACGGGCGTCGGCCTCACGGTCGGCAACTTCCTGGGCGGGCGTCTCGCCGACGCGGGCACCTCGCGAGCGATGTTCGTCGGCTTCGCGGGGCTCATGGCGTCACTCGTGGTGGTCGGGCTGCTGGGCACGAACCCGATCGGCCTCATCGCCGGCACGTTCTTCGTGGGCTTCACCGCCGCGATCCTCTCGCCCGTGATCCAGACCCGCTTGATGGATGTCGCGGGCGAGTCGCAGACCCTGGCCGCGGCCCTCAACCACTCGGCACTCAATGTGGGCAACGCCCTCGGCGCCTTCCTCGGCGGGCTCGTGGTGGCCGCTGGCTGGGGCTACCTGACGCCCGCCTGGGTCGGGCTTCTGCTCGCCGTCGGGGGAGTCGTGCTCGCCCTCGTGAGCGTGGCGCTCGAGAAGCGCGCACGGCGCCTCACGCGCAGCAGCGCCGGCTAGAGCCGGAGCAGCGGTCTAGAGTCCGCCGCCGCCGGAAGGAGCATCAACCAGAATGCCGTCGCTGATCGCCTGCTTGCGCAAGGCGACCTTCGTTCCCACGTCGATGCCCGCGATGCGGTACTTCTCACGAATGCGCTTGAGATAGCTCTTGGCCGTCTCTTCCGAGATTCCGAGCTGGTAGGCGACGGTCTTGACGGGCTCGCCCGCGCCGTAGAGCGCCATGACGCGGCGCTCTTGCGCGCTCAGGCGAGGCGAGCCGCCGACGTCGGCGGCGTTGAGCGCCAGATCGAGCTCGGCCGAGATGAACGACTCGCCGTTGCGCGCGGCCCTGATCGCCTCGACGATCATGCCCGCGTCCTCGCTCTTCACGAGGTACCCGAGGGCGCCGGCGCTGAGCGCTTCGCGCACGACGTTGGGCTCGCTGTAGGTGCTCATGAGCACGACGCGCACGCCCATCGACTTGAGGGTCTGAATCTTGAGCGAGACCGGAATGTTGTCTTTGAGGTCGAGGTCGAGCAGCACGACGTCGACGGGGAACGCCGGGTGCGACAGCAGGTCGGGCCATGTGGCGACGGCGGCGACCATGTCGATGTCGTCGGCGGCCTGGCGAATCCACTCGGTGAGGGCGCCGAGCAGCATGCGGTGATCGTCGACCAGTGCCAATCGAATCGTCGTCTCGGCCATCGGTTCCTCCGTGGTTCTCTGCTCGGGGTTCGCTGGTTCGGGCGCTCAGCTCGGTCGAGCCGCGTCGACCGGGTTGTCGACCGTGCAGTCGAGCTCGATGCGCACGGCGCCACCCGCTGTGCTGTCACTGTATCGCCCGGCCCGGTCGAGGGCCTCCCACACACCGGGATCGACGCGATTGCGCCGCAGGCCCGTGACCTCGATCGCGACAGGCACAGTCAGCTGCCGCCCCGTCGACGATCGCTGGGGATCGAGCGGCCCCAGGGTCACCGAGACCGAGCGTGCGGGCGCGACGCCCTGCGGGTCGGCCGCGAGCAGCCAGAGGGCCGCGAGCAGCGAGTCGCGCTGCACGTCGTCGAGCAGACCGGCGAGCGTCGCTGAGTCGCTCACCGTCACGCGCCGGCCGAGGTGCTCTGACTCGGTCACGGCGTGGAACAGCCAGGTCTCGCGGCGACCCTCGATGAGGTGCAGCCGCAACTCGGTCGCCAGGGTAGACGCGCGCGAGGCGAGGGGCGCCGGAAGGGGAAGGGGGGCGTCGCCGTTCGCCACGGCATCGAGCAGCTCTTCGGCGTCGAGGTCGAGTCGGGCGAGCTCTTCGCTCGCGAGCATGCCGACGGCGAGTCGCGGCGCTGTGACGGTCGACTGCACGAGCACGCGGTCGAGCTCGCGCTTGAGCATCCGCTCGAATCCGCTCACCAGCAGCACGCCGGTGATGCCGGGGCCGATCGCGAGGGCGACCGTCACGAGCTGCGAGGGAATCGTCACGGGCGTGAGCGGGGTCGTGGCGATGATGGCCACGACGAAGGCGATACCGAGCAGACCGGTTGCGACGAGCACCTCCCACCGCGAGCGCAGGGTCACGATGATGAGCAGCACGAAGCCCGCCGAGACCGAGGCCGTGGCGTAACGACCGACATCGCCGAGCGGAGCGATCGCGACGAAGTCGAGCCAGACCACGGCGGCGAGAGACGACAGGAAGACGCCGTAGAGCCAGTCGGGCAGACGCTCGCCGCTCGCCGAGATCGTGATGGTCAGGCCGAGAAAGGTGACCATCAGCAGCAGCCAGGCGGCGACCACAGGCAGCAGCGACGGGTACTCGGGGGCACGCACGAGGAAGAGCGCGATGCCGAGCATCGACTGCAGAGCGGCGATGATCGCGACCCCGAGCCCGAGGAAGCCTGAGCCGAGTGCTGAGGCGTGCGTCGAGGTCGGGGTGCCGCGCCGGGTCGAGGAGCGTGCGCCGGCGGGGCGCACGAGGCCGCCGAGCGTGGTCTCCTCAGGCGGGGTGTATCGGGAGCTCATCGCGGCACCTCGAGAAACACCGTGGTGCCCGAGCCCGGCACGGAGAAGACGCGGGCATCGCCCCCGACATCGCGCAGGCGGGCGACGACCGACTCGGTGAAGCCCAGGCGCTCGGCACTGACCGTATCGGGGTCGAACCCGACACCGGCATCCGTGACGACGGCCCTCAACCGGTCGTCGGTCTGGGTGATCGTGACGTCGGCCTCGGCGACCCCGGCGTGGCGCCGCACGTTCTCGAGGCACTCGGCGAGGGCGAGCAGAAAGGCGTCGAGCACGTCGCTCGGCAGCAGCACTTGCCCGCTGCCGTGCCAGCGCACCGAGAGCCCCATACGCAAGAAGCGCTGCTTGACCGACTCGAGGGTCGTGCCGAGCGCGGTCTCGCCGACGGGCTCGAGGCTGTAGGTACCCGAGAACTGGGGCATGGGGGTCGAGCCGAGTCTCAGCTGACGCAGCAGTCGCGAGTCTTCAGCGGCCTGCTCGCGCAGCGCGGGCTCTGAGACACCGACGCCCGAGTGGGCGAGCAGTGTCAGTGTTGCCAGCACCGTGTCGTGCAGCAGGCGCGCACCCTGCCGGCGCTGAGCCTCGGTCTCGCTCGCCTGCCGCTCGAGGTGATGCGCCCGCCCGATGCTTTCGATGCGCTGCAGAGCCCGCTGCACCCCGACGGTCACCCAGAGGCCGATGATGAGCGTGATGACCCATCCGGCCAGCGTGGCGACGGCGGGGGTCGAGATGAGACCGCGGGTCGGGCCCGCCGCGGCGATCAGCAGGCTGCTGCCGAGCGCACCGCCCGCCCAGATCAGCCAGCGAGGTGTCGAATCGCTCAGCACCATGCCGAGAGCGCCGAGGCCGGCGACCCCGAGGGGCGAGAGCGCGGTCGGCAGGGCGGTCGAGCCCGGCTGCCCCCACGGCAGCTGAGCCAGCGCGAGAGCCCCGCAGCCGAGCACGATCGTGAGCACGATCCACCCCACATGCCCGCTGCGACCGACCATGACGAGGGCTCCGGCCTGGCCCGCGAGCACGATGAGCACGGAGGGGAGGATGTCGGGGTCGACGACGCCAGGAAGAGCCAGGCAGACGGCAGAGAGGACCACGCCGCTCAATCCCAGGGCACGAGCCGCTGATCGCAGCAGGCGCTGGCGCTCTTTCTCGATCATCGCGCCGACGCCGATCGTCGTGTGCCGCCCCCGCGCCTCATGTCGACCAGTGTGTCACCTCATGGCTCGAGAGCCTCAGAAGCCGCACGTCTCGGCGATCGCGTCGTAGAACGCGGCCCGCGTCGCATCGTCGGCGATGACGGTCGTGGTTCCGCCCGAGTCGCCGAGCTCGAGATGCACGGTGAACAGCGTGCCCTGCTTGTCTTCGGCGACCGCGTGGGGGTCGCACCGAGCGGCGGCCAGCCAGATCGGCACGACCATCGTCTCGTCGACCGTCAGCGTGCGATCGAGGGCGAGGGTCGACACGCGCGCGGGGTCGGTCCGCCCGGCGCGCAGGCCGAAGAGCACCGTGTCGGCGATCGCGACGAGCCGCACCCCGGTCGCCCGTGCCGATGCGACGAGCTCGGCACCGATCGTGCCGTTGGCGGGGTCGTCGAGCGCAGGAGCGCGACGCACCTCGAGATCGACCTGCGCGGCCGCCGCCTCGGCGAAGCACGCCCGCTCGTGCCACTCCACCCACTGCCCGATGCGGTCGGTCGCCGGCAGCCGCAGCTCGGCGGTCGCGCCCGAGGCGAGAGCCACCGTCAGAACCGCTTCGGGCAGCGTCGGGCCGCCGTCGCAGCGCGGAGGCGGTAGCAGGAGGGCGAGGTCGCGGGTCGCGCCGGAGGGGATCACCGTGGTGCGGTCGCGCTCGATCGGCGCGGTGAGTGCGGGGGAGTCGAGCACGGCGTGCAGCACGGTGAGCGGCGCAGCGCCCGAGTTGGTCACGCTGAGCTGCAGGCCTCCGCGGGCCGGATCGCTGCGCGTGCGATAGACCTCGGCGCTCGCCGACACGTCGTCGAGCGAGTTCGGTGCGTCGGAAGGCTCGGGCTTGGGGGCGGCGTCATCGAGCAGCGAGCATCCGCCCAGCGCAGCGACGACGAGCGCCACCGCGGTGACGATCGCGATCGGCGGGCGCACGGTCGCTCCTGTTCAGCTCGCCAGCAGTCGGGCGAGCGGAGGGCCGACGAGCTCGTCTTCGATGAGGAAGGCGTCGTGACCGAAGGGCGAGGAGATGACGATGGCCTCGTCGCCGTGGATCGACTGCGGCAGATGGGCGGCGATCACCTGCTGCTGCTCGAGCGGGAAGAGCCGGTCGCTGTCGATGCCGAGCACAAGGCTGCGGGCGGTGACCCGGCCGAGCGCCTCGGCGAGCGAGCCGCGCCCGCGCGTCACGTCGTGCGAGTTCATCGCCTCGACGAGCGTGATGTAGCTGCCGGCGTCGAAGCGGCGCGTGAACTTGTTGCCGTGGAAGTCGAGGTAGCTCTCGACCGCGAAGCGTCCGCCGTGCCCGAGCGGGTCGAGAATGCCCTGCCACGAGCGCTCGAAGCGCTCATTGAGTTCGCTCGGCGAACGGTAGTTGAGCAGTGCCATGCGCCGTGCAAGGGCGAGCCCGCGGAACGGGCCCTCTGGCTCGTCGTAGTAGTCGCCGTCGCGGAACAACGGATCCATGCGGATCGCCTCGATCTGCACCGAGTTGAGGGCGATCTGGTCGGCGCTCGAGACGGCGGGCGCGGCGAGCACGGCGAGGCGCTCGACGCGATGCGGATGCTCGACCGCCCACTCGAGCGCGTGCATGCCGCCCATCGACCCGCCGATGACGGCGGCGAACCGCTTGATGCCCAGCGCGTCAGCGAGAACGACCTGCGCCGCGACCTGGTCGCGGATGGTGAGGTACGGGAACCGCGAACCCCACTCGGCGCCGTCAGGCGAGACGGAGGACGGCCCCGTGGACCCCTGGCAGCCTCCGAGCATGTTGGGGGCGATGACGAACCAGCGGTCGGTGTCGACGGCGAGCCCGGGGCCGACGATGCCGCCCCACCAGCCGGCGGTGGCGTGGCCGATGCCGGGTCGACCGACGACATGGCTGTCACCGGTGAGCGCGTGCATGACGAGAACAGCATTGTCGCGCTGCTCGTTGAGCTCGCCCCAGGTCTCGTACGCGAGTCGGGCATGCGGCAACGTCTGGCCCGATTCGAGCGTGATCGAGCCCACGGCCTGGAAGCGGCGGTCGCCGGGAGGGTCGCCCTCGCGCCAGGCTCCGCTCGTCGGCGGCGTGCCCAGCAGGGCGCGCCGGTTCGCCTCGGTGATGAAGGCCGAGGGCACCGTGTCTTCGCTCGTCTGCCAGTCCATGCTCAGGCCATTCTGTCGCAGGATGCGCGCGACCCCCGTCGTGTGACGACGGGGGTCGCGCGTGCTGTGGTGAATGGGGTGGAACCGCCGAGCGCTCGGTCGCGCGGCGGAGCAGTGCCGGGCTACGCCGCGTTGGCCGCGGTGACGGCCCGGGCGGCAGCGAAGCCCGCCTCGAGGTCGGCGATGATGTCGTCGACGTTCTCGAGCCCGACCGAGAGGCGCACGAGACCCGGGGTCACGCCCGTGGTCAGCTGCTGCTCAGGGGTGAGCTGCGAGTGCGTCGTCGACGCGGGGTGGATGATGAGGCTGCGCACGTCGCCGATGTTGGCGACGTGGCTGAACAGCTTCACCGAGTCGACGAGCGTGCGGCCGGCGTCGACGCCGCCCTTGAGCTCGAAGGAGAGCACGGCACCGACGCCGCGCGGCGCGTACTTCTGCGCGTGCGCGTGCCAGGGGCTCGACGGCAGGCCGCTGTAGCTGACCGACGCGACATCGGGGTGGGCCTCGAGCCACTGGGCGACGGTCTGCGCGTTCTGCACATGGCGCTCGATGCGCAGGCTCAGCGTCTCAATGCCCTGGATCAGCTGCCAGGCGTTGTCGGGCGAGACTGCCGCGCCGATGTCACGCAGCAGCTGCACGCGCGCCTTGATGATGTAGGCGATGCCGTCGCCGAGCACACCGGTGTAGCTCGCCCCGTGGTACGAGGGGTCGGGCTCGGTGAGGCCGGGGAACTTGTCGGTGTTCTTCGACCACTCGAACTTTCCGCCGTCGACGATGAAGCCGCCCATGACCGTGCCGTGGCCGCCGAGGAACTTGGTGGCCGTGTTCACGACGATGTCGGCACCGTGCTCGAGGGGGC
>SXMG01000153.1 GCA_005778835.1 Actinomycetota bacterium
CCCATGCCGTGATCGATGAAGAGCCGTCGGCCGATCGTCGCACCGGGGTGGATCTCAATGCCTGTCCACCACCGCGCGCCCTGCGAGATCATGCGCGCGAGCAGTCGCAGCCGCCACCGCCAGAGCCGGTTCGCTATGCGGTACCACCACACGGCGTGCAGCCCGACCGACGTCAGAAAGACCTCGAGGCCCGACCGCGCGGCCGGGTCGCGCAATCGGGCGGTGCAGATGTCCTCCCGCATGCCCATCTACGCGCGAAGGTCGTCGTAGAGCACGCTCGACAGGTAGCGCTCGCCGTAGCTCGCCACGATGACGACGATGGTCTTGCCCGCGTTCTCGGGGCGCTTCGCGAGCTCGACGGCGGCGTGCACCGTGGCGCCCGACGAGATGCCGGCGAGAATGCCCTCCTCGGCCGAGAGACGACGCGCCATGGCGACGGCCTGCTCGATGTTGACGTCGATGACCTCGTCGTAGACCTCGCGGTCGAGAACGGCGGGCACGAAGTTGGCGCCGATGCCGGCGATCTTGTGCGGGCCGGGGGCTCCGCCGTTGAGGATGGGGCTCTCGAGCGGCTCGACGGCGACGACCTTCACGCCGGGCTTCTGCTGCTTGAGGTACTGGCCGGTGCCGGTGAGCGTGCCGCCGGTGCCGACGCCCGAGACGAAGATGTCGACGGCGCCGTCGGTGTCGTTGAAGACCTCGGGGCCGGTCGTGCGGCGGTGGATCTCAGCGTTCGCCTCGTTCTCGAACTGGCGGGCGAGAATCGTGCCGGGCCGTTCGGCGACGATCTTCTCGGCGGCCGCGACGGCGCCCTTCATGCCTTCGCTGCCGGGGGTGAGGATCAGTTCGGCGCCGTAGGCCTTGAGGAGCATCTTGCGCTCGTTGCTCATGGTCTCAGGCATCGTCAGAACCGTCTTGTAGCCGCGGGCCGCGCCGATCATCGCGAGGGCGATGCCGGAGTTGCCGCTCGTGGCCTCGACGATCGTGCCGCCCGGCTTGAGCTCGCCGCTCTTCTCGGCAGCCTCGACGATGGCGAAGCCCAGGCGGTCTTTGACGCTCGCCGAGGGGTTGTAGAACTCGAGCTTGGCGAGCACTGTGGCACCGGCGCCGTCGGTGACCGTGTTGAGCGTCACGAGCGGGGTGTTGCCGAACACCTGCGTGATGTCGGAGTAGATGCGGGCCATGAGTGTGTCTCCTCAAAGAAAGTGGGGTCGTGCCGGGTTCCAGCGTACGGGCGTCGACCGGGGGTCGTGCGTATGTGACGAGGGCCGTGCGCGGGTGCGCGCCCGGTACGGCCAACGCCGCACCGGCCGGGATGATTCCCGATCGCCTACAGTTCGCCGTCCGGCACCGCGAAGGTGTCGCACGCCGTGACGCCGCCCTCGAAGCCCGTCGTGAACCAGCGCTGCCGCTGCTCGCTCGAGCCGTGGGTCCAGCTCTCGGGCGACACCTGGCCGCTCGTCTGCTCCTGAATGCGGTCGTCGCCGATGGCCTCGGCCGCGTCGAGAGCCTGCGCCACCTGCTCACGGGTGATCGGCTCGAGCAGAGCATCCGGGCCGTCAGAGGCGGCGCCCGCCCACGCCCCGCCGAAGCAGTCGGCCTGCAGTTCGAGCCGCACCGCGTCTGACTCAGGGCCCGAGTCGGTGCGATCGGCCGCGTCGAGGGCTCCGGTGACCTTCTGCATGTGGTGCCCCCACTCGTGGGCGACGACGTACATCTCGGCGAGCGGGCCGCCCTCGGCGCCGAAGCGCGTGCGCAGGTCGTCGTAGAAGCCCGTGTCGAGGTAGATGGTCTCGTCGGTCGGGCAGTAGAACGGCCCCACGGCGCTCGACGCTTCGCCGCAGGCGGTGCTCACCGACTGCTCGAAGATGATCACGCCCGGCTCGCGGTACTGAACGCCGAGTTGCGGCGCGGCGTCGAGCCAGTACTCGTCGAGCGAGACGGCGGCGCCCGCGACCCGGCAGTCGACGCTCGCATTCGCGTCGGCACCTGTGTCGCACTCTGCCAGCTCGGTCGTCTCGGGTGCGGGACCGGCGCCGGTGCCGCCGCCGAGGAGGCCGCTGAGGTCGACGCCCGTGAACTGCGCGATGAGGAAGACCGCGATGACGCCGACGATGCCGCCGCCCCCGATCACGGCTCCGCGGCCGGGGCCGGAACGACGCGCGGAAGAGCCGGAGATGTCTGCGTCGTCTTTGAAGGTCACGCGGTCAACCTACTCTCGCGAGGTCGGGCTGCGGAGGGGCTTGCATTCCGCGACCTGGCATGATCGACGCTGGAGGTGCGCCACGATGCTCACTGTTGTTCTCGGGCTCGCGGGCGCCCTCGTCTACGGCGCCGCCGACTTCTTGGGCGGCCTCGCCGCTCGCCGCATCAGCGCCCTGCGCGTCACGGCGATCGGCGCGACCTCGGGTGTCGTGCTGCTCGCCATCGCGGCGATCATCGTGCCGGGCGTCTGGTCGACCGAGGCCCTGGTCTGGGGTGCGCTGTCGGGCGTGACGGGAGCCGCGGCGATCGCCCTGCTCTACGCGTGCCTCGCGATCGGTCCGATGAGCATCCTCTCGCCCC
Source organism: Actinomycetota bacterium (assembly GCA_005778835.1). GTDB lineage: Bacteria > Actinomycetota > Actinomycetes > Actinomycetales > Microbacteriaceae > Microcella. Next base: position 2,566 of record SXMG01000153.1, read on the forward strand.
TCACGGCCGTGACCTCGGCGATCGTGCCGCTCACCTGGGGGCTCACGACCGGGTCTGAGCTCGGCGTCATCGCCTACCCGGCCTTCGCGCTCGCGCTCGTCGCCGTGGTGCTCGTCGGCCTCGTGCCCGACCAGCGCGCGGTGCGGCCGACGCTGCGCGGGCTGCTCATGGCGACCGCGTCGGGAGTGCTCATCGGAGCCTTCTACATCCTCATCGATCAGACGCCCGACGACTCCGGGCTCATCCCTCTCGTGGCCAACCGCACGGTCAACGCCTCGATCATGGTGACCCTCATCGTCGTGCTCGCGGTCGTCGCGGGGCGGCGTCATGTGCGCGCGCAGGATGCGCCTCTCGCGGTGATCGCGGGCACCCACGGGGCACCCCACGCCATCGACGACGCCGACCAGGCGCCCCGGGTCTCGTTCATGCGCGCGAGTGCCGCAGCGCTGCGCGGAGGCTGGCGCGGCGGACTCGTGCTCGCGATCGCGTGCGGAGTGCTCGACGCGATCGCCAACATCATCGTGCTCGTGGGGCTGCGGCTCGGCGACCTGACGGTCGTGTCGGTGCTGACGGCGCTCTACCCGGCGGGCACGATCCTGCTCGCCGCGGTCGTGCTGCGCGAGCGCATCGCGCCGCTGCAATGGATCGGGCTGGCGCTCGCCCTGGCCGCGAGCGCGATGCTCGCCGCTGCCTGAGCGAGCATCCGCCCTCGCCTACAAGGCGGCGAGCTCGTCGAGCAGGCGGTCGCCGGGACGCACCGCGTGAGTCTCTGCGGTGATCTCGGCGCGACCGAGCAGCTCGTCGAACCGACGGGCGCGCGGCTTCGTGATGAGCGTCACGACCATGCCGACCTTGCCCGCGCGGCCCGTGCGGCCCGAGCGGTGCAGGTAGGTCTTGTACTCGTCGGGCGCGTCGGCTTGAACGACGAGCGAGATGTCATCGACGTGGATGCCCCGCGCAGCGACGTCGGTCGCCACGAGCACTTTCACGCGCCCGCTCGTGAGCTTCTCGAGGTTGCGTGACCGGCGCGCCTGGTTGAGATCGCCGTGCAGGCTGACGGCCGCGATTCCGGCATCGTCGAGCTGGTCGGCGAGCTCTTCGGCGAACGCACGGGTGCGCGCGAAGACGAGCGTCTTGCCCGAGCCAGCCGAGAGCTGCTCGATGACGGCGCGCTTGTCGCGCTGCTCGACGAGCAGCACCTTGTGCTCGATCGTCGACGACTTCTGGTCTTCGCCGGCGACCTCGTAGACCGAGGGGTTGCGCAAGAACTCGCTGACGAGCGAGGCGACGCCCGAGTCGAGCGTGGCCGAGAAGAGCAGCTTCTGGCTGTCGCGCTTGGTGCGGCGGATGATGCGCTGCACCGGCTCGAGGAATCCGAGCTCGCACATGTGATCGGCCTCGTCGAGCACGACGACCTCGACCTGACTGAGGTTGAGACGCCCCTGCTCGATGAGGTCTTCGATGCGGCCGGGGGTTCCGATGATGATGTCGACCCCGCGCTGCAGGGCTCCGACCTGGCGGCCCTGGGGCACTCCGCCGTAGATCTGGGTCGTGAAGAGGCCGACGCTGCGCGCGATGGGCTGCACGGTGCCGTCGATCTGCAGGGCCAGCTCACGGGTCGGCGCGAGGATGAGCGCGCGCGGGGCGCGACCCATCTGACGGTTCTTGCCGCCGCCGTTCTCCATGAGGCGCTCGACGAGCGGGGCTCCGAAGGCGATGGTCTTGCCCGAGCCCGTGCGGCCGCGGCCGAGCACGTCTTTGCCCGCGAGCACGTCGGGAATCGTCGCCGCCTGGATCGGGAAGGGGGCGATCGCGCCGAGATCTTCGAGCGTGCGCGTGATGTTGTCGCCGAGACCGAGGTCGCGGAAGGTGATGCCCTCGACGTCTCTCGCCACGACGGCGTCGGCCGTCAGGCGCTCGAGCACGACGTCGTCGACCTTGCCGGCCTTAGTGTCGCGGCTCGGGTAGAAGCTCGACTCGCGACGCTCGGGGCGGGCCTCGCGGTCGAACGATCGCGGGGCGCGGTCGTCGCGGTCGTAACCGCGCGCCGGGCGCTCGTCGCGACCCGTCGAGCGGGCGGGGCGGGCGTCGCGGTCGAACGAGCGGGCGGAGCGCTCGTTGCGGGCTGCACGATCGTCGCGAGCGGAGTCGCGGGCCGCATCGCGGCCGGAGTCGCGGGCCGGGCGGGCGTCGCGGTCGTACCCGCGGGCGGGTCGGTCGTCGCGTCCACCGCGGTAGGCGGGGCGAGCCGAGCC
>SXMG01000154.1 GCA_005778835.1 Actinomycetota bacterium
AACTCGACCGAGATGCCGAGGTCTTCGAGCATGCGCACGGCACGACGCCGGAAGTCGTGCGCGCTGCCGCCCGGAACGTTGTCGAAGTACCCGGCCGAGTCGACCGGCTGCGGCCCCTCGGGGCCGTACTTGCTGCTCTTGAGCAGGTAGAACTCGATCTCGGGGTGCGTGTAGAACGTGAACCCGCGGTCGGCGGCCGTCGCGAGCGTGCGCTTGAGCACGTTGCGCGGGTCGGCAGAGGCGGGCTGGCCGTCGGGCGTCGTGATGTCGCAGAACATGCGGGCGGTCGGGTCGACCTCGCCGCGCCACGGAAGAATCTGGAAGGTCGTGGGGTCGGGGTGCAGCAGCACGTCTGCCTCGAAGGCGCGCGTGAAGCCCTCGATCGACGAGCCGTCGATGCCGAGCCCCTCAGAGAATGCGCCCTCGACCTCGGCCGGAGCGACCGCGACCATCTTGAGCGTGCCCACGACGTCGGTGAACCAGAGGCGCACGAACTTGACCCCGCGCTCTTCGATCGTGCGAAGAACGAAGTCGCGCTGCTTGTCCATGCTGCCCTTTCCGGTCACCGTGACGCCTCTCGATCGGGGCTCAGAAGCCCGCCATTAGGCTACTGCGTATGCCCCGCCTGCGTGTCGCCCTGGCACAGTCGAACCCGATCGTCGGCGACCTCGTCGGCAACGCCCAGCTCATCGTCGACGCCGTGCGCGCTGCCCGTGAGCAGGGCGCCGACCTCGTCGCCACGGGCGAGATGGCCCTGACCGGCTACCCGATCGAAGACCTGGCCCAGCGGCCCTCGTTCTTGGCGACGGCCACGCGTGCCGTGCACGCCCTGGCCGAACGACTCGCTGCCGAGGGTCTCGGCGAGACCGTCGTCATCGTCGGCCACCCCGACGGTCCGCACGAACCGCGGTTGCTCGGCACGTCGAACGCGCCGACGGCCATCGCCCAGAACTGCGCGAGCGTGCTGCACCGGGGTCGGGTCGTCGCCCGGTACGCCAAGCACCACCTGCCGAACTACTCGGTCTTCGACGAGTACCGCATCTTCATTCCCGGCGACGAGCTGCTCGTGCTGCGGCTGCGCGGCGTCGACGTGGCCGTCATCGTGTGCGAAGACCTCTGGCGCGACGGCGGGCCCGTGGGCCGCGTGCTCGAGGCCGACGCCGGCCTGCTCGTCGTCATCAACGCGTCGCCGTTCGAGCGCGATAAAGACGAAGTGCGCCTGCCGCTCGTGACCCGCCGGGCAACCGAGACCGACACGATCGTCGCCTACGTCAACATCGTGGGCGGGCAGGACGACCTCGTGTTCGACGGCGACAGCGTCGTGGTCGACGGCCACGGCACGATCCTCGCCCGTGCACCCCAGTTCGTCGAGCACCTGCTGGTCGTCGATGTGGATGCGGCCGAGCACACGGACACCGAGCTGCCCCCGAACGTGCGGCGGTGGGAGCTCGACAGCGGCTCCGCCGCCGCGGGCGCCAGCGAAGGCCCACAGGGCCTTCGCCCCATTGCAGCGCCCGCGCCCGCCGATGTGGCGGAATTGCCGGATGACCGCGAGCAGCTCTGGAACGCGCTCGTCACCGGCACGCGCGACTACGTGCGCAAGAACGGGTTCCGCAGCGTGACGCTCGGGCTCTCGGGCGGCATCGACTCGGCCGTGTGCGCGGCGATCGCCGCCGACGCCATCGGCGCTGAGAACGTCTACGGCGTCTCGATGCCGTCGAGGTACAGCTCTGACCACTCGCGCAGCGACGCCGACGAGCTTGCTGAGAACCTCGGGGTGCAGTACTCGGTCGAGCCCATCGCCGACCTCGTGCATCCCGTCGAGACGCAGTTGGCGCTCACGGGGGTCGCGGCCGAGAACCTGCAGGCGCGCATCCGGGCCATCATCCTCATGGGGCTCTCGAACATGCACGGCCACCTCGTGCTCACGACGGGCAACAAGACCGAGCTCGCCGTGGGCTACTCGACGATCTACGGCGACTCGGTCGGCGGATTCGCGCCCATCAAGGACGTGCCGAAGCTGCTGGTCTGGGACCTCGCACGGTGGCGCAATGAGGCCGCGATCGCGCGCGGAGAGACTCCCCCGATTCCCCGTGGGTCGATCGAGAAGCCGCCGAGCGCCGAGCTGCGTCCCGACCAGACCGATCAAGACACCTTGCCGCCCTATGAGGTGCTCGACGCGATTCTCGACGCCTACGTCACTCGGGCGCTCGGGCACGACGACGTCGTGGCGCTCGGCTTCGACCGCGAGACGGTCGACTTTGTGACGGGGCTCGTCGACCGCTCGGAGTGGAAGCGCCGGCAGGGCGCGATCGGCCCCAAGATCTCGGGCATGGCGTTCGGGCGCGACCGCAGGCTGCCGATTACCTACCGGCCGACCGAGTAGCTCTCTGTCGCGGCGGCTCGCCCGCCCCCGCGCGTACCGGCCGACCGAGTAACCCACCGGGCTAGGGTGGTCAGCATGGCCGAAGCACCGAAGCGCGTCCGCACCCGTCACTTCGCGAGGGCGAAAGAGCAGGGCATCAAAATCACCGGGCTCACGTCGTACGACGTGCTCACCGCGCAGATCTTCGACGAAGCCGGCATCGACTTCCTGCTCGTGGGCGACTCGGCGGGCAACACCGTGCTCGGCTACGACACGACTCTGCCCGTCACGATCGACGACCTCATCCCGCTCACGCGCGGCGTCGTGAGCGGCGTCAAGCGCGCGCTCGTCGTGGCCGACATGCCCTTCGGCTCGTACGAGACGGGGCCCGAAGAAGCCCTGCACACGGCGTTCCGGTTCATGAAGGAGACGGGGGCGCACGCCGTGAAGCTCGAGGGCGGGGTGCGGTCGGCCAAGCAGATTCGCCGCATCGTCTCGGCGGGCATCCCCGTCATGGCGCACATCGGCTTCACCCCGCAGAGCGAGCACGGGCTCGGTGGGCACGTCATTCAGGGCCGTGGTGAGGCGGCCGAGCAGCTGCTCGCCGACGCGCACGCGGTCGAGGAGGCCGGCGCGTTCGCGGTGGTGCTCGAGATGATCCCTGCCGAGGTCGCGAAGCGCATCACGGCCGAGCTCAGCATCCCGACCATCAGTGTTGGCGGCGGCCCGCACTGCGACGGCCAGCTCGTCGTCTGGACCGACTGGGCGGGGCTCACGGGCGGCCGCATTCCGAAATTCGTCAAGCAGTACGCGAACCTGCGCCAGGTGCTGACGGATGCTGCGATCGCGTTCAAGGCCGACGTCGAGTCAGGCGCGTACCCCGATGACGACCACAGCTACAGCGACGCTACGGCCGAGCAGGCCCTGCAGGAGCGCGCGAACTAGCCCCTACTCCTCTTCGTCGGCCGCCCAGGCTCGCGCGCGCTCACGGGCGATCTCGGGGGCGCGACGCGCGTCGGCCTCCGTCTCGTAGGGGCCGTCGCGGTCGGAGCCGAGCGACTGCGGGCCGTGCTCGACCTCGCCGGTCTTGTGGTTGTACCACCAGTGCGCGGCATCACCGTCGTGGTGCGTGTGATCGTGCGTGTGGTCGTCGTGCTCGGCCATGGGCCGCTCCCCTCGCTCGGTAGACTCGACCCTATGCCCCGCGACGCCTCTGGCCACCTCGTCGCCGGGCGACTCTCAGGCCAGCGCGCAGTGCCGGCGAGCATCCCGAAGCCGCCGTATGTCGGCAAGCCGGCCCCGCCCCCGCACGTCGGCGGTGATGTGTACGACGCGGAGACGATCGAGCTCATCCGGGAGTCGGGGCGCATCGCCGCTCAGGCCGTCGAGGCCGTCGGGGCCGCGATCGCACCGGGTGTCACGACCGACGAGCTCGACCGCATCGCGCACGAGTACCTGCTCGACCACAGCGCCTACCCGTCAACGCTCGGCTACCGGAGTTTTCCGAAGTCGTGCTGCACGAGCCTCAACGAAGTCATCTGCCACGGCATCCCCGACGACACCGTCATCGTCGAGGGCGACATCGTCAACAGTGACATCACGGCGTACAAGAACGGCGTGCACGGCGACCTCAACAAGACGTTCATCGCCGGCCAGGCGAACGAGGATGCGCGGCTGCTCGTCGAGCGCACGCAGGAGGCGCTCAACCGCGGCATCAAGGCTGTCGCGCCCGGCCGCGAGATCAACGTGATCGGCCGGGCGATCGAGGCCTACGCGAAGCGCTTCGGCTACGGCGTCGTGCGCGACTTCACGGGTCACGGCGTGGGCACTTCGTTCCACTCGGGCCTCATCGTGCCCCACTACGACGCCGCGCCCGACTACTCGACCGTCATGGAGGTCGGCATGGTCTTCACGATCGAACCGATGCTCACCCTCGGCACGATCGACTGGGACCTCTGGGCCGACGACTGGACGGTCACGACGAAAGACAAGCAGCTCAGCGCCCAGTTCGAACACACGCTCGTCGTCACCGAGCGCGGGGCCGACATTCTCACGCTGCCGTGAGAGCCCGCCGCAACGACAGGAGACCCGCATGACCCGCGCCATTGGCATCGATATTGGCGGCACGGGCATCAAGGGCGCGGTCGTCGACCTCGCGGTGGGCGAGCTCGTGAGCGAGCGCGTCAAGCACGCCACGCCCGAAGGCGGCGTGCCCGATGACATCGTGAGCACCGTGCGACTCATCGTCGACGACCTGGTCGAGAACCACCGGGGCGACGACGTCACGCACATCGGCGTCTGCTTTCCGGCGATCGTGCGCAACGGTCGCACCATGTCGGCCGCGAACGTCAGCGACGACTGGATCGGCCTGGATGCTGATGCCCGGTTCAGCGAAGCGCTCGGCCGCGGCATCCACTTCGTCAACGACGCCGACGCCGCAGGGTATGCCGAAGTCGTCTACGGCGCCGCGCGCGACCACCGCGGTCTCGTCATCATGACAACGCTCGGAACCGGCATCGGCAGCGCGCTCATCTACGACGGAGTGCTGATTCCGAACTCGGAACTGGGGCACCTCGAGCTCGACGGCGACGACGCCGAGCACTGGGCCGCCAATTCAGCACGCGAGCGCGAAGACCTGTCGTTCGAGCGATGGGCCGAGCGCCTCACGCGCTACTACCGTCACGTCGAGTTTCTGTTCTCACCCGACCTGCTCGTCATCGGCGGCGGAGTCTCGAAGCAGCACGACGAGTTCCTGCACCTGATCGACGTCTCAACGCCGATCGTGCCCGCCGAGTTGCGCAACAACGCGGGCATCATGGGCGCTGCCGCCTTGGCGCAACGCCACTCGCGCTGACGCGCTTTAGCTCCGCTTGAACTGATTGACCAGCGGGCAGTCGAACGGATCGCGAGCCGAGAGTCCGACGCGGTTCAGGTAGTCGATGACGATGCCGTACGAGCGCATGACGCCCGTCTCGGTGTACGAGATGCCCGCCGCGTTGGAGTACTCGCGCACGATCTCGCGCGCACGGCTGAGGGCCGGTCGCGGCATGTTCGGGAAGAGGTGGTGCTCGACCTGGTGGTTGAGCCCGCCGAACATCGCGGTCGCCCACCAGCCGCCCTTGAGGTTGCGCGAGGTGAGAATCTGGCGGTGCAGGAAGTCGAGGTTGGTGTCGTTCTCGAGAATCGGCATGCCCTTGTGGTTGGGGGCGAAGGATGCTCCCATGTAGACCCCGAAGACCGCCAGCTGCACGCCCAGGAAGGCGAAGGCCATGCCCAGCGGCAGGAACATGAACAGAACGGCGACGTAGAGCGAGAGCCGCAGGGCGATGATCGTCAGCTCGAGGTAACGGTGCTCGACTCGTCCCTTGTCGAAGAGGCTCAGGATCGACCGGAAGTGCAAGTTGATGCCCTCGAGCGTCAGCAGCGGGAAGAACAGGTAGCCCTGGCGGCGCGTGATGAGGGCGAGGAATCCGGTCGACTTCGCGGCGTCGGCCTCGGTGAAGACGATCGTGTCGGCTTCGATGTCGGGGTCGGCCCCGAGCTGGTTCGGCTTGGCGTGGTGGCGCGAGTGCTTGTGCATCCACCAGTGGTAGCTGATGCCGACGACGGCGGTCGCGAGAATGCGGCCGACCCAGTCGTTGACCTTGCCCGAGGCGAAGATCTGGCGGTGCGAGGCCTCGTGGGTGACGAAGGCGATCTGCGTCAGCACGATTCCGAGTGCGCCGGCCATGAGCAGCTGGAACCAGCTGTCGCCGAGCAGCACCATGCCCGTGATGATGCCGCCGAGGGCGAGCGCCAGACCGGCGAAGACCGCGTAGTAGAAGCCCTCACGTCGGCGCAGCAGCCCCGCATCGCGAACGGTGCGCATGAGCGCCGAGTACGACGCCGTGAGCGGCACAGCATCAGGATCACGAGGCACTGTCGAACGGACTGAACCGAGGTTTCCGGCGGAGGCGAGTGAAGTCATGAGGCCTTCGGTGTCGGTCTGCACTACGGCAGTCTTCGAGACGTGCGAGCGGCTGCTGACCCGTCTACTTTCGACAGTACGGGGCCTTCTATTCCAACGTGGGAATGAATCGCCCGAATTACTCCCCAAACTGCATGAAAGCGCTCTCGCGCCCCGATACGCAGGGCAACTACTCAGGCAATAGACACCTTGAGACCGTTTCACCCGGTCAGGCAAGGCTCGCCTGCGTTGTCGTGAGTGGTCTCGACTGCTTGACTGCACTCATGAACGAGCAGGCCCCGACGGGCGCAACCGAACCCGTGCCGGCTCCCACCCAGCACGACGCCGAGCCCCACGACCGCGGAGCCTTCAATGACGGGCTCAACAAGCTGCGGGCGGGCGTGCTCGGCGCGAACGACGGCATCGTCTCGGTGGCCGCGGTCGTCGTCGGCGTCGCCGGTGCGACGACCGAACTCGCTCCCATCATCACGGCGGGAGTCGCCGCAGTCGTCGGAGGCGCGATCTCGATGGCGCTCGGAGAATACGTCTCGGTCGCGAGCGCCCGCGACAGTCAGACCGCGCTCATCGCGAAGGAGAAGCGCGAACTCGCGGAAATGCCTGAGCAGGAGCTCGCCGAGCTCGCGGGCATCTACCAGGCGAAGGGGCTGAGCCCTGAGACGGCCCAGAAGGTGGCCGAAGAGCTGACCGCGCACGACGCGCTCGGCGCGCACCTCGAGGCCGAGCTGCACATCGATGAGAACGAGGTGCTCAAGCCGTGGCAGGCGGCGTGGGCATCGTTCCTCGCCTTCCTGCTCGGCGCCGTGCTGCCGATGCTCGCGATCACTCTTCCCCCGGCAGAACTGCGCATTCCGATCGCCTTCGTCGCGACTCTTCTCGCCCTCGGCATCACCGGAGCGCTCGGGGCATACCTGGGCAAGAGTCCGTGGCTCAAGCCGACCGCCCGCGTCGTGCTCGGCGGCGCCGTCGCCCTCGCCGTGACCTTCGCGATCGGCGCGCTGCTCGGCACCGCGATCGCTTAGGCCTCGAGCGCAGAGACCGCGAGCGGTGAAGCCGCCGCGGCCGGGTACCCTGGCGTGTGCCCTCTGACCCGTCTCCCGATCACCGCGTCGACGCCGCTGGCCCGGGCATCGACCCCGATGACCTCGAGACCACGTTGCGGGTGCTCAGCACGCTGCACGAGCTCGACCACGAGCATCCCGACTTCATCGCCGTGCGCCACGCGACCGCGCACATGTTCCGGGCCGTCAAGGTGCACCGGCGGCTCTCGAAGCGCGCCGAAGTGCTCGCGGCCGACAAAGCCGTCATCGAGGCGACCGCGACGGGCTCGCCCGATCGCATCGACGACGAGACCCGCGGTGTCGACATCAGCACCTCGACCACGACGCCCTTTGCGGGCGAACTGACTCGCCCGCAGGCCTGCTACATCTGCAAGCAGCAGTACACGCTCGTCGACGCGTTCTACCACCAGTTGTGCCCCGACTGCGCGTGCCTCAATCACGCGAAGCGGGATGCTCGCACCGACCTGACCGGACGCCGAGCGTTGCTCACCGGCGGCCGCGCGAAGATCGGCATGTACATCGCTCTGCGCCTGCTGCGCGACGGCGCGCACACGACGATCACGACGCGGTTTCCGCGCGACGCCGTGCGCCGATTCTCCGCCCTGCCCGACTCGGCCGAGTGGATCGGCCGGCTGCGCATCGTCGGCATCGACTTGCGCGACCCCGCACAGGTCATCGGGCTCGCCGAGTCGGTCGCCGCAGCCGGGCCCCTCGACATCATCATCAACAATGCCGCGCAGACCGTGCGCCGCTCCCCTGGCGCCTACCAGCCGCTCATCGAGGCCGAGCTGGCTCCCCTGCCCGACGGGCCTCTGCCCGAGCTCGTGACGTTCGGCCACACCATGGATCCGCACCCGCTCGCTCTCGCCGAGTCGGTCGCCGCCCACCCTATTCTCTCGGCCGCCGCGGCGAAGGCCGAGCAGCTCACGCAGGCGGCGATGACGGCCGGGAGCGCATCCCTCGCGAAGCACCGCGACGGCACAGCGATCGACGCCGGCGGCCTCGTGCCCGATCTGCACGACGTCAACAGCTGGACCCAGGCGGTCGGCGCCGTCGAGCCGCTCGAGATGCTCGAGGTGCAGCTCGCGAACTCGGTGGCGCCCTACATTCTCGTCGACAGGCTGAGGCCGTCGATGGCGGCCTCGAGCTTCGACCGCACGTACGTCGTCAACGTGAGCGCAATGGAAGGAGTCTTCGGGCGCGGCTACAAGGGCCCTGGGCATCCGCACACGAACATGGCGAAGGCCGCCATGAACATGCTCACCCGCACGAGCGCGCGCGAGATGTTCGAGACCCACGGCATTCTCATGACGAGCGTCGACACCGGCTGGATCACCGATGAGCGACCCCACCCCACGAAGCTGCGGCTGGCCGACGAGGGCTTCCACGCACCGCTCGACCTCGTCGACGGCGCTGCCCGGGTCTACGACCCGATCGTGCGCGGCGAGGCCGGCGAAGATCTCTTCGGCGTCTTCCTGAAGGACTACCGCCCGTCTCAGTGGTGAGGCAAGTGGGTCGGCCGATACGCCGGGTTCTGTTCCAGGAATCGCTTCCCTTCGACGGCCATCTCTCTCGGGACGACGTTGCCGTCGCCCTCTAGCGGTCTACCCGACACCTCGGCGAGCAGCGTCAACGGTGTCT
>SXMG01000155.1 GCA_005778835.1 Actinomycetota bacterium
AAGAAGATGTCGAAGTCGAAGGGCAACGTCGTCACCCCGGCCGCGATGCTCGACGAGCACGGCAGTGACGCGGTGCGCTACTGGGCGGCCTCCTCGCGCCTCGGCACCGACGCGGCGTTCGACCCGCAGAACCCCAAGCAGATGAAGATCGGCCGTCGCCTCGCGATCAAGGTGCTCAACGCCGCCAAGTTCGTCTACTCGTTCGAGGCGCCGGCGGGCGCCGCAACGGGGCCGGATGCTGTCACCGAGCCCCTCGACATCGACATGCTCGCGACCCTGGGCGAAGTGGTCGCGACCGCGACCCGCGCGTACGAGGAGTACGACCACGCCCGCGCCCTCGAAGTGGCGGAGCAGTTCTTCTGGACCTTCACCGACGACTATCTCGAGCTCGTGAAAGAGCGCGCCTACGGCTCACAGGGTGAGGGGGGGCAGGCGAGTGCGGTCACCGCGCTGCAGCTCGCGATCGACGTGTTTGTGCGCCTGTTCGCGCCCGTGATCCCCTTCGCGACGGAAGAGGTGTGGAGCTGGACTCACGCTGGCTCGGTGCACACCGCACCCTGGCCCACGGTCGGCGAGCTGGGGGTCGATGCTCAGCACGGCGGCCTGCTACCCCTCGCGTCGCAGGCCCTCATCGGCATCCGCCGCGCGAAGACCGACGCCAAGGCCTCGCAGAAGACGCCTGTCACGAGCGCGGTCATCGCCGCTCCGAGTCTGCTCGAGCTCGCCTCAGCCGATCTCGCCGCGGTCGGCCGCATCGCCTCGCTGACGATCACGCCAGCCGACGAGGTCGCCGTGGTCGAGATCGAGCTCGGCGAGCTTCCGTCGGCCTGAGCACACCCGCGTGGGCCAGACTGGGGTCATGAGCGAGACGACGACGGCAGTGCGGCCGATCGAGGCGCGCGATGCGGCTCGATGGCGCGAACTGTTCACGGCCTACGGCGTGTTCTACGAGACCGCGTTCAGCGACGAGGTTCTCGACGGCGTGTGGACCTGGCTAATGGATGCTGACCACCCGCTCGTCTGCCTCGTCGCCGAGGCCGGGGGCGAGCTCGTGGGCTTCGCGCACGTGCGCGAGCAGCCCGACACCTTCACGGCCGGCCCCGGCTGGTTTCTCGACGATCTCTACACGGTGCCCGAAGTGCGCGGCTCGGGTGCGGGCACAGCGCTGCTCGAGTCCGTCGCTGAGCACGCCCGGGCGCACGGCGGCGGCACAGTGCGCTGGATCACCGCCGCCGACAACGAGCGCGCGCAGCGTGTCTACGATCGGCTCGCGACCCGCGCATCCTGGGTGACCTACGAGTGGGAGGTCTGACGTATGCAGCTGGGAACCCGCTGGTCGGTCGGCGACGAGCCGCCCGCACGCCTGAGCGGCGACGTGCGCGAAGCCATCACCGCGGTCGAGGCCGAGCTCGCGGCCTTCGACACGAGCACCTGGCGCTGGACCCTCACCTGGCTCGAGGGACGACCCGTCGTCGAACTCGACGACGGCACGACCATTCGCGTCGCCGCCGACGGCACCGTGTCGATCGAGACGCCCTCCACACCGTAGCGCGCACAGAGAGGCACCCCGCCCTGAGCACCAGGAGGGCCGGGGCGTATCTCCCGGACCGACGCGGATGCTCGGATCATCCCGGTGCGTCGGGGCCTGTGGTGCTGAGTGCGGGGTGCCGGTTCAGGGCGCCGGGTCAGACCCGGCGCAGCGCGCTACTGGGCGATGCCGTAGCGCAGACTGTCGCGCTGCCGCTCGGCCGCGGCCTGCGCCGCGAGGCGCAGCGCCTGCTGCTCGTGCGTGGAGCGCTGCACAGGGCGGCGTGCCCACGTAACGAGCGCGAGGCCGGTCGTGAGCACAAGGCGACGGAATAACGGCACGCGACGGTGCGGTACGGGGAGCGAGATCGATGCCGTGGTCATGGCGATCATCCCTTCGATTCAGGAGTGGAGTCTGGAGTGGTGGCGCTGGGCTCGGCGCTGGCCGAGGTGTCGGCGGCGATCTCCTCGCCGTCGAGCACGGGGTAGCCGTAGTACTGAAGATGCACGGGGCGGGAGCCAGGCACCCGCTGCCCGCGGTGCTCGCGGGCGAAGTCGAGAATGAGCTCGCTGACAGCACTGTTGAGGGTCTCGAGCTGCTCGGCCGTGACGTGAACGCTCGCCGACTGCATCGCAAGAGCCTCGCGCCACTCGGGGCTGAGCACGTCGACGCCCCCTTCGACGATCGAGCGCACTCCGGCTTCGCGGTGGTGCAGCCATTCACGCATGATGACGCGGGATGCGGCGCGGCCGGCCTGGCTCTCTTCGAGCTCGGGGCTGCCGAGCTGGATGGGGCCCGGCACTCTCTCCCACCAGCGCTCGCGCCCGGTGCCGCGATCGGCGACCTCGCGCACGTAGCCGTGCTTCTCGAGCTGGCGAAGGTGATAGCTCGTGGCACCGCTCGACTCGCCCAGGCGGTCGGCCAGACCGCTCGCGGTCTGCTCGCCGTAGGTCGACAGCACCTCGATGATCTGCATGCGCAGCGGATGCGCGAGCGCCTTGAGGCCGTCGAGGTCGGCGACGCGGCCCTCGGGGTCGTTCAGGTGGTGTCCCATGCCTCGAGAATAGCAATGCAAAGAACTCTTTGCAAGCCTTTCTTTGCAATGAAATGTTTGCAAGAGTTTCTTTGCACTCACGGCCCTAAGCTGGAGCCATGTCGAACCCGTTCCTCGTGCCCAGCACCCTGCCCTACCAACTGCCGCCGTTCGCCGAGATCACCGACGAGCACTACGCACCCGCCATCGAGCAGGGCATGGCCGAGCAGCTCGTCGAGATTCAAAACATCACGCGGCGTCGCGACATGCCGACCTTCGAGAACACGATGGTGCCTCTCGAGTCGAGCGGGCAGCTGCTCACGCGCGTGCTGCGGGTGTTCTACAACAAGGCATCGGCCGACTCGAACGACGCGACGAACGCACTCGAAGAAGACCTCGCGCCGAAGCTGGCCGCCCACGAAGACGCCATCAAGCTCGACTCGGCGCTCTACTGGCGCATCGCCCAGCTGCACGAGCGACGGGACGAGCTGGGTTTGACCCCCGAGCAGCGCTACCTCGTCGAGCGGCACTACACCGAGATGACGCTGGCGGGTGCAGGCCTCGACGACGACCAGAAGACGCGACTGAGCGAGCTCAACGCGCGCCTGTCGACGCTCACGACGCGCTTCGAGAAGAACCTGCTCGCCGACACGAACGAGCTCGCCATCGTCATCGACGACGCAGCAGAGCTCGACGGCCTCTCCCCCGGCGAGATCAGCGCCGCGGCCCAAGCCGCTGCCGACCGCGGGCTCGACGGCAAGTACTTGATCACGCTCGTGCTGCCCACGGGTCACCCCTGGCTCGAGAGCCTCACGAACCGCGACGTGCGAGAGCGCATCATGGCCGCGTCGCGAGCTCGAGGAAGCCGCGGCGGAGAGCACGACAACCGCGAGGTGCTGCTCGAGATCGTGCGGCTGCGGGCCGAGCGGGCCGCCCTGCTCGGCTTCGAGAACCACGCGGCCTTCGTCACGGCCGACCAGACGGCGCAGACGCCCGCGCGCGTGGCCGAGATGCTCGAGCGCCTCGCGCCCGCGGCTGCGCGCAACGCCGCCGCCGAGCAGGCCAAGCTCGAAGCGCTCGCCGGCCACCCGATCGAGGCGCACGACTGGGCGTTCTACAACGAGAAGGTGCGCAAGGCCGACTACGACGTCGACACGAGCGAACTGCGCCCCTACTTCGAGGCCGAGCGCGTGCTGCAGCAGGGCGTGTTCGCCGCGGCCACCAAGGTGTACGGCATCACCTTCACCGAGCGCGCCGACCTGGTCGGCTACCACCCCGAGGTGCGCGTGTTCGAGGTGCGCAACGACGACGGATCCGAGCTCGGCCTCTACCTGCTCGACCTCTACACCCGCGACAGCAAGCGCGGCGGCGCGTGGATGAACGAGCTCATCGGGCAGAACACCCTGCTCGGGCATCCGACGATCGTCGTCAACAATCTCAATGTTCCCAAGCCCGCAGCGGGCGAGCCGACGCTGCTGACCTACGACGAGGTCAACACGTTCTTCCACGAGTTCGGCCACGCGCTGCACGGCCTCTTCGCGCATGTGACCTACCCCCGGTTCACCGGCACCAACGTCTACCGCGACTTCGTGGAATTCCCCAGCCAGGTCAACGAGATGTGGATGCTCTGGCCCGAGATCGTCAACGACTACGCGGTGCACCACGTCACCGGCGAGCCGATTCCGGCCGAGGTGCTCGATCGCGTTCGGGCTGCGCAGCTCTGGGGCGAGGGCTTCGCGACGAGCGAGTACCTCGCCGCGGCGCGGCTCGACCAGGCCTGGCACACGCTCAGCGCCGACGAGGCCGCAGCGGTGACGGATGTCGCCGCGTTCGAGGCCGCCGCCCTGAAGCGCGTGGGTCTCGACAACCCCGCGGTGCCCACCCGCTACAGCTCGACCTACTTCGCCCACACCTTCTCGGTGTCGGTGTTGTCATCGCCACAGGATTCGGATTCACCTGTACGGGTACACTCTTAGACACCGCCGTAGAACTATCCAGCGCTTCAAAAAGAACATGATAAGTGCCTATGTCTGAAATACTG
>SXMG01000012.1 GCA_005778835.1 Actinomycetota bacterium
GATGTCGATGGCTGATCGCATCGCGGTTCTCGACCACGGCCGGGTGCGCCAGGTCGACACTCCTGCTCGGCTCTACGCCGAACCCGCCGACCACTTCGTCGCGACCTTCATCGGCACCTCCAGCCGGTTCACCGGCACCTTGACGGCAGAGGGCATCGAGACCGCACTGGGGCTCGTCCGCGGCGCGCACCGGGGGCCGGCTGGCGCGCCGGGCGCCCTGGTGGTGCGACCGGAAGACGTTCGATTCACCCCCGCTGGCGGCGGTCGGGTTGACGGCGTAGTCGTCGACACGACCTTCCACGGCGGCAGCACGAGCGTGCGCCTCGAGCTCGAGGGCGGCCTCGGCGTGCTCACCGGCACCGTGCATGCCGAGCAGGCACCGGCCCGAGGGGAGCGCCTGGGCGCCGAGTGGTCCGCCGAGCGGGCGCGCATCGTCGCGATGGACGACTCGCCGGCTCAGGAGACGGTCGAAGAACCGGTGAGCGGATGACCGGTCGCGAGCCGGGCGTAGTCGAGCAGCAGCTCTGCTGCCTCGTCGTGCCCGATGGAGGGGTGTCGGGCGACGATGCGGTACCCGTACGCGTCCTCGAGCGCAACGAGATTGCGGGCGATGCGCATCGAGGGCTGGCTCAGCGTGAAGAGTCCGCCGGCCGCACCGTGCTCGAGCACCGTCTGGTACATCGTCACCTGGCGGTCGTAGAGCGTCGTGAGCAGGGCGGCGAGCACAGGGTTCCTGCCGGCAGAGCCGCCGAGCTCGCACAGCAACCGCACGCCGGGGTCATCACCCTGCTGCGGCAGCCCCGAGTCGATGAGGGCGCGCAGCCGCACGATCGGATCGTTCGGAAGCGCCTCGATCATGCGCATGCGGTCGTCGTAGAAGCGCTCCATGCCGACGCGGTTGGCCTCGAGCACGAGCTCGTCGATGTCGGGATAGTAGTAGAGCACCGCGCCGGAGGTGAGCCCCGCCTCGGCCGCGACCCGGTTGAGCTTCACACCGTCAGGCCCGCTCTTGAGGATGGCGCGCTGAGTCGCCGCCACGAGCTCGTCTCGACGCGCATCCTGCCGCTTCGGTCTCGCCATGCTCGTCGCCCTCCGACCCGCTCATGCCGGCCATCCCGGTGCCGAGCACTCCATGATAGGGCGGCCTCCACCGTGACACACCCTCTCCGACACACGACCGAAAGGACCTTCCCGTGACGACTCCGCTGACCTTCCTGTTCATGCCTGAGAGCGCCTACGGCCCCACGAACAACTGCATCGGCATCGGCAACGAGCTGCGCCGGCGCGGGCATCGCGTGGTCTTCGCCGCCGAGGCGTCGTGGGACGGCAAGCTCGCCGAGCTCGGCTTCGACGAAGACCTCGTCGACCTCGCGCCGCCTGCCGACGATGCGGTGGAGCAAGATGCCGGGCAGTTCTGGAAGGACTACATCAACGAGATGAGCCCCGAGTTCCGGCGCACCACTGCCGAGCAGCTCGAGACGGTCACCGCGCCGATCTGGCAGACGCTCATCGACGGGGCCAAGTACTGCGAGCCCCAGTTGAAGGAGATCATCGCCCGCACGCGCCCCGACGTCATCGTCGAGGACAACGTGCTGACGTTCCCGGCGCTCGTGACGGCGGGCGTGCCCTTCGTGCGCATCGTGTCGTGCAATCCCTTGGAGGTTCGCGGCTCGGGCATCGCTCCGGTCTTCTCCGGCCTCGCCGAGACGCCGAGCGACGAGTGGGACTCCTTCCGGGCCGAGTACGACCGCACGCACCGCCAAATGTGGGAGGAGTTCGACGGCTGGGTGCAAGAGCAGGGAGCACCGCCTCTGCCCGACCTCGACTTCATCCACACGGGAGATCTCAACCTCTACGTGTATCCCGAAGAGCTCGACTACGTCGCCGCCCGGCCTTTGGGTGACGACTGGATCCGCCTCGACTCGTCGGTGCGGGAGACCGACGCGGAGCCGGAGATTCCTGAGGAGTTCCTCGCCCAGCCCGGACCGCTCGTGTACTTCAGCCTCGGTTCGCTCGGCAGCGCCGACGTCGATCTCATGCGCTCGGTGATCGCCGCGCTCGCAGACCGCCCGTACCGCGTGATCGTGTCGAAGGGTCCGCGGCACGACGAGATCGAGCTCGCGTCGAACATGTGGGGCGCCGAGTTCCTGCCGCAGACCCGCATCCTGCCGATGGTCGACCTCGTCATCACGCACGGCGGCAACAACACGACGACCGAGTCGATGCACTTCGGCAAGCCCATGGTGCTGCTGCCGCTGTTCTGGGATCAGTACGACAACGCTCAGCGTGTGCACGAGAAGGGCTACGGCCGGCGGCTCTCGACCTACACGTTCACGCCCGAAGAACTGCGCGCGGCCATCGATGAGCAGCTCTCCGACTCCGCGCACGTCGAGAAGCTCCGCGCCGCGGGCGAGGCGATCCGTGCGCGCTCCGGCCTGCAGCAGGCGGCAGATCGACTCGAGGCGCTCGGTCGGGAGCGCACTCGGTGAGTCGCCCCCTCCCGCCCTCGCTGCGCGACGCAGTGCGGGCGCCCTACTGGCTCGACCGTGCCGAGGCACCCGGTCGCCGGGAGCCGGTCGATGACGGCGCCGAGTGCGACCTGCTCGTGATCGGCGCGGGCTTCACCGGGCTGTGGGCAGCATGGCGCGCCCTCGAACGAGATCCCGAACGCTCCGTCATGATCGTCGACTCTGAGACAGTCGGCCATGGCGCGACCGGTCGCAATGGGGGATTCGTCTCCGCATCGCTCACTCACGGCTATGCGCACGGCGAGGCGCTCTGGCCCGATGACATGGCGTCGATCACGGCCGAGGGCCGCAATAATCTGGCGGCGATGGCCGACGACCTGCGGGGGGCGGGCATCGACTGCGACTTCCGTGTCGTCGGCAAGACGACCGTGGCGATCGAACCCTGGCAGGTGGATGCCCTGCGCTCGACCCACGCGCTGGCCGAGCGATACGGCGAAACGGTCGAGTGGCAGGATCGCGAGCAGGTGCAGGCCGACGTGCACTCGCCCACCTACCTCGCCGGAGTGCGCGATCGCACGGGCAATGCGCTCGTCGATCCCGCGCGCATGGCCTGGGGCATGGCGGCGCACCTCGAGCAACGGGGGGCGCGCATCCACGAAGACAGCCGGATCGACCGATTCTCGAGATCGGGTGCCGACGTCGTCGCGCACACCCCGGATGGCCGGCGCGTGCGCGCCCGGCAGGCAGTGATCGCGACCTCGGCCTATCGCTCGCCCCTCGCCCGGCTCGGCGGGTACATCATGCCGCTCTACGACCACGTGCTCATGACCGAGCCGTTGACCGCAGAGCAGCGTGCCTCGATCGGATGGGCCGAGGCCCAGGGGCTCACTGACGCGGGCAACCAGTTCCACTACTACCGGCTTACGGCAGACGATCGCATCCTGTGGGGAGGCTGGGACGCGGTGTACCACCGCGGCGGGGCGCTGGATGACGAGCTCGGGTATGCGGGAGACTCGCACGCCCTGCTCGCCGAGCAGTTCGTCGAGACGTTCCCGAGCCTGCGCGACGTGCGGTTCAGCCACAGATGGGCGGGGCCGATCGACTCGACGACCCGCTTCACCGCGGCCTATGGCACAGCACTGGGCGGCCGCGTGGCCTACGCCATCGGGCACACCGGTCTCGGTGTGGGAGCCGCCCGGTTCTCGGCGGAGGTCGCCCTCGACATGCTTGACGGCACCGACTCTGCACGACTGCAGTACGGCATTGTGCGCCGACGGCCTATGCCGATCCCCCCCGAGCCGTTCCGGAATCCGATCATCCAGTTCACGCGGCGCTCGATCATTGCCGCCGATGCCCGTGGCGGTCGTCGCAATCTCTGGCTGCGCACGCTCGACCGGCTCGGGCTCGGCTTCAACTCATGACCGCACGCTCCCTCAGAAAGGGCACCATCATGACCACGACGTCCACCTTCGTCGACGGCGCCTCCGAGCCGGGTGCAGGTGAGGGCATCGAGCTCATCGACCCCGCCGACGGCACCGTCTCCGCCGCCTTCGCGCAGTCGAGCATCCCGCAGGCCGAGAGAGCGGTCGCCGCGGCCCGCGCCTCTCAGGCCGACTGGGCGGCGATGACGCCCGCGGGACGCTCGCTCGCGCTCCTGCGCTGGGCCGACGCGATCGAGGCGGATGCGGAGGGGCTCGCCGCGCTGGAGGTCGCCGACACCGGCAAGCCCCTCACGGTGGCGCGCGACGGCGAGCTGCCGTTCGCCGTCGACAACCTCCGCTTCTTCGCGGGGGCGGCCCGCAGCCTCGACGGCACCGGAGCAGGAAGCCTGAGCGACGGCTACACCTCGATCATCACCCGGCGGCCGGTCGGCGTCGTGGCGGGAATCACGCCGTGGAACTTTCCGCTGATCATGGCAATCTGGAAGGCCGGGCCGGCTCTCGCTGCCGGCAACAGCGTGATTCTGAAACCGGCTCCCACGACGCCGCGCACGACCCTCCGCATCGCCGAGCTCGCTCGAGACGCCGGCCTTCCTGACGGCGTGCTCAACGTCGTGACGGGGGGAGGCGACGTGGGCGAGGCCCTCGTGCGGCATGCAGAGGTCGACATGATCAGCGTGACCGGTTCGACCGCGACCGGGCGTTCGGTCATGGCCGGAGCCGTCGACCGCGTCAAGCGCGTGCACCTCGAGCTCGGCGGCAAGGCTCCGGTGCTCGTGTTCGACGATGCGGACCTCGACGCGATGGCGCACGCCGTCGCCCTCGGCGCCACCTACAACTCGGGTCAGGACTGCACGGCGGCGACGCGTGTGTACGCGCAGCGCGGCGTCTACCAGCAGGTCGTCGACGCGCTGCGCGAGAAGCTCGGCGGCATTCGAGTCGGCGACCCGCACGACCCTTCCACCGACATCGGTCCGCTCGTCACAGAGCGCCATCGTGCGGCGGTCACGGGCTATCTCGACAGGGCCCGCGAGGCAGGAGCCGAGGTGCTCACGGGAGGCGTTGCGCTCGACCGACCAGGGTTCTATCTCACGCCCGCGCTCGTCGTGAACGCTGATCAGGGTTCCGAGATCGTGCAGGGCGAGGTCTTCGGCCCCGTGCTCGTCGTGCTGCCGGTCGATGGCGAAGACGAGGCCGTCCGCCTGGCCAACGACAGCGCCTACGGTCTCGCCTCGTCTGTCTGGACTCGCGATGTGGCGAGAGCCCTGAGGGTGAGTGCGCGACTCGACGTGGGCGTGACCTGGGTGAACGACCACCTTCCGATCGCCTCGGAGGCGCCGCACGGCGGGGTCAAGCAGTCGGGCTTCGGCAAAGACATGAGCATCGAGCCGCTTCTCGAGTACTCCGTGAGCCGCCACCTCATGATCAGGCACGCGCTGCCGCCCGAGACGACGGGCTTCCGACCGGCCTGATGCTGCGGGGGCCCGTGCTGGTCGTACCGGCTGTGGGGCTCGAACCCACACGTCCTCTCGGACAACGCATTTTGAGTGCGCCGC
>SXMG01000156.1 GCA_005778835.1 Actinomycetota bacterium
AGCTTCGTGACGGCCAGGCCGATACCGCCCGTGCCCTTCGTGAGCCACATGACGTCGCGCACGCTCTTGGCGATGTGCTCGATGTCGTCTTGCATCTCCATGACGAAGCAGTTCGAGAGCTGCGGGTAGCTCGTGCCCGCGTTGACGAGGGTCGAGCCGGCGGCGAGGTACTCGAGCTTCGACATCTTGTCGTAGAAGGCGATCGCGTGCGTCGTGGGGTCGGCCTCGTTGAGCGACAGGCCCATGGCGACCCGCATCCAGAAGTACTGCGGGGTCTCGAGCGGTTCGTTGTTGCGCGCCTTGATGCCGTAGCGGTTGTTGAGCGTGACGACGCCGATGTACTTGAGCAGGCCGTCGTTGGCCGGCTCGAGCACCGCGGCGAGCTTCTCGAGGTCGAAGAGGTCGGGGAACCGGGGGTCGAGCAGCTGCTCGTTGACACCGCGGTGGATGTAGGCCGAGAAGTGATCCTGGTGCAGCTGGCGCAGCTCGTCGTCGGTCTCGTAGTCGCCGAGCACGCGCTTGTAGATGGTCTTGAGCAGGAGACGCGCGGCGACGACGTCGAACGCCGGGTCGTCCTTGACGTTCTGCAGGGCGACCTGGATGACCGCCTCGTCGAGCTGCTGGGTCGAGATGCCGTCAAAGAGCGTCAGTTCGAGCTCGCTCGCGATCTGCGTGACCCAGGCGATCGAGTCATCGAGGTCGTGCGCGGCCTTCTCGATCGCCAGGTTGATCTTGTTCGCGTCGTACGGCTCTCGGGTTCCATCGCGCTTGACGACCGTGATGCTCACGTGGCCACTCTCCCTCTCGCGCCGTCGGCGCTGTTTCTTCGTGCGGTGCGGCAGCTGTGCTCCTGAAGAACGGTCTGCCTCTGGTCAGAAAAAGCCCGGAATTCCGGGCCGATCGCGCGGTACCCCCTGCGCGGTTCCATCACTATATATCGGGGCTCCGACATTGGTGACACCCAAGATGTAGTGGGCGTGTCGTCCACAACTGGGGATAAGTTCGCGGACTTATCCCCAGCCTGTGGGCAAGCACCGACACGCCGAGAAGCGCCGCGAATCACCCCTGAATCACGCGTTCTGGGGCCTTCCGGCAACCGACTCCGTACACCCTAGGCTGGACTCCTTGTGAGTGGATACACCGACCTGTTGAGAACGCCCGGCGTGGCGCGCATCATCGCGGCGCAATTGACGGCGCGCATTCCTTCCGGGATGCTCTCGCTGGCGTTCCTCATCCACATCGAGCGCATCTTCGACTCGTACGGTGCCGCCGGGCTCGTGCTCGCCGCCACCAGCGTCGGCCAGGCCGTCGCCGGGCCGCTCACGAGCCGCTGGATGGGCCGGTTCGGCATGCGCGCCGTGCTCATCGTGACGCTCGTCATCTGCGCGACAGGAATCTTCATCGTCGGCTTCGCGCTGCTGCCGCTGTGGGCCTACATGCTCACCGGTCTCATCGTCGGCCTCTCGACGCCGCCGATCCAACCGGCCGTGCGCACGATCTACCCGAAGATGGTCACCGGCAAGCAGCTCACCCCCCTGTTCTCGCTCGACGCCTCGGCGCAGGAGATCATCTGGGTCACCGGCCCGTTCATCACGGTCGTGCTCGCCACCCAGGTCTCGCCGATCGTCGCCATCGCCGTCGCGGGCGGGTTCCTGGTAGGCGGCGGCATCTGGTTCATCGCGAGCCCCGAGGTCGGCAAGGTGCGCATTCCGCCGAGCCGCCGCAAGCTCGGCGTGGTCATGAAGAACCGCGCGGTGCTGCTGGCGACCGTGTGCGGCTTCCTGCTGATCGGCTCGGCGGCCTCGATCGAAGTCGGGGTCGTGGCCGTGTTCGGCGAGGGCGGCACCGAGGCGGGCATCCTGTTCGGGCTGTGGGCCATCGCCTCGCTCATCGGCGGCCTGTCGATGGGGCACCTGCCGATCGGACCTTGGGCTCTCGCCCGCCGCTTCGCGATCGTCGTGGTCGGCATGGCCATGGCGCCGTTCGCCCTCGAGTTCTGGTGGCTCGCGCTCGCCCTGCTCGTGGCGGGCATCGGCATCGCGCCCGTGCTCGCCGTCATGTTTGCGATCGTCTCGGCGAGCGTGAAGTTCAGCGAGACGGCCGAGGCCTACGGCTGGCTCGGAACCGGCCAGCTCATCGGCGCCGCGCTCGGCTCGGCGATCGCCGGCTTCCTGATCGACGATTTCGGCCCGATCGGCGGCTTCTGGGCATCGATCGCGTTCGCCGTGGCCGGATTGCTCGTCGCTGTGCTGTTCCGAGGCTGGCATCCCGACCTGCGTGGACGCGACGCCAGCCCGATTCCCGACACGGAACCGGTCGAGATCGTCAGCTGAGTGCCGCTACGGACGCAGCGGGCGCAGCGCCTCGGCGTAGCGGCCGAGCGACTCGATCATGCGGCCGAGCACCGCGTCATGCTTCTCGGTCGCCGTGAAGACGCCGTCGGCGATATGCGCCGCCGGACCGCTGATGGCCACGTCGACCGGCACGCGCACGAGGCCAAGCGTGCTGAGAACCTGGTCGAGAGCGGCGGCGGCGCGCAGGCCCGATGACGCTCCGCCGTAGGCGACGACGCCTGCCGGCTTGCCCTGCCACTCGTGCATGAGGAAGTCGAGCGCATTCTTGAGCGCGGGGCTGTAGCTGTGGTTGTACTCGGGGCTCACGAGCAGCACGGCGTCGGCCTGGTCGACGCGGGCGCTCCAGGCGAGCGTGTGCGGCTTGGTGTAGGCGCGCTTGCCGGGGTGCTCGGGCTCGTCCATGAACGGCAGGTTCAGCTCGGCGAGGTCGGCGAAGTCGACGTCGTGGCCCGCGGCCTCGACGCGATCACGCACCCAGTGGGCGACGGGCAGGCCGACACGGCCGGGGCGAACGGAACCGACGATGATGAGAATGCGAGTCATGCCCTCGGCAACCGGGATGCTCGCCGATCGATTCCCGCACCCAGCAGATTCGCGGCGCTAGGCTCCTGGCCATGAGCACCGTGACGCTGCCCCGCTGGCACTGGGGCGATGCGCACGCCCCCCGACGCGCGCTGCTCGTGCACGGGCTGGGGTCATCCGCTCAGACCACGTGGCGGCTCAGCGAGGGCCTCGCCGAACAGGGGTGGTCGGCGACGGCCGTCGATCTGCGAGGGCACGGCGACGCTCCGCGAGCATCCCGCTACCGCATCGACGACTTCGCGGGCGATCTGCTCGGCACGCGCCACGACGACGGCCGCGCGTGGGATCTCGTGGTGGGCCACTCGATCGGCGCCGCCGCCGCCATGCAGGCCGCGGGCACCGACGCCGACTTCACCCGCCGTCTCGTGCTGCTCGACCCCGCGCTCACTCTCGACCCCGCTGCGCGGCAGGCCGTGCTCGACGGGCAGCTCGCCAACTTCGACGGCGCCACGGTCGAGAGCATCGCCGAGCAGTTTCCGCACTGGCACCCGCTCGACGTCGAGTTTCGCGTGCGGGCGGTGAAGGCCGCGTCGCGGTACGCGCTCGAGCGCTCGGTGCTCGACAACGACGACTGGGACTGCACGTCGTACGTCGCGCACGTCACCGCACCGACCCTCGTGATCGCCGCCGACCCCGCGCACGGGTCGATGTTTGCTGGCGAGCACGCCGCCGAAGTGCTCGCCGCGAACCCACTGTTCGAACACGTCGTGGTGCCCGGCGCCGGGCACAGCGTGCACCGCGATGCCCCCGAGGCGACCCTGCAGCACCTGCTCGAGTGGCTGCACGCCGCCGAGACCCCGTAAGGGTCGTCAGCGCTTCCAGTAACCCTTGAGCACGGCGCGCTCGACGTCGATGCCCCACTCGGCGAGCAGCGCGCGGCCCGGCGCGACGATCGACTGCTCGCCGCACGCGAAGAAGAAGCGCTCGAGCGGGTCGGTGGGCGCCGGCAGCGCCTGCAGAGCGTCCACCAGAGCAGCGCTCGGCCCGTCGACATCCGGGGTCAGGATGCTCACGCTGAGCCCCGCGGGCGGCTCGATGCTGAGCGCAGCGAGGTCGAAGCGCGTCTCGAGCAGCAGGTATCCCGTGATGCTCGGGCCGAGCATCCGCAGATAGCGGCGCACGGCGGGCAGGGCGCTGTCGTCGCCCGCGAGCACGACTTCGCGGGGCGCTCCGGAGAGCACGACCGAGCCCTTCGGGCCCCGCATGACGGCGGGCGACCCGAGCGGAGCGCGCGCGGCCCACGCGCCGATCACCCCGAGCTCGGCGCCGGATTCGCCGTGCACGAACACGTCGAGGTCGATCCAGCCCTCGTCGACAGAATGGTCGACGACGGTCTCGGTGCGGAACTCGGCGCGTGAGCTGTCGACGTCATCGACGACGACGTCGCCGCCGTCAGCCGAGCCGACGGCCACCGTCACGTGATCTCCTCCGCCCGGGGCGACGAAGCCCGCGAGCTCGCCCGGCGCGGCCTCGACCAGTCGCAGTCGCACGTACGAGTCGGTCACAGCGGCGTCGCTGCCCGCCTGAGCCAGCACGGTGCGCTCGCCGAGCACCAGCCGCCGCTCGGCGGGCGGGAACGGGTGGCGGGCGAGCGAGTAGGGCACGGCGGCTCGAGTCACGCGGCGGGCACGACGGGGATCGCACCCGTCGCCGGCGGAGGCGCATCGCCGTTGTCGATGTCTTCCGGGTTGGGCAGCGTCATCAAGAAGCGGTAGAAGATGAGCCCGAGCACGGTGATGCCGGCGCCGCCGACGATCCACGGCACGGTGAGGTCGATGAGCGCGAGCGCACCGCCCAGCAGAGAGCCGATGGGCATCGTGCCCCACAGCAGCGTGCGCCACGTGCCGTGCACGCGCCCGAGCAGGCGTCCGGGGATGATCGACTGGCGGAACGACATCATGAGCACGTTCCAGATCGTCGTCGTCGCGGCGCCGAGCGCGAAGAAGATGATCGCGGCGATCGGCACCGGCAGCAGCCCGGTGAGCAGCACGAGAATGCCCGCGAGCAGGTTCATCGCCGCCATCACCGGTCCGAGTCCGAATCGGGCCGCCAGCCGGGAGGCGACGACCGACCCGAGCAGCCCGCCCACGGCCCCGGCGAGCAGGAACAGCCCGAAGGCCGCCTCCGGAATCGCCAGCGTGTCGAGCACGAAGAGCACGAGCGTCGCCCCCGACGCCGAGAACAGGATCGCGACGGGGATGCTCACGAACCACAGCGTGCGCAGCATCGGGTTGCCCATGATGAAGTGCCAGCCGTCGGCGAGTTGCGTGCGGAACGGCACCACCTCGCGGGTCTCGCCCGTCGCCACCGCGGCATGGAACTGCCGACCCGAGGCGACGGCGGGCAGCAGGGCCGCGAGCAGAGCGGCGAGACCGAACGCGGCGACGAGCCCGCCGATGGGGATCAGCACCGCCACGGCGAAGAGTGCCGAGGTGAGCGGCGCGGCCGCGAAGTTCTGCACGACGAGCTCAGCGCCTTCGATGCGGGCGTTGGCGCGCGGCAGGCTCTTCTTCGGCACGACGCTCGGCACGACGGCGCGGATGGCGCCGTCGTAGAGCGTTTCGCACGCGCCGTAGACGAAGATCACGAGGTAGAGCCACCAGATGGTGAGCGAGTTCGTCGCGACGAGCACGACGAGCACCACGGCGAGCGCTGTGCGCACGCCCGCCGCGAGCGCGAGTGCCTGACGGCGGTCCATGCGGTCGACGAGAATGCCCGCGGGCAGGGCGAAGAACAGCCACGGCAGCATCGCGACGGCGGCGATGCCCGCGATGAGCACTGGGTCGTCGGTGAGTCGTGCCGCCAGCAGCGGCGAGGCCGTGCGCGCGATGCCGTCGCCGAGGCTCGAGGCGAGGTTGGCGGTGAAGACGTTCGCGAAGGTGCGGCCGAGTCCCCGAGGCTGCGGGGCTGCTCCGGATGCTGCGCCGGTGTCTGCGCGTGTGCTCACGCCGCGCTCGCTACCAGCGCTCGTGCACCGCGGCGCGGAACCGGCGGTCGTAGAGCTCGACGACGCGGGCGTGGAACTCGGGGCCGAGCTCGGCCACCTCGCCCGCCGTGGCGTTGGCGCGCGCCTGCTCGGGAGAGCGGGCGCCGGGAATCACGGTGCTCACACCCGGCAGCTGCGCGAGCCAGGCGAGCGCGGCGGTCGCGGGCTCGAGCCCGTGCTCGGCGGCGAGCGCCGAGAACTCCTGCGCAGCCTCGACGCCCGTCGCGAAGTCGACCCCGGCGAACGTCTCGCCCTGGTCGAAGTGCGAGCCATCGCGGTTGTAGGTGCGGTGGTCGTTCTCGGCGAACGTGGTGTCTTTCGCGTACTTGCCGCTGAGCAGCCCCGAGGCGAGCGGCACACGCGCGATGATGCCGACACCGGCGGCGATCGCAGCGGGCAGCACCTCGTCGAGCGGCTTGAGCCGGAAGGCGTTGAGCACGATCTGAACGCTCGCGACATTCGGGCGGGCGATGGCCGTGAGCGCCTCGGCCGAGGTCTCGACGCTCACGCCGTAATGGCGAATCTTGCCCTCGGCGACGAGCTGGTCGAGGTCGTCGTAGACGCGGTCGATCGAGTAGACGGGCGTCGGCGGGCAGTGCAGCTGCACGAGGTCGAGGGTCTCGACGCCGAGGTTCTTCAAGCTGCGCTCGTTCCAGGCGCGAAAGTTCTCGGTCGAGTAGTTCTCGGGCACCTGGGGCAGACGGCGGCCCATCTTGGTGGCGACGAAGACGGTCGCGTCGGGGCGCTGGCGCAGGTACTGGCCGATGAGCTGCTCGCTGCGGCCATCGCCGTAGACGTCGGCCGTGTCGAACATCGTGACGCCCGACTCGACGGCGGCGTCGAGCACCGCGTGAGCATCCGCCTCGCTCACGTCGCCCCAGTCGGCGCCGAGCTGCCAGGTGCCGAGTCCGATGGCAGAAACAGTGGCGCCGGTGCGGCCGAGAGTCGAAGTCTTCATGACGCCAGCCTATTCGCCGCTCGAGGCCACCCAAGGCGCCGTCGGCTCGGTGACGACCTTCGCGACCGCGGCGGCGAGCTTGGGCCTGATGATGTGCGCGACCCCCGAGACGCGGTGCGAGCGCACGTGCCGCAGCTGCTCGACGATGGCGATGCCGCCCGGGGCGAGAAAGGGGTCGAGCGCGCCGTAGACGAGGTCGATCGGCACCCGCACGCGCGAGACATCGGCGAGGGTCGTCTGCGATTCGATCGCGTTCTTGAGCGAGAGCATGAACGGCTCCCAGTTCCGCTCGGTGAGTTCGAGCACGTTCTTGATCGGAGCGACGGCGGCGAGCGCCGCAGCGGTGCGCTGCGTGAAGCTCGCATTGGTGCGCAGAAACTCGTAGAGCGTGAAGTAGGCGCCCATGCTCGCGCGGTCGAGTCGGTCGCCGAGCACGGCGGGCGGCAGGTAGATCGGCGAGCTCACGAGCACGAGGCGATGCAGTTCGCGACGGTGGGTCGCGGCGTACCGCGCGGCGATGAGGCTGCCGAGCGAGTGGCCGATGAGCGTGAACGGCTCGCGCAGCCCGAGCGAGCGGATCGTGCGGTCGAGCGCCGCGACATGCTCGGCGAGCGTGTAGGTCGACCCCGGCGGCGCGGGCGAGTCGCCGAAACCGAGAATGTCGATCGTGATGCAGCGGTGGCCGGCCTCGAGCAGGGGCACGAGGTGGTGGAAGGTCACCGACGACGAGGCGATGCCGTGGATCATCACGACGACCGGCCCGCTGCCGGTGTCACCGGCGACGTTCAGCAGCGGAGCATCCCGCCGCCGCCACCACTCGACCACGCCCATGACGGAATTATGGCGGATGCCCCTCAGCACTGGCGGGGCCTGAGAACCACGCAACGAGAACCGCGGCATGAGAAAGGGGGGCCGGCGTGAGCCGACCCCCCAGTCCTTCGCGTCCACCCCTAGTCGCGTAGGAATTCTCCGACCATAGCCACGCCCACGGCGGCGAATCCGGCTTCTCGCCCATCCCTCTGTCTTCTCACGGCAAGGGCACAGGTCACGATCGCGTTTCGGCCGAAAACGTTGGGTGGTGACGCGCCGATCGTGAGGTCTAGCGTGAGCGCCATGACCGCACACCCCCGCTTCCGCACCATCGTCGTCCTCGCTGTCGCCGCCTCGCTGCTGAGCGGGTGCGCGGCCATGTCGACCGTCGAGACGAGTTCAGACGGCCTTGCCGACGGTGGCGGGTTCGAGGGCGGTGCCCCCGCCGTCGGCGCCGACGGCGAGTTCGTCAGCGACGAATCGAGCGGCGACCTCTCTGACGACCGCTCGGTCATCACGACGGGCTTCTTGTATGTGACGGTGGATGCTCCGCTCGAGTCGGCATCCGAGGCGGTGTCGATCACCGAGGCCGCCGGCGGCCGGGTCGACGGTCGACAGGAGTTCGCCCCCCAGGGTGGAGATGCGGGAGGTGCCGAACTGACGCTGCGCATCCCCGCCGAGCGGCTCACCGCCACGCTCGACCGGCTGAAAGAGCTCGGAGAGGTCGAAGAGCTGCGGCTCAGCGCCTCTGACGTGACGCGTGAGGTGCAAGACATCGACGCTCGCCTGACGGCCCTGCGCTCGTCGATCACGCGGCTGCTGGCGCTGCAGGATGCGGCGGCGACCGTCGAAGACCTCATCGCGCTCGAGACCGCCATCAGCGACCGCCAGGCCGAGCTCGAGAGCCTCGAGGCACAGCAGCGCTATCTCGCCGACCAGGTGGGCCTCTCGACCATCACCCTGGTGCTCGGCTCGCGCGATGTGGCTCCGGTGACCGAGCCCGACACCTTCCTCACCGGGCTCATCACCGGGTGGGAGGCCCTCGTCGCCTTCGGCTCGGGGCTGCTCGTGCTGTTGGGCGTGCTGCTGCCGTGGCTCGTGCTGCTCGGCCTGCTCGGGCTTGCGGTGCTGCTGATCGTGCGCCGCGCCCGTCGTCGGCCGGCGCCCGTCGCCAGCGCCGCAGGCGCCACAGACACCACAGACGCCGCAGACGCGGCCGGCGAGTAGCTCCGTCAGGCCTGAGCGGCCTCGACGACAGCAAGCAACGGCGCGTAGAGCGGGTGCGAGGGCTCGATGCCCATGACGGTCTCGACGACCTCGGCGGCAGAACGTGAGCCGAGCACCTCGGCGAGCTCGACGCTCTCGGGGTCGTCGTCGACCCTGAACTGCAGGGCGGCGCCGATCGCGGCGAGCAGGGCTTTCGGCGTCGTGCCGAGCTCGGCGAGCGCCGCTGCCGGTGACAGGAAGCGCTCGTGCCGCGAGAGCTTGCGCAGCGGCTGTCGACCGACGCGCGTGACGGGGTCGGCGAGCGCGGCATTGGCGAAGCGGCTGAGCGCCGTCTCGCGGTACGCGTCTTGCACCTCGACCGTGAAGCCGTGGCGCGCGACGAGCAGCTGCGAGGTCTCGCGCAGTGCCGCCTCGACCGAGGCGTGCACGGCGGGGTCGGCGACGGCTTCGTGCACGAACTCGTGCCCGGCGGCGCGACCGAAGTAGGCGCACGTCGCGTGCCCCGTGTTGACGGTGAAGAGCTTGCGCTCGATCGAGGGGGCCAAGTCGTCGACGAAGTGCGCGCCCGGGATGCTCGGTATGGCATCTCCGAACGGCCCCACCTCGATCGCCCACTCGCAGAAAGGCTCGACGCGCACGTCGAGGCCGTCGGCCGGGTCGGCGGTCGGCACGATGCGGTCGACGGCCGTGTTGGCGAAGATCGCCCGCTCGAGCGCTTCGGGGGCATCGGCCAGCAGCGTGGCGATCTCGGCACGGAGCAGGTCGGTGGCCTGGAGGGCGTTCTCGCAGGCCATGACGATCAGCGGCCCAGCATCCGTCGACCGCAGCCTCAGTGCGTCGGCGATGACCGGCGCGATGAAGCGCAGCACGGTCGGCCCGACCGCAGTGGTGGCGAAGTCGGCCGTCGCGACGGCGGCAACAGCCGCCTCACGGTCGGCCGCGCTGTCGATCGCGGTGAAGCCCGTGACCGCGTGCTCGCGGCCACCCGGGCCGATCTCGATGACCTGATAGCTGTCGGCGGCCTGGATGGCCGCGATAAGGGGGGCGTTCACGTCGACGAAGACGAGGTCGTGCCCGGCCTCGTGCAGCAGCAGGCCGATGAAGCCGCGGCCGATGTTGCCGGCGCCGAAGTGAACGGCGGTCATGCTGCGTCGTTAACGTCGCCCAGCAGATCGAGTACCTGCTGCGGCGACTCGGCCGCGAGCAGCTGCTCGACGGCCGAGTCGTCGCTGAAGACCAGCGCGAGCGACGAGAGCACGGCCATGTGGCCGCCGTCTTTGCCCGCGATGGCGGCCACGACCCGAACGGGGTTGCCGTCCCAGTCGATGGGCTCGTCGTACCGCACGATCGTCAAGGCCGAGGCGAGAATCGCCTCTTTCGCCTCGTTGGTGCCGTGCGGAATCGCGAGGCCGTTGCCCATGAAGGTCGAGACCAGGGATTCCCGTTGCCGCATCGTCGCTTCGTAGTCGCTCGTCACAGCACCCGCCGCCTCGAGCAGGCGCGCCGCTTCGGCGATCGCCTCGTCTCGAGTGCGCGCGGTGCCGCTCAGAACGATGCGGTCGGTGGTCAATACGGTGGTGGTCACGGGAATCCCTGGCCTTTCGCTACTCGAACTCGATCAGCTCTGCTGAGCCTTGATGTGCTCCACGACCATGCCGTACTGCGGGCTGTTCATGAAGTTCTCGACCGAGACGTGCTCTGCGTGCGGCGCTTGACTCTGCGCCCGAGCCGTCAGGTCTTGGTGGGTGATCACCAAGTCTGCCGTCTCGTCGAGGTTCGCGATGGCCTTGTTGGTCACGGTGACCCCCTCGACCCCCGCATCCTTCAGCATCTTGCGCAGCACGGTGGCTCCCATGGCGCTCGAGCCCATGCCGGCGTCGCAGGCGAAGACCACGGTCGAGATCTTCGTGGCCGTCGACGTCGTGCCGAGCAGGTCGCCCACGCGGCTCTCGCCGCCCTTGAGGGTGGCGTTCTGCGACACCGCGTTGGTGAAGCCGTCAGCACCCGACTCGAGGGCCTCGAGGTCGCGCTTACGGCTCGCCCGCAGAATCACGGCGGCCACGAGGAACGAGGCAGCTGCAGAGAGGACTACCGAGAGGATCACACCCACGTAGCTGTCGCTCGCGGTCTGGATGAGCACCGCGAAGATGCTGCCCGGCGACGCCGGCGCACGCAGACCCGACTCGAAGATCAAGTTCGTCGTGATGCCGGTCATGCCTCCCGCGATCATCGCGACGATGAGCACGGGCTTCATGAGCACGTACGGGAAGTAGATCTCGTGAATGCCACCGAGGAAGTGGATGATGATGGCGCCCGGAGCGGTCGCGCGTGCGATGCCGACACCGAAGAACGTGAAGGCGAGCAGCAGACCCAGGCCGGGGCCGGGGTTGGCCTCGAGCAGGAAGAGGATCGACTTGCCGGTCTCGGCGGCCTCCTGAATGCCCAACGGGGTGAGAACACCCTGGTTGATGGCGTTGTTCAAGAAGAGCACCTTGCCGGGCTCGATCACGAGGCTCGCGAGCGGCAGCAGACCGGTCTCGGTGAGGAACTTGGCACCGGCGCCGAGCGCGTCGCTCAGCACGGTCACGACCGGCGCGATGCCGAAGAAGGCACCGAGCGCGAGACCGAAGCCGAGGATGCCTGCCGAGAAGTTGTCGACGAGCATCTCGAAGCCGGCGCGGATCTTGCCGGCCCAGAGGGCGTCGACCTTCTTCATGAGCCAGGCCGCGAGCGGGCCGACGATCATGGCGCCGAGGAACATCGGGATCGTCGTGCCGACGATGACGCCCATGGTCGCGATCGAGGCCACGACGCCGCCGCGCGTGCCGTAGACCATGCGGCCTGCGGTGTTCGCGATGAGCAGCGGCAGCAAGTAGATGATCATCGGGCCGACGAGCGCCTCGAGGGTCGCGTTCGGCGTCCAGCCGGTGGGGATGAAGAAGGCGGTGATGAAGCCCCACGCGATGAAGGCCGCGATGTTGGGCATGATCATCCCGCTGAGGAAGGTTCCGAATCGTTGGACCCGGACCCTCGCGCTCGTGCGAGGTGCTGACGTCGTCGTCATGGGTGTCGCTCCTTGTTGTGAGGGGTGATGCTCTGGTTAGGGATGGGTGGGGGCTGCGTCGAGCACCGCCTGGCGGGCGGCTTCGGCGCTCTCGGCCGACACGGCGAGTGCGGCGAGTCTGCGGGCGTCGTCGAGCGTGTGCAGGGCCAGCTCGGCCCGCACGTCGGCGATCGCGGAGGACGACATCGAGAGGCTCGTCGCGCCGAGGCCGACGAGCACGACGGCCAGCAGCGGGTCGGCCGCGGCTTCGCCGCAGATGCCGACCGGCACGTCGTGCTCGCGGCCGGCGGCGCCGACCTGCTCGATGAGACGCAGCACCGCGGGGTGCCACGGGTTCTGCAGGTTCGCGACCGTACCGAGCAGGCGGTCGGCGGCGAACACGTACTGCGTGAGGTCGTTGGTGCCGATGCTCATGAAGTCGACACGGGGTGCGACGTGGTCGGCGAGGATCGCGCACGAGGGCACCTCGACCATGACGCCGGCGACCTCGATGCCGAGCTCGTGCGCGAGGTCGCAGAAGTACTGCGCCTCGGCCGCGGTCGACACCATCGGCGCCATGACCTGCACGAAGGCCTCCGAGTCTGCCGTCGCCTGCGCGAGCGCCGTGAGCTGGTCGCGCAGCACGTGCTCGTGCGCTGCCAGGGCGCGCAGGCCCCGACGCCCGAGCGCGGGGTTCTCCTCCCCCGAATCGGTGAGGAACGCGAGCGGCTTGTCGGCACCGGCATCCAGCACGCGCACGACGACCTTCTGGTCGGCGAAGTGGGAGAAGACCTCGCGGTAGGTGGCCGCCTGGTCGTCGACGCTCGGAGCCTTCTCCGCGCCGAGGAACAGCACTTCGGTGCGGAAGAGCCCGACGCCTTCAGCGCCGCGCGCTGCAGCCTCACGAGCCGAGTCGACCGACCCGATGTTGGCGAGCAGCGGCACGGCGTGGCCGTCGGCGAGGCGGCCGGGGCCTGAGCTCTGCGCACGGATCGCCTCGAGGGTCTGAGTGCGCTGCAGCGCGAGATCGATGCGCTCTTGAGCGGGGTCGAGCTCGACGGTACCGTTCTCGGCATCGACGAGCACGATGTCGCCGTCACGCAGCGCGCTCGCCTCGGCGGCGCCGACGACGGCCGTGATGCCCTTCTCACGGGCGAGGATCGCCGTGTGCGAGGTCGGGCCGCCGTCGGTCGTCACGAGCGCGAGCACGAGATCGAGGTCGAGCGTGGCCGTGTCGGCCGGGGCCAGGTCGCGCGCGACGAGCACGAAGGGCTCGGGCGAGTCGGGCACCCCGGGAGCGGGCAGCCCCTGCAGGTGGGCGATGGCACGGCGCGCAACATCGTCGAGGTCGCCGGCGCGCTCGCCGAGGTAGCCCCCCATGCCGACGAGCATGTCGCGGAAGGTCGCCATGGCGGCGTGCACGGCGAACTCGGCGGTGGCGCCGTCTTCGGTGCGGTGCTGCACGTCGGCCGCGAGGGCTGGGTCTTCGGCCATCATCGCGAGAGCATCCAGCACCTCGGCGGCCGTGCCGCCCGCCTTCTCGCCGCGCTCGCGCAATTGCGCGGCCGTCGCGGCGAGCGATGTGGTGGCTCGCTCGAACTCGGCGGCGGGCTCCAGCTCGCTCGGGGTGTCGACGGGGTCGGCGACGGGCTCGGGCATGCGCAGCACGGGGCCGACCGTGGTCGCCCGGCCGATGCCCACGCCGCGCATCACCGAATCACGAGTGTCAGTACCGCTCATGCGTCGTGGTCTTTCTCGAGAAAGGCCGCGAGCGAGTCGAGCACGGTGTCGGCGTTGTCGCCGTCGACGCGCAGCACGACCTCGTCACCGTGCTCGATGCCGAGCGAGACGACACCCAGAATGCTCGCGGCGTTGATCTTGCGCTCGCCCTTCTGCAGCTCGACTGCGCAACCCGAGTCGGTGACCGCCTTGACGAAGAGAGCGGCGGGGCGAGCGTGCAGACCGTGCGCCGATGCGACGGTGAGAGTGCGTTCAGCCATGAGGAGCTTCTTTCTACGAGTCGAGCGGCGAAGAGACGGTCGTGCGGGAATCGCGGGCGAGCAGCAGCGCGAGAGCCTGACGGGCGGCGCTCGCGTGGTCGTCAGCATCGAGCAGGTAGGCCGGCACGCCGGTCTCGGCGAGGGCGTCGCGCACCTCGGCGAACTGCTCTGCGAGGTGGTGCCCGACGAGCACGATCGACAGCTCGGCTGCGCGCGAGGGCAGCTGATCGGCGGCGAGCGGTTCGACGTTCCAGTCGAGCTCGTGCTGCGCGAGCTGCTCGCGCAGGGCCCTGGCGAGGAAGGTGCTCGCGACTCCGGCCGCGCAGACGATCGCTGCCGTGCGGGTCATGATCGCCTCCTTGCGGTCAATCCGGGGTCGTGGCTGAGCCACGGGGCGTGCAGTCGGAGCGGTGGTGATCTCCACTCTGCGCGAGCGCCCCGCACCGTTCCACTAGACCTGCTTCCGACCCTGCGGAAAGTCGGGTGCGGTACGCCCTCGTCTACAGTGACAAGCACGATGGCCGACAAATACGGGCGGATGCTCGAGCTGCTGTTCCAGGCAGACGACTGGGTCACGGCGACCGAGCTCGCCGAGCAGCTCGGTGTGACGACGCGCTCGGTGCGCAGCTACGTCGCGGCCGCGAAGTCGGCCGCGCATCCCCGGGCCATCGTCACCGCCTCGACGGCGGGCTATCGCTTGAACCGCGAGCAGTACGCCGAGTTCCTCGATGAGAGCCGCGAACGCGGCGGCAGCGCGGCCGAGACCCCGCAAGACCGCGTGCACCACCTCGTGCGCCGACTCACCGAGTCGCACCTCGGCATCGACGTGCACGCGCTCGCCGACAGCCTCTTCGTGAGCGAGTCGACGATCGAAGCCGATCTGCGCAAGGTCAAGGCTCTCGTCGAGGGTGCGAGCGCATCGCTCGAGCGGCGTGGCAGCGTCGTGCGGCTCACCGGCAGCGAGGGCGCACGCCGGCGACTGCTCAGCAGCCTCGTGCAGAGCGAGAGCACGCAGGGCATGCTCGACCTCGACTCGATCGAGAGCGAGTTCGCGCTCGCAGGGCTCGGCGCCTTCAAGACCGAGCTCATCGAGGCGCTCGACGGCGCCGGATTCTTCATCAACGAGTACGGCATCGACGCCGTCATCCTGCACGTCGCGATCGCCGTCGACCGCGCGCGCCGCGATCAGCATCTTCCCGATGCGGCGACCACGAGCGTGCCCGAGCGCCATCTGCCGATCGTGCAGATTCTCGAGCGGCTCACGACCGAGCACTTCGAGGTCGCGCTGACGCTCGCCGACACCGACTACCTCGCCCGGCTGCTCATCACGCGCGTGATCGCTCCGGGCAACGGCCCCGCCGGCGAGACGGTCGTCGACAGCGACGACGTCGCAACAGTGCGGCGCATCGTCGACCTCGTGCTCGAGGAGTACGTCGTCGACTTCCGTGACGAGGCGTTCATCACGCGCCTCGCGATCCACCTGGGCAACCTCGTGGCCCGGGCCCGCGAGAACGCGCACACGCGCAACCCGCTGACGCGCTCGATCAAGAGCTCGTACCCGCTCATCTTCGACATCGCCGTCTACATCGCCTCGATCGTGCAGAGAGAGCGCGGCATCACGGTCGACGACGACGAGATCTCGTACATCGCCCTGCACCTGGGCTCGCACCTCGAGCGGGTGTCGCGCCGCGAAGAGCGCGTCTCGTGCACGATCGTGTGCCCGAGCTACTACGACCTGCACACGATTCTGCGCACGCGCATCGAGCGCGAGCTCGGCGGTGAGGTGAGCGTCGAGTTCGTGGTGACCCGCACCGACGTCGACCCGCGCGAGCTCACGAGCGATCTCGTCATCTCGACGATTCCGACGACCTCCGCCCGCGAGGGAGTCGTTGTCGTGCAGCCGTTCCTCACCGACGACGACATCGACGCCATCCGCACCGCCGCCTCGCGCGTGCGACGCCATCGCCGCCGCACGCGCATCGCCGACGAGCTGCTCGAGTACTTCGACGAGCGCCTGTTCTTCACCACTCCGCCCGGCGATGACCCCGAGTCGATCATCCGCGGCCTCGGAGCCGCGCTCGTCGACGCCGAGGTCATCGACGAGGCCTACGTCGCCGGAGCCCTCGAGCGCGAGCGCATGTCGTCGACCGCCTTCACCGAAGTGCTCGCCGTGCCGCACGCCATGGGCCTGACCGCCGAGCGCACCGCGATCGCCATCGCCCTCTCGCCCACTCCGATTGCGTGGGGGGATGCCCGCGTCTCGGTCGTCGCCTTCATCGCCTTCAGTGCCGAGGGCCGGGCGCGCTTCCAGCCCTTGTTCGACCAGTTCGTCGAGGTCTTCGCGAGCCGCCGCGATGTGGCCGAGCTCATCCGTGACTCGACCGATTTCGATGCGTTCATCGAGCAGCTCGCGCAGCTCATCGAGCGCGGCTGACCACTACTCGTAGACCTTCACGACGAACCAGCGCGCCGGGTCGCCCTCGTCGCGCACGTCGAACACGCAGCTGCGCCCGTCGTCGGCCGTGGCCTGAAACCGCCAGCCGGTGCAGGTGCGAGGAGCGAGCTCGAGGGCGCGAGCATCCACATCGAGACGACGCCACCAGGAGACCGGCTCGGTGATGACGGTCGGCTGATCAGTGACGCGCCAGCGGGTTCCGGCCCAGACGAGCCGCAGCGGTCTGCCCTGCTCGTCGGCCCACAGCATGGCGAGCGGGTCGGGGGTCTCGGGTTCGGCCCGCGGTGCGGGGGCAGGCTGTGCAGCAGGACGATGGGCGGCAGAACGGTGAGCAGGGGCCGGCACGGCAGTCTCGCCTTCACAGGTCGCGCGCACTCCGGCCCGGCGCTCAGCTGGTGGGGATCACTCGAACATACGTTCGAGCGCCGACACTACGCCGCCCGACCGCGACACGCCAAGCGCGACTCGGATCAGCGTCGGGCGACGAGCTCGTCGAGCAGCGAGGCGAGCGCCGCAGGCTGCTCGACGGGTGTCACGTGATTGCCCGGCACGTGCACGATGCGCGCGTGCGGCACCCTCTCGGCGAGCATCGCCGCGGCGGCGGCGTCGAGCACGTAGTCATCGCGCCCGGCGACGGCGAGCACGGGCATGCGCAGCTCACTCAGCCGGTCGCTCACGTCGTCGGGGTTCACGAGCACGGCCCGCATGGCGCGCGCGACCACGCGACGATCGGCCGCTCGCACCTGCTCGATCATGCGCAGTGCGATCTCGCTGCGGCGCGCAGCCGGGTCGAACAGGGCGGCGACGATCTGCCGGCCGTACCAGCGCGGTGCCCCGATCGCCCGGAGCAGGGCGACGAGGGTGCGGTAGCGGCGGCGCTCGGCGGCGGTGCGCGGCGCGAGCGGAGTGTTGACGAGCCCGAGCGCGGCGACCCGCTCGGGGTGGGCGAGCGCGACCCGCAACGACGACATGCCGCCCCACGAATGGCCGATCAGGGTCGCCCGCTCGATGCCGAGGGAATCCATGATCTGGATGCTCGCGCGAGCATCATCCTGCACCGAGTACTCGCGGCCGGGGTCACCGCTCGCGCCGTGGCCCGGTGCGTCGACGAGCACGACCCGGTGAGTGGATGCGTACCGCTCGCCGATTGGGCGCCACAGTTCGCGGTCGAGGAAGATGCCGTGGCGCAGCAGCAGGGCGGGTGCGTCGGGCTGCCCGAACTCGAGCACGGCGAGCTCGCCGACGACGGTGGGGATGCGGTGCTCGGTGAGTGTCGTGGACGACATGGCGACCTCTCGGAGTAGATAAACAGGTGTAAACACGACATATATAAACAGTTGTTTACTAGAGTGTCAAGCATGACTTCAGCGACTCCAGCGCCCCGCGCCCGCAATCGCCCCGGCGAAGGCGGGCGCCTGCGCGACGACATCGTCGACGCGGCCGATGCGCTGCTCGCCGACGCCGGCTCGGCGGCGCGCCTGAGCCTGCGGGCCATTGCGCGCGAGGTCGGCATCACCGCCCCCGCGATCTACGCGCACTTCACGACCAAAGAGCAACTGCTGAGCGCGGTGGTCGCCCGGCGCTTCGCCGGTCTCGCGCAGGCGCTTCGCGACGCTGAGCCCGAGTCGGCCGAACCGGCGTCGACACGTGGCCCCGCGGAGCAGCGTTCGGCCGCGATCTCGACGGTGCGAGCGCGCACGCGGGCCTACGTCGCCTACGGTCTCGAGCATCCGGGGGTCTATGCCGCTCTCTTCGGGCCCGACGCCGACCACCTCGGCCTCACCTACGAGGGCTCGCCGGGCGAAGAGGTGTTCGCCGCCCTGCTCGATCCGGTGTCGTCAGCGCTGGGCGACCACGGTGACGCCCTCGCGGTGGCGACCGACCTGTGGGTCGCCATGCACGGCATCGTCACGCTGCGATCGAGTCAGCGCGGCTTCGTCTGGGGCGATCTCGATGCGCAGCTCGATCGCTTCGTGAGCGCCCTGCTCGACGCTCCGCGCACGCGCTAGCCTCGAACCATGCCGCTGACCGGAGAGTACGCGCC
Organism: Actinomycetota bacterium; assembly: GCA_005778835.1. Classification (GTDB taxonomy): domain Bacteria; phylum Actinomycetota; class Actinomycetes; order Actinomycetales; family Microbacteriaceae; genus Microcella. The sequence goes on from SXMG01000156.1 coordinate 18,460, forward strand.
CAGCACGTCGCAGTGGGCCCGCGAGCAGGCCGAGCTCTACGAGCGCACCAATGGGGTCGAAGGCAATGACCTGCGCGGCCGACCGATCATCGTGCTCACGACGCTGGGTGCCAAGACGGGCAAGTTGCGCAAGACCGCGCTCATGCGCGTCGAGCACGAGGGCTCGTACGCGGTCATCGCCTCGATGGGCGGCGCGCCGAAGAACCCGGTCTGGCACCACAACCTGCTCGCGCAGTCGCTGTGCGAGCTGCACGACATGGCGTCGAAGCGCGATTACCGCGCCCGGCTCGTCGAGGGCGACGAACGTGCGACCTGGTGGGCGCGAGCGTGCGCGGTGTGGCCCGACTACGCGAACTATCAGCTGAAGACCGAGCGGCAGATTCCGGTCTGGGTGCTCGACCCGGTCTAGGCGCGGCGCTGCAGCAGGTCTTCGGCGGCGACCCACGCGAGCATCGCGCACTTGACGCGCGCGACGAACTTCGAGACGCCGCTGAGGGCGGCCGCGTCGCCGAAGGTCTCTTCATCGAGCGGAATCGTGCCGCGCGACCGCAGCGCTTCGCGGAACTCGTGGATGAGCGCGGTGAACTCGTCGGGCGTCCACGACCAGCCGTCGTCGGTCGACTCTTTCGCGAGCGTCGACAGCAGTGAGGCGCTCGCTTGCGAGATGGAGCATCCGGAGCCCTCCCACGCGATACCGGTCACGCGCTCGCCCGTGGCATCCCACCGCAGAGCGAGCGTGATCTCGTCGCCGCAGACCGGGTTGCGCTGGTGGCTCGTCTCGTCGCCCGCCTCGAGCCCGACGCCGTGCGGGTGCTTCGAGTGGTCCAGGATGATCTGCTGATACAGCTGCTCGAGGCCGCTCACGACTGCTCTCCCTCACTGAGACCGAAGAACGGGCGGATGCTCGCGACGGCCTCGACCGCCCGATCGAGCTCGGCCTCGGTCGTGTAGAGCCCGGCGCTGAGGCGCAGGCTCGCCGTGACGCCGAAGCGCCGGTGCAGCGGCTGCGCGCAGTGGTGGCCGACGCGGGCCGCGATGCCGACCTCGTCGAGCACTTGCCCCGCGTCGTGCGCGTGCACGCCGTCGACGACGATGCTCGCGAGAGCGACGCGCGGCTCGGGGCTGCCGGCGCCGAGCACCCGCACGTCGGGGACTGTCGAGAGACCCGCGAGCAGGCGCTCGCCGAGCACGTGCTCGGTCGCGGCGATGCGCTCCATTCTTACCTCCTGCACGAACCGGATGGCCGCCGCGAGTCCGATGGCCTGCGCGATGCGCGGGGTGCCGGGCTCGAAACGCTGCGGCGAGGGCAGGTACTCGGCCTTCTCCATCGTGACGGTCGTGATCATCGAGCCGCCGTAGAGGAACGGCGGCAGTGCGTCGAGCAGCGCGGCGCGGCCGTAGAGCACGCCGTTGCCGGGGGGGCCGTAGAGGTTGTGGCCGCTGAACACGGCGATGTCGACATCGAGCTCGCGCGGCCGCAGCGGCAGGTGCGGCGCCGATTGGCAGGCATCGAGCACGACGAGCGCGCCGGCCGCACGGGCGAGAGGCACGAGCACGTCGAGCGGTGTGACGGCACCCGTGACGTTCGAGACGTGCGTGATCGCGAGCACGCGCGTGCGCTCGCTGATGATGCTCGCCGCGGCGTCGAGGTCGAGCCCGCCGTGGTCGTGCACCGGAATGAATCGCAGCGTCGCACCCGTGCGGGCCGCGAGCTCTTGCCACGGAATGAGGTTGGCGTGGTGCTCGAGCTCGGTCACAACGATCTCGTCGCCCGGACCGAGCGCGAACTCGGCGGCTGCTGCACCCGCCCCGCGGCCGATGCTCGCAGTGCCGAGCGCGTAGGCGACGAGGTTGAGCGCCTCGGTGGCGTGGCTCGTGAAGACGATCTCGTGCTCGTCGACACCGAGGAAGGCGGCGACCGTCAGGCGAGCATCCTCGTACAGCTCGGTCGCTTCGCCCGCGAGCGTGTGGGCGCCGCGGTGCACGGCCGCGTTCGACTCGCGGTAGAACGCGCTCTCCGCCTCGATGACGACGTCAGGCTTCTGCGCTGTCGCGGCCGTGTCGAGGTAGGTGAGGGGGTGCCCGTTGACCTCGCGCGACAGGATCGGGAAGCGCTGGCGCACCGCGTCGATCTCGCCGGCGCTCAGCGGCGCGGCGGTCGAGGGCGCGGCAGGCAGCACGTCGGTCACAACCCCAGCGTATTGCGTCGCGCCCAGCGACCCCTGGGCTCCTCGAGTGCCTGCGGCCCGGGGCGCCACGCTCCTCGCCCAGCACCCCCCTTGCGCGCTCCGGTGAACGCGCCCCGCACGCTTCAACGGATGCGGAACTATGCGAATGCTGCTCGCTTTCTTCCGCATCCGTTGAAGCACAGCGAGCGTGAGCACCGCCAGTCCGGTTAGTGTCGTTTCGTGGGCAACCCTCGTGTCTCTGAAGCCGTGCGCGACGGAATCGGCAAAGGTCTGATCGTTCTGGCGCTCGGCGCAGCAGCGCTCTCGATCCTCATCGGCGCACTGCAGATCGAGGTGATCTCGTCGGATGCCCGATTCTTCCCCTGCGGCGCGGTCTTTCGACCTGCTCTGGTGATGCCGGAGGCGGCCGAGGTCTGCGACGATGCCCTGGCATCGCAGCTTCAGTGGATGATCGTGACCGGCGCGATCGCGGTGGTGGCCCTGCTGGCGGGAATCCTCCTGAGAGCATCGGTGCCGAAGCGCCTGAAGCACCGCCGCTGATCGTTCGCTCAGCGAGCGAGCGCCCAGTCGACTGCGGCCTCGGCGTGCAGGCGGGTCGTCGGAAAGAGCGGCACCGCGACGTGCTGTTGCTCGACGAGCAGCTCGATCTCGGTGCAGCCGAGCACGATGCCCTGCGCGCCGCGAGCCACGAGTCGCTCGATGATCGCGAGATACGCCTCCCGCGAGGCCTCCGACACCATTCCGAGCACGAGCTCGTCGTAGATGACGCGGTGCACCACGGCCTGGTCGTCGTCGTCGGGAACGAAAACCTCGAGGCCGTGCGAGGCGATCCGCTCGCGCATGAAGGGCTGCTGCATAGTGAAGCGCGTGCCGAGCATCCCGACCCGATCGAGGCCAGCGGCGCGCACGGCGAGCGCGGTCACGTCGCCCAGATGCAGCAGCGGGATGCTCACCGCGGCCTCGATCGCCGGCGCGACCAGGTGCATGGTGTTGGTGCAGAGCACGATCGCCTCGGCTCCGGCCGCCTCGAGAGCCTGCGCCTCGCGAGCGAGCAGCTCGCCCGCCTGCCGCCACTCCCCCGCCGACTGCAGCCGCTCAATCGTGGCGAAGTCGACCGAGACCATGACCAGATCGGCCGAGTGCACGCCGCCGAGCCGCTCGGCGACGAGCTCGTTGATGAGCGAGTAGTAGAGCGCCGAGCTCTGCCAGCTCATGCCGCCGAGCAGGCCGATGCGGCGCACGCGGGCGTCAGCCACCGAGCTCGACCTCGTAGACGGGCACGAGCACGAGCGTTACGAGCTCGGGCTCGATGCCGCGCTCGACGAGAGCCGCCTCGAGGGCATCGGTGTCGGGCAAGGGCAGTGGCCCGCCCAGCGTGACGGTCAACTCGAAAGTGGTGTAGTCGATGCCGCGAATGGTCCAGCCCGAGTCGTCGCTCCACTCGTCGATGACCTCGACAACCGCGCGCTCGATGATCGACTTCGACCCGATCTCGATGCTCGTCAGCGACAGGGGCAGCCCCACGATGATGAGCATCGACGTGAGCAGGATCACGGGTTTGCGCAGGCTCGCCCGACGCGAGCCGTCGGTCGCTGCCACGGCGGCCAACTTGTTCACGCCGTAGAACGACATGACCACGATGCCCGTGGCGATGATCGCCACGACGTTGGTCACGAACAGCAGCAGTGCGCCAGCCGCTTCACCGAGTGCGCCCGATTCGAGCGTGAGGCCGACGACGGTGAGCGGCGGCACGAGAGAGATCGCGATCGCGACGCCCGGCAGAGTGTCAGAGATGTCGCGGCGAACGAGCGCCACCGAGCCGACGACTCCTGTGCCGAGAGCGGCAAGAAGGTCGATGAGCCTCGGGCTCACTCGACCTGCCACCTGCGAGTTGGTCGCAGCGATCACGTCACCCGACACGGTCATGCCGATGAGATAGCCGATGACGATCGCGACCGTGGCGCCCGCCACGACCAGCAGCAGCGAGCGAACGAGGTTCGATCGGTCGCCGAGCACGGTGGCGAGCATCGTGCCCTGAATCGGCCCGAGCAGCGGGGCGACGATCATCGCGCCGATGACCGCGGCCGTCGAGTCGGCGACGACCCCGGCCGAGGCGATGATCGCCGAGAGCACGAGCAGCATCCAGAACCGGCTGTAGCGGGCGGGCGCCTCGGGGCCGTCGAAGAATACCGACTCGCGCATCTGCACGGGCGTGGCGAAGCGTGACTCCATGCGCTGAATCTAGCCCTCGGCGGGCCGCCGCGCGCCCTCTAGAGTGAAGGCATGATCCGCCACATCGTGCTCTTCAAGCTGGCCGCCGACGACGAGACCCAGCGCCGCGACGACGCCCACGGCATCGCCGAGCGGCTCGAAGCTCTCGAGACGCAGATTGCGGGCATCCAGAGCATTCGGGTCGATCGCGACCTCGGTCTCGTCGCCGGCCACTGGGATGTCGCGCTCGTGTCGGAGCACGACGACAACGCCGCCCTCGAGGCCTATCAGGTGCACCCGGCGCACAAAGAGGCCTTCGCCTACATCTCGTCGGTGATCAGCGATCGCGCCGTGGTCGACTACTCGCTCTAGCGACGCCGCCGATGACCTCTGACGAGCAGTCGACGACGCGGGCTCCGCGCTTGCCCGGTTGGATGATCGCGCGCCCTGGCGAGCAGCTCTCGATCGAGCGCATGCGACTGCGCATGTCGGCCTACGTCTACGGCAACATTCTCGTGCTCACCGCCATCGTCATCGCCACCGGCAAGTCGATCGTGGGCGGCGAAGCGGCGCTGCTCGTCACGGTGACGGCGCTCACCACCTACAGCGCGCACATTCTCGCGCACGACGTCGGTCAGCAGCTCGGTCGTGGGCCCGGCGAGCACCGGCCGCACATGGCTCACGAGATTCGCGACGCCCTGCCCATCCTGGTGTCGGGACTCGTGCCGGCCGTGATCCTCTTCGTGGCGACGTTCAACTTCGTGCCGACGCAGCTCGCGCAGCTCACCGCCGCAGTGTGGGTCGTCGGCCGTCTCGCGCTCATCGGCTTCATCGTCGAGCGAATGAGCGGCCGCGAGCCGACCTGGCGCACGCTCTCGGGCGGCATGCTACTCGCGCTGCTGAGCGCGGTGGTCGTCGTGCTCAAGGTGGTGTTCGCGCACTGAGCTGCGCGAGCGGCGCTCAGACCCCGAGCGCGCTCAATCCGCCGTAGACCGCGTAGGCGGGCCAGACGATCGCCTGCAGCAGGCCGAGGATGACGCCCCAGAAGCTGCCGTCGCTCTGGCCGATGAAGTAGATCGCTGCACCGATGTACGCCAGCAGGCCTGCGAAGCCCCACGTCGCGCCCTGCTGCACGGAACCGTTCTTGGCCATGAGGGCCTCCTGCCTCTGTGGTTGTCGTTCGTCATCGTGCTGAGTCACCGCACAGCGTACGCCCGCGAGGCGACGGCCGGGAGGGCCGATCGGCCCGCATTCTTCGGGATGCTCCGCGCACCTAGAATGGAGGTTTGCGCAGGAGTCGACACAGCCGGAGGAATCGATGAGCGAACAGCTCGACGTCGCTCACGAAGCGTCGCGGCGTCGCACCATCGCCGTCATCTCGCACCCCGACGCGGGCAAGTCGACGCTCACCGAGGCGCTTCTGCTGCACGCGCAGGCGATCGGCACGGCGGGCGCCGTGCACGGCAAGCGCGGGCGCTCGACGACGGTCTCCGACTTCATGGCGATCGAGCAGCAGCGCGGCATCTCGATCAGCAGCGCCTCCATTCAGTTCGACTACCGCGACGTCGTCATCAACCTCGTCGACACCCCCGGCCACTCCGACTTCTCCGAAGACACCTACCGCGTGCTGTCGGCCGTGGATGCTGCGATCATGCTCATCGACGCCGCCAAGGGCCTCGAGACCCAGACCATGAAGCTCTTCGAGGTGTGCCGCCGCTGGAACGTGCCGATCATCACGATGGTCAACAAGTGGGATCGCCCCGGCAAGGAGGCGCTCGAGCTCGTCGATGAGATTCGCGAGCGCACCGGCCTGCTGCCCACCCCCATCACGTGGCCCGTGGGCGATGCCGGCTACTTCGAAGGGCTGCTCGACGTCGAGAGCGGCACGATGCAGCGGTTCGAGCGCTCGAGCGGCGGCGCGACGGTGTCGCACTGGACCGAGCTCGAGCCCGAGCAGGCGGCGGCTGAGCACGGCACCGCGTGGCAGACGGCACGCGAAGAGGTCGAGCTGCTGGCCCTCGACGACCACGTGCACGACACCGAGCGCTTTCTGGGCCGCGAGACCACTCCCCTGGTCTTCGGCGCCGCCGTGCACAACATCGGCATCCACATGCTGCTCGATCTGGTCGCCGCCGAGGCTCCCGGTGCGGTGGCACGCCGCGCCGTCGACGAGACCGCTCGTGCCGTGGACGACGACTTCTCCGGCTACGTCTTCAAGGTGCAGGCCGGTCTCGACTCGGCGCACCGCGACCGCATCGCCTTCCTGCGCGTCTGCTCGGGCCGCTTCGAACGCGGCATGACCGTGACCAACGCTCGATCGGGCCGCACGGTCACGACGAAGTATGCGCAGCAGCTCTTCGGCAGCGAGCGCGAGACCGTAGAAGAAGCCTGGCCCGGCGACGTCGTCGGGCTCGTCAACGCGACCATGCTGCGCCCCGGCGACACGGTCTACCTGGGCAACCCGGTGCAGTTTCCCGAGCTGCCGCGCTTCGTGCCCGAGCACTTCAGCGTCGTGCGGGCCGCCGACCTCTCGAAGTACAAGCAGTTTCGCAAGGGTGTCGAGTCGCTCGAGCAGGAGGGTGTGCTGCAGGTGCTGCGGTCAGAGCGACGCGGAGAACAGCATCCGGTGCTCGGCGCGGTCGGCCCGCTGCAGTTCGAGGTCTTCGCGCAGCGCATGGAGCTCGAGTTCTCGTGCCGCGTCATTCTCGAGCCGCTGAGCTACGAGATGGTCTACCTCACCGACGAGGCCTCGGCGCCGGCGCTCGACCGCCAGCGCGAGTGCGAGATCGCCCGTCGAGGCGACGGTGTCGTGCTCGCCCTCGTCTCGACACCGTGGCGCGCCCGCTCGATCGCGACGACGAACCCGGAGCTCACGCTGCTCACCGTGACCGGCGAGCCGCTCGTCGGGGTGGCCGCGTAGCCGCAGCGACGGTCAGGCGCCGACGTACTGCGCCAGATGCTCGCCCGTGAGGGTCGAGCGCTTCGCGACGAGCTCGGCAGGGGTGCCCTCGAAGACCACTCTGCCTCCGTCGTGGCCCGCGCCGGGGCCGAGGTCGATGATCCAGTCGGCGTGGGCCATGACGGCCTGATGGTGCTCGATGACGATAACCGACTTGCCGCTGTCGACAAGCCGGTCGAGCAGCCCGAGCAGGTTCTCGACGTCGGCGAGGTGCAGGCCGGTCGTGGGCTCGTCGAGCACGTAGATCGATCCCTTGTCGCCCATCTGCGTCGCGAGCTTGAGGCGCTGGCGCTCTCCGCCCGACAGAGTCGTGAGTGGCTGGCCGAGCGTCAGGTAGCCGAGCCCGACATCCACCAATCGATCGAGAATGGCGTGCGCGGCCGGCAGCTTCGCGTCACCGGAGCCGAAGAATTGCTCGGCCTCCGAGACGGGCATCGTCAGCACCTCGCTGATGTTCTTGCCGCCAAGGGTGTACTCGAGCACGCTCGCCTGAAAGCGCCGGCCCTCGCACTCTTCGCACACGGTCGAGACGGTGGCCATCGGGCCCAGGTCGGTGAAGATCAGACCGTTGCCGTTGCACGCGGGGCACGCGCCTTCGGAGTTGGCGCTGAAGAGCGCGGGCTTGACGCCGTTCGCCTTGGCGAAGGCGGTGCGGATCGGGTCGAGCAGGCCCGTGTAGGTGGCCGGGTTGCTGCGCCGCGACCCGCGGATCGCACCCTGGTCGATCGACACGACTCCCTCGCGCGGGGCGACCGAGCCGTGGATGAGCGAGCTCTTGCCCGAGCCCGCCACGCCTGTGACGACGACGAGCACCCCCAGAGGAACATCCACATCGACGTTCTGCAGATTGTGCGAGTCAGCCCCACGCACCTCGAGGGCCCCGGTGGATGCTCGCACCGCGTTCTTCAGCTGCGCCCGGTCGTCGAGGTGCCGGCCCGTGAGGGTTCCGCTGGCCCGCAGCCCCTCGATCGTGCCTTCGTACACGATCTCGCCCCCGGCGGTTCCGGCGCCGGGGCCGAGGTCGACGACGTGGTCGGCGATGGCGATGGCCTCGGGCTTGTGCTCGACGACGAGCACGGTGTTGCCCTTGTCGCGCAGCTGCAGCAGCAGCTCGTTCATGCGCTGGATGTCGTGCGGGTGCAACCCGACCGTCGGTTCATCGAAGACGTAGGTGACGTCGGTGAGCGACGACCCGAGGTGCCGGATCATCTTGGTGCGCTGCGCTTCGCCGCCCGAGAGCGTGCCGGACGGCCGGTCGAGTGAGAGGTAGCCCAGACCGATGGTGACGAACGAGCCGAGCAGTCGCCGAAGAGTGGCCAGCAGCGGCGCGACCGAGGGCTCGTCGAGCGCGGCCGTCCAGTCGGCGAGGTCGCTGATCTGCATGGCGCAGGCGTCGGCAATGCTGATTCCGTTGATCTTCGACGAGCGCGCACCCGCGTTGAGCCGCGTGCCGCCGCACTCGGGGCACAGCGTGAACGTGACCGCGCGCTCGACGAAGGCGCGGATGTGCGGTTGCAGCGCATCCACGTCTTTCGACAGCATCGACTTCTGCAGCTTGGGCACGAGGCCCTCGTAGGTCATGTTCATGTTGTCGAGCTTGACCTTGACGGGGTCTTTGTAGAGGAAGTCGTTGCGCTCTTGCTCGGTGAACTCGCGAATCGGCTTGGCCGGGTCGAAAAAGCCCGAGGCGGTGAAGATGCGCACCATCCAGCCGTCGACGGTATAGCCGGGAATCGTGAGTGCCCCGTCGAGCAACGACTTCGAGTCATCGAACAGCTGGGTGAGGTCGATGTCGTTGACGCGCCCCATTCCTTCGCACCGCGGGCACATGCCGCCGAGGTAGGTCTCGTTCTCGACGACGGTCGTGGTGCCGGTGCTGCTCGTGCGCGTACCGCTCGTCTGACTCGTCGGAATGTTGAACGAGAACGCATTGGGCGAGCCGATGTAGGGCTGGCCGAGGCGTGAGAAGAGGATGCGCAGCATCGCGTTCGCGTCGGTGGCCGTGCCGACCGTCGACCGCGAGTTGGCGCCCATGCGCTCTTGATCGACGATGATCGCCGTGGTCAACCCGTCGAGGCTGTCGACGTCGGGACGCGCGAGACTCGGCATGAAGCCCTGCACGAACGAGCTGTAGGTCTCGTTGATCATGCGCTGCGACTCGGCCGCGATCGTGCCGAACACGAGACTCGATTTGCCCGAGCCCGAGACCCCCGTGAAGACCGTCAGCCTGCGCTTCGGCAGGTCGACGCTCACGTTCTTGAGGTTGTTCTCGTTCGCCCCCTCGACGCGGATGATGTCGTGCGAATCGGCGGGATGCTGCGCTGCGGTCATGCGCTCATTCTGGCGTGCCGCGCCGACGCACGACGACCCGCGGAACGATCTGACGAGGGAGCTTGACCCCGACGCAACGTCATAGTTTTCGATGGGATCATGCGCCTCACTCCCCTCGCCTACCTCTCGTCGTACGTGCTCTCGCTGCTCGGCAACTCGATCGCCGCGATCGCGCTGCCGCTCATCGTGCTGCAGACCACTGGCAGCGCTCTCGGTGCCGGCATCGTCGCGGCCGCGACGGCGATACCGGCCGTTATTGCCGGCCTCGCCATGGGCGTCGTCATCGACCGCATCAACCGCCGCACCTCGTCGGTCATCACCGACCTGATCTCGGCCGCCTCCATCGCAGCGCTGCCCATCGTTGATCTGATCAGTGGGCTCAGCATCGGATGGTTCGTGCTGTTCGGCATCATCGGCTCGCTCGGCGATGTTCCCGGCATGACGGCGCGCGAGACGCTGCTGCCCGCGGTCGTGCGGCACAGCGGGGTCTCCGCCGAGCGCCTCATCGGCCTCCGCGAAGCCCTCGGTGCCGTGGCTCTGCTCATCGGGCCCGCGATCGCGGGTGTGCTCATCACCGCGCTCGATGGATCGACCGTGCTCTGGATCACCGCCGGAACCTCGTTCGCGGCCGCCCTCATCACGCTGCTCATCCCGCACCGGGTCGGGCGCATCGCCGAGGAGCCGCTCGACGCTCCGACGGTGTCGAGTTGGGGCCAGCTGCGCGACGGCTGGCGTGCACTCACAAGCAATCGTTTCCTGCTCGCCGTCACGACCATCAGCCTGCTCGCCGTCACCGTGCTGGCGGCGCTGCAGGGTCTCGTGCTGCCCGTCTACTTCACCGTCATCGAGCAACCAGGGCTGCTCGGCTTCGTGCTCAGCGCCCTCGCGGTCGGCATGCTCGTGGGCGCGGGGGTCTTCGCCGCCCTCGGCCAGGGCGTCTCGCGGCGGATCTGGTTCGCGGTCGGGATGATCGGCACCACTGCGGGCTTCGCACTCATCGCCTGGCTGCCGTCGCCGGCAGTCGTCTTCGCCGGGGCCGTGGTCGTCGGCGCGGCGAGTGGCGTGCTCAACAGCGTGCTGGGGGTGCTGCTGATCGAACGGATTCCTGACGCACTGCGCGGTCGCGTGCTCAGCTCGCAGAACGCCATCATGACGCTCGCGGCACCTGCGGGCATCATGGCGGCAGCCCTCCTGGTCGAGTACGCCACGCTCGAGCTGGCGGCCGCCGTGATCGCTTCCCTCTGGATCGTGGCGCTGATCGTGGGGCTGGCCTCGCGATCGCTCCGTACGCTGGATGCGGAACCGAGCAACCCCGAAGAGGTCGATCCCGATGCGCAGCAGTGAACTGGCCGCACTGGCAGGCGTCACTGTGCGCACCCTGCGGCACTACCACCAGCTCGGAATCCTCGACGAACCGCCCCGTTCGGTCAACGGCTATCGCGAGTACGACGTGCACCACCTCGTGCGGATCCTGCGCATCACTCGTCTCGCGAGCCTCGGGCTGCCGCTGCAGGGCCTCGCCGAGATTCTCGACGCCCCGGGCGACGACTCGAGCGCGCTGCTCGACGAACTCGACGCCGAGGTCGCCGCGCAGATCGAGCGGCTCGAGGCGCGGCGAGCGACGATCGCAGAGCTTCGACGGTGGAATGCCGCCCCCGATCTACCCAGCGAGCTTGCTCCGTACGCCGCACTCTTGGCCGCCAGCGCGTCGACAAGTGAGATCGCGCGATTCGATCGCGAGCAGACCATCCTGCTGAGCCACTTGGTGGGGCCGAGCGGCACCGAGGCGATCACGGCGCTCTACGCGCGGTTCGCCGACCCCTCGGTTGCCGAGGTCTCGCGAGCGTTCACCGAGCGCTTCGCCGCGTTGCCGCCCGATGCCTCAGACGACGAGATCGCTGCTCTTGTCGAGCAGCTGGTGACGTCGTTCGGCCCGCTCGTGCGTGACCTGCGACTCGAGATCGCCGAACTCGACCTCAGCACGGCGACAGCTCTGCTCACCGATCACGCCGACGACATGCTCAATAGTGCGCAGCAACGAGCCCTCGCTCTCATCGAGCAGGGCCTGCTCGAGCACGCCGACGACGCGGGCTGATCAGGCCGCAGCGTCGTCCCACCAACGCAGCACGCGCAGCGCGTACATCGTCAACCACGGGGAGGGCTCGCCGACCGGCACGTCGAGCTCGAACCAGACGCGGCCCGGGTGGCGACGCTCTTGTACCCAGCTGCCGTCGGGCTGCTGGGCGGTGCGAATGATCCCGATCGCGTCGGATGCCCGCTCATCGGGCGGCGTGCCCTCGAGCAGCGACACTCGACGCAGATAGTCGAGCGCGTTGAGGGCGCTGTAGACGTGGCGGAACGGGTAGGCGAAGTGCGTGGCCCACGGCGCCACGAGCTCGCCGGTCGACTCGCGGTAGAGCATCCGTCGCCGCAGCAGGTACTTCTCGGCCGCGTGGCGGACGGGACGCAATCGCGTGTCGCCGGTGCGTTCTTCCCACTCGAGGATGCCCTTGAGCGAGTTGAGCGTCGAGTGGAAGCTCGACCGCGTCGAGCCTTCGACCCACTCGCAGTTCCAGCCACCCTCCTCCATCGCGTGCTCGGCGAACCACGTCGCGATGCTCTCCACGTCGGCGCCGAGCCACGCGCCGTTGGCGAGCGTGAAGCCGTTGATGCAGGCGTCGACCTCGCCACCCCAGTAGGGCAGGTCGTCGTACTCCCACCGGCTGTTCGCGTCGAGCTTCTCGGCGGTGCCGGCGAGCGCCGAGGCGTCGAGGCCCCACTCGCGCAGGGTATTGAGGCTCCACGTCGTGGCCGTCCACGGCTGGCCGTGCTTCGCCTCTTCGCCGTTCCAGTCGAAGTCACCGGGAAAGTAGGCGCCGCCCGCCCACTGCCCGTCGGCGTCTTGATATGACAGCAGCTCGGCGCCCATGCCCTCGGTTGCCACCCGGGCGCGGGTTGCCTGCCAGACGGCCTCGGGCTCGTCGGCCAGGTCGCGCTCGACCTGCCAGCGCAGGGCCGGGTCGGTGTCGAGCATCCACTGCAGCACACGCGGTTCGATCGCCATGCGGCGAGCGTAGACCCGCACACCGACTCTTGACACGAGATCCGGTTGCCGAGAGCGTGTGCACACGAAGGAGGCACCATGACTCGAGTGCGCGCCGATCTCATGATCTCGCTCGACGGCATTGCCGCGACGGATGACGCTACCCCGGAGAGCCCTTTCGGCGAAGACTGGGCTCGACTGACCGAGCACTACGTGGCGACGAAGTCGTTCCGCGAGCGGGTCTTCGGCGACACGTCTGGTGAGGGCACGACAGGCCTCGACGACGAGTGGCACCAGCGGTACTTCGAGGGCGTCGGCGCCGAGATCATGGGCGCTGGCAAGTTCGGACTGCACGCATACCCCGATGACCCCGACTGGCGCGGATGGTGGGGCGATACCCCGCCGTTCCGCTACCCGGTCTTCGTGCTGACCCACCGCGAACTGCCGCCGATCGAGATGCAGGGCGGCACGACGTTCCACTTCATCAACGCCTCCCCCACCGACGCCCTCGCGATCGCCGCCGACGCAGCAGGCTCGGCCGACGTGCGCATCGGCGGCGGTCCGACCTCGCTACGGCCCTACCTCGCTGCGGGCCTCGTCGATGAACTGCATGTCGCCATCACACCGATCGTTCTGGGGCGCGGCATTCGGTTGTGGGATGACCTCCGCCACCTTGAGCGCGACTACCAGGTCAGCTCTGTCACAGCACCGAGCGGGGTCATCCACGTCACCTTCACGAGAGGGTGACGGTTGCCGTGGCTGTCAGTCAGCCGTGCGCGGGCGGAGTCCGTCGACGAGCAGCTGAAGGCTGCCGAGCAGCGTCGCCTCCGCGCCTTCGAGGGTGATCGACTTGAACGCGGGGGTCTCGAGCATGATCGTGGTCACGCCGTGAATCTGCGCCCAGCAGGCGAGGGCGAGCTCGTCGACATCACCCTCGCGAAACAGACCGCGAGACTGTGATGTCGCGACGACCTCGCGCAGCACCTCACGCGAAGTGCGGGAGGCGATCTCGATGGGGTCAGGCTCGCCGACAGGCATGCACAACGAGCGCTGGAACATGAACCGGAACTCGGTCGGGTACTGCCAGGCGAATCGCACATAGACGAGGGCGATCTCCGCCACCTCGGCTCCGTCTACCGCGGCGGCCGCGGTGAGTCGCTCGCCCAGTTCGGTGAAGGCTCGAACGGCCAAGCCGCGCAGCAGGTCGCGCTTGTCAGAGAAGTGGTTGTAGGCCGCGGTGTGGCTGACCTGCGCGCGGCGGGCGACCTCGCGCAGTGTCAGCGCGTCGGGCCCCACATCGCGAGCGGCAGAAGCGGCCGCATCAAGGAGGGCATTACGCAGATCTCCGTGATGGTACGACGACTTCTCGCTTGATGTTGACATTGGTTATATGTTGCCATAAATTACCACTGGTAACAATCTAACCGTTGGTAATATCGAAGGGAAACACCATGAACACCGTCCACGTCGTCATCGGATCCGGAGCTCTCGGCCGCGGTGTCGCCGCCGCGCTTGTCGCGCGCGGTCTCACTGTTCGCCTGCTGAGCCGGTCGGGCACAGCCTTGGTGCCAGGAGCAGAGTCGCAGCGCATCGACGCGTCACAGGGCGAGGCCCTGCGCGAAGCGCTGAAGGATGCCCGGGTCGTGTACCAGTGCGCGCAACCGCCGTACACGCGATGGTCGACAGACTTCCCCATCCTGCACGAGACCATCCTCACGGAGACCGCACGTGCTGGCGCTGACCTCGTGGTCGCCGACAACCTCTACGCCTACGGCGACCCGGATGGCTCGACGCTGACGGAGGATTCCCGCGAGGAACCGAACTCGACGAAGGGCGCGGTGCGCAAGTCGATCGTCGATCAGTCGCTCGCTGCGCACAGAGATGGCCGGCTGCGCGTCGCCGTCGTGCGGGCCGCCGACTACTTCGGGCCCGGACACGACCAATCGAGTTCTCCCGTCTTCGGCGCTGCCACGAGCGGCCGGACGATGCGCTTCCTGGGCCGCATGAATCAACCGCGATCGCTGAGCTTCGTGCCCGATGTCACCGCTGCGATGGCCACCATCGGAACGAGCGACGCCGGCTGGGGGCGAGTGTGGATCGCGCCCGTGCAACCGCCCATGACCCAGGCGCAGTTCGCCGAGAAGGTGTGGGCAGCAGCGGGGCAGTCGGGCACGCCCAAGGTGCGCACGATCGGTCGTCGCACCATCACAGCCCTGAGTCCGGTCTGGCCCCTCGGTCGAGAGCTTCGCGAGATGCTCTACCAGGTCGAGCGCCCTTTCGTCGCCGAGTCTCGGCAGTTCGAAGAGGCCTTCGGAGTGCATCCGACACCGATCGATACCGCGATCGCGCAGACGGTGGCGCACTATCGATCGAGCGTTCCGCAGGCTCCCGCGGCTCGCCCAGGTCGAGCATGGCGAGGAGTCGTCAACGCGGCCGCGGCCCTCGGTGTCGCCATCACGCTCGCGCTGGGCATCGGTGCCGGTATCGACATCGCCAACTTCGATCGCACGTCAGGTGGATACGAGGCGCCCTACGAGGGGTGGACGGGCACCCCGACAGACTGGAGCGCCGGCGCGGTCACGCAGGAGGGTTTTCGCAACCCGGGCATCGTTCTGGACACGCTCTTCGACTGCACGACGGGGATGATCTCGGTCGAGGCATTCGGGTGGGAGATCGAATTCCGCGTGGTCTCTGAGCGGGGCGTCGCCGTGCACAAGCCGATCGAATCGTGCATCGACGCCGGGTTCGAACCCGACTTCGTTCCGACGCCCGGAGTGTGACCAGTCGCTCAGCCTGCGTGATCGCCAGCTAGATCGGTCAGCAGGTACTGCTCGAGCTTGAGCCACGTCGGGGGCCTCAAGGTGCCCTCCGGCAGCAACGCGAACGCCGCGCCTTCATCGATGAGGCGCGGCTTCGTGAGTGTCACCACCGCGCCGTCGACCCGCAGTCGAGCCGAGCCAGCAGCGAGCACATTGCGCACCCAATCCGACTGCACGCCGTACACGGGCACGAAGAGGTAGCCGCCGTCGACGCGGTGGGCATCGAGCGGCGTCTGGTACTCGCGGCCCGAGGAGCGGCCCACGTGAATGATCACGGGCCGCTTGCCCCTTTTGAGCTCAGCGGGGTTGAACGTGTACTTGTTCATCCGCGCCCACCATCGAGGCATCGGCATCGTTCAGTCCTCTGTTCGGGCGGCACGGTCGAGGCCGTCGAGCAGCAGCCCGAGCGTGAACTCGAACTCGGTCTGCGAGTCGCACCAGCCCAGAGTCGGGTCGCCGTCGGCATGCAGCTCGGCGGCGACCATGGCCGAGGTGTAGGGAAACTGCTCGGCAAACTGCGCCACGAGGTCGTCGCTCATCTCGACGCCCTCCATGGTCGGATCGCCGTTCGAGGAGCTGAAGGGCTCTTGCGCGAAGCCGAGCACCATGCTGCTCAGTGCGTGCAGGCCGCGGTGCGCTGTGCGGTACGAGACCCCGCCGCGGATCATCGCGGCGAGCACCGCCTCGAACATCGACTGCACCGCCAGCGGAATCGTGCTGCGCGAGGTGATGAGAGCGGGCGCCCAGGGGTGCTGCAGCATGACGCGGCGGGCTGCGAGGCTGCGGGTGCGCACATCGTCTCGCCAGTCGTCTGAGGTCGAGCTCGCCTTCTCAGCGGCCGCCGTCGACTGGTCGAGCGCCTGGGCTACGACCCTCTCGACCAGACCGTCGAGCAGCGCGTCTTTGTTCGCGATGTGGTGGTAGAGCGACATCGCCTCGACCTGCAGCTCGGTCGCGACACGGCGCATGCTCACGGCCGGCAGCCCTTCGGCATCAGCGATCGACATCGCCGCCTCGAGCACGCGGTCGCGGGTGACCGGCTGTCGTTCTGCAGTCGCCACGGCATCCTCTCGACCTCCTCCATCTTGCGCCACCTTACGATGTATGGCTACCTTACACCATAAGGTGCGCGAGTCACGGGCACCACTCACCGATCGGAGCACTCATGCACCCCCTCTCCCGCACCGCCCGCTTGACCGGCGCCTTCTACCTGGGCCTCGCCATCACCGGGATGCTCGGCTTCCTGCTCATCAGGCCTCAGGTCTTCGTCTCAGGCGGCAGCGTTGCCGTGCTCGAGGCGCTCGCCGGCAACCTGCCCCTCGCTCGAGTCGGGCTGCTGCTCGAGCTCGGCATCGTGGTGACGCAGGTGCTCACCGCACTCTGGTTCTTCAAGCTCTTCCGCGGCGTGAACTCCTTCGCCGCGGGCTCGCTCGCGACCCTGGGCCTCATGAACGCGGTCGCGATTCTGGGCAGCGCCGCCTCGCTCAGCACCGCCATCCAGCTCGCCGAGAGCTCGAGCGCCGACGCCGCCGCACAGGTCAGCCTGCTCATCGTGCTCTCTGAAGGCTTCTGGGCCGCGGGCGTCGTCTTCTTCGGCTCCTGGCTGATCCCGATGGGTCTGCTTGTACTGCAGTCGGGCTTCGCCTGGCGCTGGATCGGCTGGGTGCTCGTCGTCGGCGGCATCGGCTACATCGCGAGCATCGTGCTCGACACCCTCGCCCCCGAGGCGGCCGACCTGGTCAGCCTGCTGACGATCCCTGCGACGATCGGCGAGTTCTCGATCTTGCTCTACCTGCTGATCCGCGGCGTGCACTCGCGCGCGCTCGTCCCCGCACGAGAGCCAGTCGCCGCGTAGCGAATGGGTCGTCGGGCGCGGGTACCCGGCGACCCTGATCGGGTTTGGCAGAGCGACGTGATGGTGGACCTGAGGGGATTCGAACCCCTGACCTCCTCGATGCGAACGAGGCGCGCTACCAACTGCGCCACAGGCCCGTAGAGCGTCACCACCATATCACCGCGGCTGGGGCGCCCCGAACGCGTTGAGCAGCCACGGCGGAGCGTGCCCCGTCACGATCACCTCGAGCTCCGGAGGCTCGTCGCTTGGGCCCGGGGTGTGCACCGAGAACGAGAATCCTCCCGATGGAGACTGCAGCCTAAGGGTCGCCGAGGCCCGCGCGAGCTCGTCATCGTTCCAGTGCGCATACTCTTCGTCCAGCTCGAGCTCGACGCCGTCGTGCACGACGCGCACCCGTCGACGGTCGACGTAGGGGCACCACGGCGGCTCGACGTGGTCCATCGGAGTCCACTCGCGCGCCTCGGTGCGCTCGCGCTCGACGTCGCCGACACCGTGCTCGCTGGCCAGCCGGTCGAGCGCCCCGCGCAGCAGGGCGACGGCATCGTGCAGCGTCATCCCCGAGTCGTCGCGGCCGTCAGCATCCGGCTCGGGATGCTCGCGCAACGCCACGACCACCTGCATAGCCGTGCGGCTCACGCCGAGCGCCGCACCCTCGTCGCGGTGCGCCTTGCACAGCCACAGCTGGTGAGCCGGATGCCCTGGCAGGTCGCCCAGCCCAGGGTCGTCGGCCGCGCGCACGCACGAGACGAGTGACCGCGAGTCAGCGGGGTCGACGTCGGCGTCGCAGACGTCGCACAGCGGCGGTCGCACCGTGATCCGCTCGAGCAGACTCAGCTGGCCGCGCGCCGGCGGCGCAGCACCTCGTCGAGGTCGGGCGGGCGCGTCGGCAACTGGTCGACGAGGCCCATGCGGGCGACGCGTACACTTCGACGATCAACGTAGGGGCACCAGGGCGGCTCGGCATGGTCCATCGGAGTCCACTCGCGCGCCTCGGTGC
>SXMG01000157.1 GCA_005778835.1 Actinomycetota bacterium
CAACTACAACCCCAAGACCAGCCGCATCTACGAAGACCTCGGTCTCTTCACGACCGACGACCAGGTCGGCAAAGACCTCACGCGGCTCTTCAACGAGCTCTCGGGCTATGCCATCGAGAAGAAGTTCAAGCGCATGCTCGTCGCGCCGCGCTACCTGCGCCGCGGGCTGCTCAAGCTCATCCGCACCGAGACCGAGAACTCCCGCGCCGGGCGTCCGTCGGGCATCCGCATCAAGGTCAACTCGCTCGTCGACGAGGCCATCATCGATGCGCTCTACCGCGCCAGTCAGGCGGGAGTGCCGATCGACATCGTCGTGCGCGGTGTGTGCGCACTGGTTCCGGGCGTGGATGATCTCAGCTCGACCATCCGCGTGCGCAGTGTGCTCGGCCGCTACCTCGAGCACTCGCGCATCTTCGCGTTCCACAACGGCGGCGACCCGCAGATCTACATCGGCAGCGCCGACATGATGCACCGCAACCTCGACCGCCGCATCGAGGCGCTCATCCGCATCACCGACGCGGCCCACCTGACGCAGATCGACGATCTTTTCACGACGACGATGAGCGAGACGACAGCGTCGTGGCACCTGCAGCCGTCCGGCGACTGGAAGCGCGTGCACCGCGATAAGCGCGGCGAACCGCTCGATGACCTGCAGAATGTCGTCATGACTGCCATCGCGAGCCGGCGCCGTTCCGGGGGCGCCCGCGCATGACGCCCGCATCCACCGCGACCCGTCCCTCCACCGTCTTCGCGGCGGGGGCCGTCGTGTGGAAGCTCGTCGACGGCAAAGTGCGCATTCTGCTCGTGCACCGCACGCAGCACAAAGACGTCTCGCTGCCCAAGGGCAAGATCGACCCGGGCGAGACCCTGCCGCACACGGCGGTGCGCGAGATCGCTGAAGAGACGGGGTTCGATGTCGTGCTCGGCGCGCCGCTCGGCACGGTGGAGTACCTGCTGCCCAACGGCCGCGACAAGGTCGTGCACTACTGGTCGGCCGAGGTCGACCCCGGCGCTGCCGAGCGCCACAGCTACGAGGCGAACGGCGAGATCTTGGCGCTCGAGTGGGTGCCGTTGTCCAAGGCCGCCAAACGACTGACCTACGAGCACGATGCCGATGTGGTCGAGCGGTTCGCCGCGCAGGTCGAGGCCGGCCACGCCCGCACCTACGCGCTTGTCGTGCTGCGGCACGGCAAGGCCATGCCGCACGAGCAGTGGGACGGCCCCGACCACACCCGCCCGCTGCTGCACCTCGGCATCGAGCAGTCGGCGTCGGTCGCCGGCGGAATCGCCGCCTTCGGGCCGCAGGTGCTCGTCACGAGCCCGGCCGCCCGCTGCGTCGCCACGATCGCTCCGACCGCCGAGGTCACGGGATTGCCCGTCGTCGAGGCCCGCAGCATCAGTCAAGACACCTATGCGGGCGACGGCGAAAGAGTACGCAAGCAGGTCGTGAAGAGGCTCGCGCGAGGCATGACGACCGTCATGTGCAGCCACGGCCCCGTGATTCCGCAGATCATCGCCGCGGCAGCCGACCTCGCCGGCTCGGCGATCTCGTCAGAATTGCGCCGCAGCGCCGCGCTCTCGACGGGCGAGTACTCCGTCATGCACTTCGCCCGCGACACCGAGCCTCCTCGCCTCGTCGCCGTCGAGACGCACGCCCCCGCGATCGACTGAACCGGCCGCCGCTGCGTTAACCGGCTGTTAACCTTTGGGCCGCGAATGTGCTTGACTTCGTGGCGACGCCGATGCGTCACGCCGTCGTGCTGATCGACCTCCATCGAAAGGACCCGGGTGCTCGCTCCGCGCCTCGCTCTCGGCGCCTTCGCCGCCCTGGTCGCGCTCGTCGCCTCAGGGTGCGCCGCCAATGAGATCGGCCGCGAAGTGCTTCCGGGCAGTCTGATCGGCACCCTCGACGGCGCCGGGTCCTCGGCTCAGAGCGCCGCTCAAGAGGCCTGGATCGCGACCATCCAGAACGCCAACGGCGGGCTCACGATCAACTACGAGCCCTCCGGCTCGGGCGCCGGGCGCGAAGCCTTCCTCGCCGGGGGCGTCGACTTCGCCGGCTCAGACTCGGCGCTGTCGACCGACGAGCTGGCGGGCGACTTCGGCTCGTGCGTCGAGGGCACCACGGGCATCGACCTGCCGCTCTACATCTCGCCCCTCGCCATCATCTTCAACATCGACGGCGTCAACCGACTGCAGCTCGATGCCGAGACGACGGCGCTCATCTTCCGCGGCGACATCACGCGCTGGAACGACCCGGCGATCGAAGCGTTGAACCCGGATGCTCGCCTGCCAGCAGCGACCATCACCGCGGTGCATCGCTCTGACGCCTCGGGCACGACGAAGAACTTCACCGACTATCTCGCGCAGGCCGCGCCGCTCGCGTGGGGAGCCGACGCTGCCGACAGCTGGCCGTTCGGCGGGGAGTCGGCGCAGGGCAACTCGGGCGTCGTAAATGCCGTGACGAACGGGCTCAACACCATCGGCTATGCCGATGCCAGCCGCGCTGGCGACCTCGGCATCGCCGCGCTCAAGGTCGGCGATGAGTTCGTCGACTTCACGCCCGAGGCCGCCGCGGCCGTCGTGGCTGTCTCACCGCTCGAAGAGGGCCGCGCCGACGGCGACCTGGCGCTCGACATCGACCGCACCACGACCGAACCGGGCACCTACCCGCTCGTGCTGGTCAGCTACGTCATCGCGTGCCAGCAGTACCGCGACCCCGACATCGCTGCACTCGTGCGCGGCTATCTCGAGTTCGTGGCGAGCGACGAGGGGCAGGCCGTGTCGGCTGAGTTCGCGGGCTCGGCACCGATCAGCGACGACCTCGCCGAGCGCGTGCTCGCGGCGATAGCGAGCATCCGGTGACCGGGGCGGAGTCAGGAGCCGTGAGCGCTCCGTCGACCACGTCTTCGAGCATCCAGGCCCGACTCGGCGACGTGATCTTCCGGCGGCTCGCGCTCGGTGCGGGCATCGCGATTCTCGTCGCCCTCGCAGCCGTCGCCATCTTCCTCGTCGCGCAGTCGCTGCCCGCCCTGCTGGCCGACCCTGCCGACCTCCGGGGCCAGCCCGACAGCTTCTGGCACTACGTCGCCCCGCTCGCGTTCGGCACGGTGTGGGCGGCCGCCATCGCCCTCGTGATCGCGATTCCGATCGCGATCGGCATCGCGCTCTTCATATCGCACTACGCGCCTCGCAGACTGGCTCAGCCGCTCGGCTACATCATCGACCTGCTCGCCGCCGTGCCGAGCGTCGTGTACGGCCTGTGGGGCATCACCGTGCTCGCACCCGCCGCCGTGCCGTTCTACCAGTGGCTCACCGAGAACCTCGGGTGGTTCCCGCTCTTCGCTCCGCCGGCCTCAGGCACGGGGCGCACGGTGCTGACCGTCGCGATCGTGCTCGCCGTCATGGTGCTGCCGATCATCACGGCTCTGTGCCGCGAAGTGTTCGTGCAGACGCCGGTCTTGCACGAAGAGGCCGCCTACGCGCTCGGAGCGACGCGGTGGGAGATGATCCGCATGACCGTCTTCCCCTACGCCCGCTCGGGCATCGTGTCGGCCTCGATGCTCGGTCTCGGCCGCGCGCTCGGCG
>SXMG01000158.1 GCA_005778835.1 Actinomycetota bacterium
ACGATTCCGATTCAGCCAGTGATGGCTTGCGACGTCCGCCGGTGGCGAGGGCGCGCGGCCGATTCCCGCCGCCCGCCTCCACCGCCAGCGACGCCCTGGGTGTCGCTGCCGCCGCGACCGAGCGTGGTGATGTCGCGGCTGTCGCGGTTGAAGCCCTGGAAGCCCGCCACGATCGCGATGGCCCCGTCATCGAGCGCCTCCCGCACGCGCACCGGAGTGACGTCGACGATGCGGGCGGCGCCGTGGCGAGCATCCGTGATCATGCCAGCCTGGCTGCCCGTGAACGAGCGCGCGTCGTGGCCCATGCTCTTGATCGCCATGGCGAGCAGCGCCATCGAGATGCGCTCACCCGTCGTCAGCAACATGTCGAGCTCGCGCGGGTCGGGCAGGGGCGCGACCTGGTGGGCGAGATCGATGAGGTCGTCGGTGGTGTCGCCCATCGCGCTGACCGCGACCACGACCTCATTGCCCGCTTTGCGCGTCTCGACGATGCGCTTGGCCACCCGCTTGATGCTCTCGGCGTCGGCGACCGACGAGCCACCGAACTTCTGCACGATGAGGCTCACGGTAGAACTCCTGGCGGGGTGGGGACGAATGTCGGTGGCGGCGCGGCAGGCGCTGGATCGCGCCTCTGCGGCAAC
Organism: Actinomycetota bacterium; assembly: GCA_005778835.1. Lineage (GTDB taxonomy): Bacteria > Actinomycetota > Actinomycetes > Actinomycetales > Microbacteriaceae > Microcella. Next base: position 642 of record SXMG01000158.1, read on the forward strand.
GGCACGACCGCGGTGGCGAGCCTGAGCGACGATTCTACCGCTGAGGGATGCCCGCCGCGGCATGAGGGGCCTGCGCACCCCGCAGTGCCAGCTCCACGAGCAGTTGCGTCTCGTCGTCGGTCGTTGCTCGCCCGCAGAGCGCGCGCACGTGCAGAGGGTTGACGATCTGCTCCCAGATGACCACCGGGTCGAGGTCGTCGCGCAGTTCGCCCGACGCGACCAGTCGCCGCAGGGGCACGAGGGCGAGTTCGTAGCGGTCGCGGAAGAACTGGTCGGCGAGCACCACGAGGTCGGGGGCCGTCGCCGAGGCCGCGATCGCGCCGCGCAAGATGTTGGCACCCTGCCGGGTGCGCAGCGCGGCGGCCACCGAGACGGCGAGCGCCTCGATCGCCGCCCGCGGGTCGGCGTCGTCGACGGGCGGAACAGCTGTCTCGCCGACGCGGCGGATCGCGGCGGCGATGAGCAGCTCGCGCGTTTCGAAGCGCCGATAGATGGTGGTCTTGTGGACCCCGCTCTCGGCCGCGACATCGTCGACGGTGATGCCGGCCCCGCGTTCGGCCAGCAGCGCGATCGTCGTGTCGAGCACGGATGCCTCGACCGCAGCCCCGCGACGACGCGGCTCGGCGGCGGAGTTCACGCCGCCACCGCTCGTGCAGCGAGGTCGGCGTTCATGCGGCTGAAGGCGGCGGGGGTGTCGACGGTCAGCATGCGGCGGAAGACAGGCACGAGCGCGCCCGAGAGCACTTCGCTGTGCACGAGGCGGCAGCGGTGCTCGTCGATCGCGTCGATCTCGAAGCGGTGCCGGCCGTCGAGCACTCCGGGCACGCCGACTCGACCGAGCCAGACCAGCAGATGACCGGGTTCGAGGTCGGTGATGCGAGGGCGGAACGTCTGGCCGCTCGTCTCGGTGGGCTCGATGCGCACGAGCTGACGTGCACCGACGGCGAGATCGCCCGTCCAGCTGCGGATGAAGGTGTTCCACTGCGGATAGCTGTCGCGATCGACGAGCGCCGACCACACGGCGGCCGCGGGTCGATCGATCTCGATGCTCGTCTCGATCTCGACGCGGAAGGTCGAAGCGGTGACGGACTCGGTGGTGGTCATGCGGGCATCCTCTCTTGTGCAACTTGTGTTGCGATAGAGACGATACGGGGTGACGGCGGATTGCGCAACTAAAGTTGCAATGCCGTCTAGTGCTCGACGGTGCGACGGCCCTCGAAGGCTCGACCCAGCGTCACCTCGTCGGCGTACTCGAGGTCGCCGCCGACCGGCAGGCAGCTCGCCAGTCGTGAGACGCCCAGGCCCGGCTGCACGAGCAGGCGGGTCAGGTACGTCGCCGTCGCCTCGCCCTCGAGGTTCGGGTCGGTCGCGATGATGACCTCGGTGACGGTGCCGTCGTTGAGTCGGGTGAGCAGCTGCGCGATGCGCAGATCGTCAGGGCCGATGCCGTCGATCGGGCTGATGGCGCCGCCGAGCACGTGGAAGAGCCCGCGGAACTCGCGCGTGCGCTCGATCGCGACGACGTCTTTCGCCTCTTCGACGACGCAGATGGTGGTCGGGCTGCGGCGCACATCGCGGCAGATCGAGCACTGCGCCTCTTCGGCGACGTTGCCGCAGATCTCGCAGAAGCGCACCTTCTCGCGCACGTCGATGAGCAGCTGCGCGAGGCGGCCGACGTCGAACGACTCGGTCTGCAGGATGTGGAAGGCGATGCGCTGGGCCGACTTGGGCCCGATGCCGGGCAGTCGGCCGAACTCGTCGATGAGGTCTTGGATGATGCCGTCGTACACGTCAGAACTCGTCTCGGAAAGGGTCGGGGGCATCGGCGCTCGACGGTCGGTCGGGGTCGGTCGACACGGAGGCCGCGGTCGTGGCTGCTGCTGCTTGCGGAGTGACGGCAGGCTCGAGGGTCTCTTCGAGCAGGAAGGTCGCGCCGAGCATCTCGCGCACGACCGCCTCGCCGTACCGCTGGCGGCCCGTGCCGTCGGAGGCGTGCGGGGCGGGCGCCTTGACGATGGGCTCAGGTGCCGCTTCGACCTCGACCGCCGCGGGAGGTGCGTCGAGGCTCGGTGCGTCGGCAGGTGCAGAAGGGGCGGCGGTCTGCTCGTCGGCGCCGGGAATGGCGGCGACAGCCCACTCGGTCGTCGCCCCAGAGGGGGCTGGCGGTGCCGAAGTGCTGGTCTTCGTTGGGCGGGCGGCGGGCGCGGCCGCGGGCTCGTCAGGCTCCGCGGCCTGCTGCACTGGCGCCGGGTCGGGGTCGGCGGGAGCATCCGCCGCGGGCGCGGTGTCGGTCGACGAGCGATCGGCCGCGCCCGACCCCGCGTCGCCCTTGCCCGGCTCGACGCGCAGCATGAACTTCACGCGCGCGCCGGTGACCTGCTGAATCGCGGCGCGCACGTGCTCGCTCACGCTCTCGGTGGGCGCTGCTCGAACCTTGAAAGCTGCGGCGTCGGCCTCGTTCGTGAAGCTGATGGTCAGCACATCGCCGTCGAGCGCCGCTGGAGTCGACGCGAACATGACTGTCCACGAGCTGCGCTTGGCCTGCTGCACAGCGTCGAGCACGGCGGGCCACGCCGCCTGCATGCGCTCGAGCGTGAGCGGCTCGGCGGGGGTCGGCTCGACCGCTGCAGGGGTGTCGGCAGATGCGGCAGCGGCTGGCTGTGCGGCAGGAGCGGCCGCGTCAGGCGCGGCCGGCGCGGGAGCCGCCGTCGCGGGGGCGGGCACCGCAGTCGACGGGGCGGCCGCGGCTGTCACGGGCTTCCGGATGCTCGCCGCAGGTTCGCCGCCGAGCGCGACGAGAACGCGCGCGGTCATGAGCTCGAGGTGCAGCCGAGGTGAGGTCGCGCCCGTCATCTCGGTGAGCGCGCGGTTGACCACATCGGCCGCTCGCGAGAGCTCGGCGGGCGTGAAGCCCGTCGCCTGCTCGCGCATGCTCTGCAGGTCGGAGTCGGGAATGCCGTGCAGCACCGAGGCCGCGTCGTCGGCCGTGGCCTGCACGACGATGAGGTCGCGCAGCCGCTCGAGCAGGTCGTCGACGAACCGGCGCGGGTCTTGCCCGGTCTGAATGACGCGGTCGACGGCCGAGAAGGCCGCCCCGGCGTCGTGGGCGCCGATCGCCACGACGACCTCGTCGAGCAGCGCGCCGTGGGTGTACCCGAGCAGGGCGACGGCCCGCTCATAGGTGACAGTCGAGTCGTCGCTGCCCGCGATGAGCTGGTCGAGCAGCGAGAGAGTGTCGCGCACCGAGCCGCCGCCGGCGCGCACGACGAGCGGCAGCACGCCGGGCTCGATCGTGACCTTCTCGCTCTCGCTCAGCTGCTGCACGTAGTCGAGCAGTTGCGCCGGCGGCACGAGTCGGAAGGGGTAGTGGTGCGTGCGCGAGCGGATCG
>SXMG01000159.1 GCA_005778835.1 Actinomycetota bacterium
CACCATCCTGATCCTGACCTCGAACCTGGGTTCGCAGCTGCTCATCGACCCCTCGCTCGACTGGCCGGCGAAGGTCGCGGGCGTCAACGACATCGTGCGCCAGGCGTTCAAGCCCGAGTTCGTCAACCGTCTCGACGACATCGTGGTGTTCTCACCGCTCTCGGTCGACGACCTGGGCCAGATCGTCTCGCTGCAGATCGACCGTCTCGAGCGTCGCCTGAGCGAGCGCCGCCTGCAGCTGGCGGTGACGCCGGATGCTCGCACCTGGCTCGCCGAGCGCGGCTACGACCCCGTTTACGGGGCGCGGCCGCTGCGCCGGCTCATGCAGCACGAGATCGACGACGCCCTCGCCCGCGCGATCCTGTCGGGCACGATCAGCGACGGCGATGTCGTGCGGGTCGACGTGGCACCCGGCGGCGACGACCTCGTGGTCGAGCGCATGGCGGTCGACTAGCGACTCTCCCCCGATCAAGCGGCAAGACGGTGAGCGGGTCGTCGCTAGACACCTACGGCCGAACTCGCCTCGACGTCTCGCGCGATGGCGAGCGACCGCCGAGCGCACTCGGAGATCGCGATGGGGTGGTAGTCGGGCACCATCGAGAGCAAGGTGTCGTTGAGTCGACCGGACCAGTGCTCAGGGATTCCACTTGCTCCGAGCATCGCTCCCACAATCGACCCCACTGTCGCGCCATTGCAGTCCGTGTCCCAACCACCCATGACCGCGAAGGTGACGGCACGGTGGAAGTCGCCACCGCTGAGCGCCAGGGCCGCGACGCACAGCGCGGCATTGTTGATCGTGTGCACAGGGTCGTAGTGCCCGAACTCCGCGTGCAGTGCGCGGATGACGCCCTCGAACTGGTCGAAGTCGTTGCCGTGGGCTTCGCAGATCTCGAGCGTCCTGCGCATTCCGGCGTGGAGGCGAGAGGTTGCTGGAATCTGCTCGAGACCGGCTTCAATCACATCCATCGTGTCGCTCGTCGAGAAGGCGGCGGCGATCATGGCCGCGCAGAACATCGCGCCGTACACGCCATTCTTCGCGTGTGAGATGCGAGCGTCTCGATAGGCAAACTCGGCGGCGAGGTCAGGCCGACCCGGCGCCGCGTACGCGTAGGAGTCGACGCGAATCTGCGCTCCGATCCATTCACGGTAGGGGTTCAAGTGGTGCGATACCCAACGCCAGTCGACCTCGTGCGGCCAGTCTTCATACTGCTTCGACCTCAATTGATTGGCCCCCAGCACGATGTTCCGGTAGGCCTGGGTCTCAGCCGTGAAGACGAGGTCATACGGCAACGAGCGCAACCACACGCGCGCGACTGACTCAGAGGTGAAGCTCGCCCCCTCGGTTCCTAACATCTGCTGGGCTAGCACGGTGTAGCGAATGTCGTCATCCGACTCCATGAACGAAATGTGGTCGCGGGTCGAGAGTGGACAGGCACTGACTCCAGTCACATTCTCGGCGGGAGATCTTTCAGGGAAGTAGTCGCGCAAGGGCCACTCCGTAGGTGACACGCCGGCGAGATAGGCCTTCTGCCGTTCCCACGAGGAGAGGCCGTTGCGGACATCCATGAAGTACTCGACTGGTTTCCCGAGTGCGCACCCAATCGAACGGCCGAGCCAGGCGCCGTGCAGCTTGTGCTCGAGGGATGCATCATCGAGCGGCGCCTCTACGGAGCGTGCGCGCGGAGCGGGCTCGCGCAGTGCGAGGATCGAGGGGAGGTCGTCAGGCTCGGTATAGGGAAAGTCGTCACGCACGGGCAAGTCAACCAAGCGCGCGTGCACGTCTTCGAGGGAACGAAGGTCAGTCGTGCCAGCTGCCTGCTCCATCACCTCGCGCACGGCAGTCGGGTCCTTGCCTTCTTCGAGTGCTTGACTCACTTCGTGGTCCAGCAATCGCCCCATGTCACGCCAGCCCGACATCACGAACCTCCGTTCACCACGCACGCTCGTGCGTCACGATGACCGTACGCATAGAGTGACAGTCTGATCTACGCGAAAAGGCGCAAGATCTGACTGTGAACGATCAGGAGGCGTCGTGAGCCACGCACTGTCCGCGCCCGCCCGTTCAGCCTTCTTCTATCCCGTCGAACTCGACAACGACTTTCCGGTGCGTGGAGGCACGCCCGGTCTACAGCTCGACGACCCGATCAGCGCGTTGCACTGGCACGACTCACTCGAGATCGGCCTCTGCACCGAAGGCGCCGGCATCTTCGTCGTTGGGGAGAAGGTCATCCCTTTCGCGGCGGGCGATGTCACGGTCATTGGACCCACCGAGGTGCACATCGCGCAAAGCCTTCCCGGAACCGCGAGTCGTTGGTATTGGATCTACCTCGACCCGGTGCGATTGCTTGCACGCTCGGGCGAGAGCGGGTCGACCACAATCGACCTGGCGAGCTTCACGGGCCCCCACTTCGAGAACGTCATCAAGCCAGGAGAAGATGCTGCCATCAGCGAGATCGTGCGCCTCATCGTCGACGAGCTGCGCGACCCACGGTACGGTCAGCGGCCCAGCGTTGTCTCACTCGTGGCGCACCTGCTGATCAGAGTTCAACGACTACGAGGCGTCACAACACCCTCGCGAGTCGTGCACGATCCCGTCGGCTTCGACCGCATCGCGCCAGCGATATCCATCATCGCGCGGGAGTTCTCGGGCGAGCTATCCGTGAGCGAGCTTGCCAAGGCATGTCGAGTCAGTGAGCCCACTTTGCGGAGGCTCTTCCTTGCCGCGGTCGGCCAGACTCCTCGGGAATACTGGTTGAGCCTGCGCTTGCGCATGGCCGCAAGCATGCTTCGCGGCACGAGTCTGACGGTCATCGAAGTGAGTCGCACGGTCGGATTCACGACGCTGTCGAGCTTCAACCGGCTCTTCCATCGAACCTATGGCGCGACTCCGTCGGCATGGCGGCGCGCGGCGGAGGGCTCCGTGGCCGCAGGTGATCGGAAAGAGTCAGACGTTGCATAGTTTCGCGTAGATCAGGGCTTCGACGAAGGATACGTTCGACCCGAACCGCAATGAGGCGAGGAGGATCGGATGTCAGTGCGACGCTCTGAGACTCTCCTGCCTGCTCGTCGGAGCCAGCGTTTCGCAGTCGGTCGGCGCACTGTGCTCGGCGTCGATGCCGACGTGCTCTGGCTGCTCGTTCCCGCACTCATCCCCATCACCATCCTGAGCGTCGCGCCACTGCTGTACGGCGTCTACCTCGGGTTCACCGATGCTCGCGCTGGCGGAAACGTCGCGCCTGTCTTCAACGGCCTCGAGAACTACGTTCGCGTCGTGAATGATCCCTACTTCTGGGAGTCGTTCGGAGTGGGCTTTGTGTGGGCGATCTCAGTCACAGCCATTCAGTTTGGCCTCAGCCTCGTGTTGGCGCTCCTGCTCAATCAGCGATTGCCCGGCCGAGTGATCTTCCGCCTCATCGCCATCCTGCCGTGGGCGATTCCGCCCGTGGTCGTCGGATTCATCTGGCGTCTCGTGTACCAACCGAACTCTGGACTCCTCAATACCGTGCTTCGTGACCTCGGTATCCAGGATGAACGCATCTCCTGGCTCACCACCCCGGCCGCGCTTCCGGCCGTGGTCATCGCTGCGGTGTGGGCGGCAATGCCCATCACCACCGTGGTGATTCTCGCGGCCCTGCAGAGCGTGCCGAAAGAGCTGCACGAGGCGGCGGCCATCGACCGCGCTGGCGCGTTGGCGGCCTTCAGAGTCGTCACATGGCCGACGATCCTGCCCACGGCAGTCGCGATCTCGACGCTCGACTTCATCAACAACTTCAACGCCTTCAGCCTCGTCTATGTTCTGACCGGCGGGGCTCCCAGCGGGCAATTGAGGCTGCCGATGCTGCTCGCGTATGAAGAGGCGTTCCGGTACGGCAACTACGGCTATGCCGCAGCGATCGGCAATGTCATGGTGCTCGCGGTCGCGGCGCTCCTCATCGTGTACTTGCGCCTCGCGCTCAGTCGACGCGGGAGGTTGTCGTGAAGACACGTCCTGCTGCTGTCGCTGCTCAATACGCGTTGCTGGCGCTCTTCCTCGTCTTCATCGCGGCTCCGATCGTCTGGCTCGTGTCGATTGCCTTCAAACCGCCGCAAGAGCTCATCGCGCTCGAGACAGGCTGGATCCCGGCAATGCCGACGCTCGAGAACTTCACGGTGGCGTTGCAGGAGCAGCCGCTCCTGCGTTCTGCGATCAACAGCGCCCTCGTCGCTGGCTCCTCGTCGATTCTTACGGTGCTGCTCGCCACCCCTGCGGCGTACCTCATCTCGCGCTATCGCGGCGGTGTCAGTCGCATTCTCATTGGCTGGGTGCTCCTCAGCCAGATGTTCCCGTTCATAATCATCCTGGTCCCCCTCTTCCTCATCGCCATTCGCATCGGCTTCTACGACTCACTTGTCGGGTTGGCGCTCGTGTACACCGTATGGAGCCTGCCCTTCGCCATGTGGATACTTCGGAACTTCGTCGATGGCATCCCGCGCGAACTCGAAGAGCAGGCCATGACAGACGGAGCTGGTCGCTTCGCTTCTTTGCGGCACATCGTTGCTCCGCTGCTCGTGCCGGGACTCGTGACGGCGGCGATGTTCAGCTTCATCGGCGCTTGGAACGAGTTCTTCTTCGCCCTCGTGCTGATCAAGTCTGAAGAGCTGTCGCCGCTCTCCTTGCTCATCGTTCGTTTCATCGGCCAAGACTCGGTGCGGCTCGGCCCGCTGGCTGCCGCATCGATCCTGGCCACCATCCCGAGCCTGCTGTTCTTTGCCGCGATTCAGAAGCGGCTCACCAGCTCGCTCATCTCCGGCGCGGTCAAAGGCTGACCGCGCTACTCCCCCCAAGAGAAGAGGAACTCATGATCAAGAAAGTGCTGGCCGGCGCGGCGGTGGTCGCCCTCGCCGTGACCGCTGCGGGCTGCAGCGCGACTGAACCAGAAGAGGGGCCTGTCACGCTCACCTTCGAGGCGCTCGCGTGGCAGACCACGTCCATCGAGGCGAATCAGGCGATCGTCGCCGAGTGGAACGAGCAGAACCCCGATGTGCAGGTCGAGTACTTGCAGGGCGATTGGGGCAGTATTCGTGATGAGTTGACGACCGCGTTCGAGGGAGGCACCGGCCCCGACCTGTTCCACTACTACGACACCGGGCTCCAACCCTTCGCGGAGCGAGGAAACCTTCTCGACCTCTCCGACTACCTCAGCGACGAGTTCGTCGCGAGCATCGGCGACCAGTCGTGGAAGAACGTGAGCTTCCGTGAGCTCGACGGAGTGTGGGGGGTTCCCTTCCTGGTCGAGCCGATCCTGGTCTTCGCCAATGCGACGATGCTCGCAGATGCGGGAATTGCGGTGCCGACGGTCGACGACCCATGGACGTGGGATGAATATCAGGAGGTCGCGCGTCAACTGACTACGGGCGACACCTACGGCTCGGCTATGCCCCTCATGAATCGCGCCGACCTCATCATCGGCCTCGGCCACTCGTTCGACGCGAGCTACTTCAGCGAGGACGGCACCGCGCTCGAGTGGGGAGCCGCTGAGGCCGAAGTTCCCTTGCGCGTGCACTCGATGCTGCACGACGACCAGTCGATGCCTCTCGAGGTGCTCGGTCTCGGCCCCGAAGATGTCGTGCCGGGATTCCTCTCGGGTCGTTTCGCGACGATCTTCGGCGGCAGCTACCTGCGCCAGCAGTTCGAAGAGGGAAAGCCGGACGGGTTTGAGTGGATCGCTGTTCCGACGCTGGTGGGTGTTGATCAGGCAACCCCCAACGGATCGCAGACGATCTCGATCTCGGCGCAGACCGAACACCCGGAGGAGGCCGCGGCATTCCTCGAGTTCATGCTCAACGGCCAGAATCAGGCCCGGTTGGCAGTCGGCGACTGGCTCGCACCGACGAACATCGACGCCGCCGACGCTCCCGACTTCCAGGATGCCGCCCTCGGGTGGGACGTGACGATCGCCTCGGCGGCGAACCTCGAGCAGGCGCGCTACCAGCAGGTGCCCGGCTGGGATGAGTGGGCCGAGCGCGTCGGGCACGCGGGCTTCATGGCGTACTTCGCCAACGAGATCACTCTCGACCAATTGGTTGAGCGCTTCGAGAGCGAAGGCAACCCTGTTCTCGAGCGCGCAGCCGCGCGACGGTGACGACGCGGGGGTCGAGATCACGCACGGTCTCGACCCCCGCTCCACTCCCTGTGCCCAGGCTCCCGCCGAAAGGACCCCTGTATGACCCTCATTAGCAACCCCTTCGAATACGACCGCGCCCGTGGGTGCATGGCAGGCCTCGCCCTCGGCGATGCGCTGGGAAGACCAGTCGAAGGGCTCTCCGCAGCTGAGATTCAGGCGCAGTGGGGGTACATCGAGGGGTTCATCGACGATGAGCCCGCAGGGAGTGACGACACGGAGTACGCGCTCTTGAGCGCATCCACTGTGTTGCGGGTGGGCACCGGTGCGACGATGCACGACTTCGCGCAGAGCTGGATCGACGATGTTCTGCCGCAAGCATCGGAGTTCGCCGGGGGAGGCTTCAGTGAGATGGCGGCCATCGACAACCTGCGCAAGGGCGTCGCGCCGCCGCAGTCAGGCGACCATATCCATGCCTGGAGTGACGGACTCGCGATGCGAGTGGCACCTCTCGGCATTGTCGCCAATGGTGATGTCGCCATGGCCGCGCGATTGGCGGAGGCGGATGGTGCAGTGAGTCACAGCGGCGAGGGGATCTACGCCGGAGTCGCGGTCGCGGTCGCGGTGACGGCAGCCATGCGGGGCGCATCGAGCGAGCAGTGCTTCGATGAAGCGCTCGCCTCGATTCCCTCTGACTCGTGGACTGCCCGACATCTGCAGCGTGCGCAACGACTGGTTCAGGAGGAGTCTGACTCCGCTCGGTTGGCCGTGTTGCTCTGTGACAATCTCGCGATCTCTGACTACTTCTGGGCAGATCTCGCCACTGAAGCAGTCGGTCTTGCGTTCGGGGCGCTCCTGCACGGCGGCGGCGACGTCGTGCGGACGACGACGTTCGCCGTGAATCTTGGACGCGACTCCGACACCAATGCCGCTATCGCAGGATGCATCGCAGGAGCGATCGCGGGGGAGTCGTCGATACCGGTCGACTGGCTCGCAGTGGTGCAGCCCGTGAAGGGCTCGTGCATCAGAAGCATGGCAGGCCTGCACCCTCTCCACATCGCCGACCAGCTCGGCGCGCTCATCGAAGGAGCCAGCGCGTGAGCAACGCGATACCGACGGCAATTGTCATCGACGCGACCGTGCGCGGCCTTGCTGCGGGCGATTCGATGTCTTGGATGGCCGCTGGCCAGCGCATCCATCTGCTGCCCGAGCGACGAGCTCGCATGCTGCACGAGATGGCCTCTTTCTCTGAGGAGCGCGGATCGACGACACGACCCGTACCGCACGCCCACAACTCACCCACCGTCGCCCTGCGACCCGGTCCTGCCGACGACGTGGAGTGGTTCGTCGTCACCGCCGAGGTACTGTCGGGTCGGGATCAGGGCGTCACCCTGCACGAACGATGGATGGACCTCGCTCACGTCACCGACGGGCTCCGGGCGCGCTCGGGAACTCACTATGCGCTCGCGAACCTGCGACGGGGACTCCTGCCACCTCAGTCGGGCAACGACAATGCTCACTACTTCGATGACATTGCGTGTGTCAGAGCAATCGCCGCGGGGCTGCTTGCTCGCGATGAACGTGAGGCCACGGTGCTCGCAACGGCTGACGCTGAGGTCACGCACGCACTCGACGGGGTGTGGTGCGCCGTGGCTGTGGCAGTACTCGTGCAGAGCGTCACGAGTGGAGCAGAACTAGCCACGGCAGTCGACAACGCCGTCGAACACCTCCCGGCCACGAGTTGGAGTCGACGGATGGTCGAGACCGCGCTGGCGCTGGCTGCGCATGCCGTGTCGCCTCTCGACGTGGCTCATCAACTCCGCGAGCACCTCACCGATCGCATCTACACGTACTCCATTGCAGCGCCCGAGACGCTGGCGATTCTGCTTGCTCATGCACGCACCGCTCGATCGGCTGACGAGCTGTTGCTTGGTGCGCTCGCTCACCCGCGCAACGCGGACGCGCTCCCTGCACTCGCAGGGGCGGTGGCAGGAGCGGCGTTCGGCATGGATTGGGTGCCGCAAGCTCTGCGTGAGGGGCCAATCATGCTCGATGGAGTCTGCGTTCCTTCACTGGCGGGACATCGACTCGACGACACCATAGACCGCATCAGCGCGGCGAGGACTGCAGAGGCCTGAGATGCGGGAAGGGATGGCCGAGTTTCCACTCGTCCTTCCCAGGGCTGCTGTCGCTCGGTCTCATTCCCCTCAGCGCAGCGCCGGCATTGCCCGGCGGCGACGACCTCGTGGTCGAGCGCATGGCCGACGCTCCGGTCTAGGCCTCGGACTCGACGCCGGAGGCGACGACGATCGGCCAAGTGATCTCGGTGAGCAGATCCAGGGGATCCCCGCCGGGCTCGGGCTCGGTGAGGTACGACTCCCACATGATGGATCCGGGGATCAGGTCGTGCTCACTCATCCACTCGGTCAGCCGGCCGTAGCTCTCGCCGAGGGTGTCGTACGAGCCGCGATGCACGAGCCGCACGACGCGCCCCCCCGGAAGCGTGAAGGGCACGACGCCGTTCTCGGGCAGCACCGGGCGGTCGGTCGGAGAGCCGCCGGCGACATCGACGGTGTCGGAGGGCATCCCGAAATAGATGGCGAGCGGGGGGCCGGTGATCGTGATCTGCTGGCGGGCCAGCACAGCCGGCACGACATGGAACGCGCGATCGAAGAACTGCGGCAGGGTCGACACGGGTACGACCTCGCGCAGCACGGCGACGGCGCAGGGCTCTACGGTGAGTGCCACCGGCACGGCTTCTGGGTGGTTAATGACAGCCTCCACGTTCGGCGTGGGATGCGCTCAGTGTCGCGCTCTCTGGCGCGGAGGAACAGGGTCGAAGGTCCTGACTGTTCAGCCGAGCGCCGCGCGTACCGCGAGCGCGATGACGAGCGCCCCACCGACGAGTGCGGTCACGCGAGAGCCCGTCGGGCCCGTGAGCACTCGCCCGACGAGCGACCCCGCGGTCGTCAGCAGCAGCTGCCAGCTCAGGGAGGCCGCGAAGGCGGCGAGCACGAACACCGCTCGCTCGGCGGCGGTAGCGTCGGCGGGGATCGTCGAGCTGCCGATGAGTGCCGCGAAGTAGACGACGGTCACCGGGTTGATGAGGGTGAGCGCGCTGACGGTCGCGAACAGCCGCCATGCCGTCACGCGACGCACGCCCACCCGCGCCGTCGACGCATCAGAGTCACCCGGGGCGTGCTCGTCGATCTCGGCCGCCTCGATCGGTGCCGCTCGTCGACGGAACGCGGGCCACGCGAGCACGACGCCGAGCACCACGAGCACGACCACCGAGATCCACCGCAGTGGCTCTTCGATCAGCAGGATCAGGGGCGCGATCACGGCTCCTGCCGTGACGGCCACGGTCGCGTAGACCCCGTCGACCGTCGCGGCGCCGAACGCGCCGCCCGCGGCCACTCGCGCGCCGTGCCGGGCACCGAGAGTGATGAGCAGCGCTGCGATCGCCCCCATGGGAATCGCCAGGGCATAGCCCGCGATGGCGCCAGCCAGCAGTGCCTCCAGCACGGGCATCCTCTCGATCAGACCGCCCGCATCGGCGACCGGCCCGACGAGATTACAGCAGCTCGGGCATGACCTCGTTCTCGAACAGCTCGATGCCGCTCGTGTCGTAGGCGGCCTCGGCGAAGTAGGTGATCGCGTAGGTCATGCCGAGCGACTGCATGTGCTGCAGCTTCTCGATGAGCTGCTCGGGCGTGCCCGCGAGTCCCTTGCCGTCGCGCAGGTCGGCGACGGCCTTCGTCGCGCGCTCGGTGCCGATGTAAGGCGTCAGTCGAGCCTCGATCGCGGCGATGCGCTCGGCGACCTCGGCCTCATCGCGACCGACGACCGTGTTGTAGTTCGCCGAGCGGGTGATCGCGTCGAAGCTCGTGCCGAGTCGCTCGCAGTGGCCGCGCAGAATCTCGCTCTTGGCGGTGAACTCGTCGGGCGAGCCGGCGAAGTTCGTGTACTGCCCGTACTGCGCGGCGATGCGCAGCGTCACCTTCTCACCGCCGCCGGCGATCCAGAACGGGATGCCCGCCTTCTGCACCGGCAAGGGCCGAACGATCGCGCCATCGACCTGGTAGTACCGGCCGTCCAAGGTCGCGGTTCCTTCCGACCAGGCCTGCTTCATGATCTGCACGCCCTCGTCGAGCATGCGCAGGCGGTCGCCGATCTCGGGGAAGCCATAGCCGTAGGCGTTCCACTCGTGCTCGTACCAGCCGCCGCCGATGCCCATCTCGACGCGACCGCCCGAGATGTGGTCGACCGTCGCGGCGACCTTCGCGAGGTAGGCGGGGTTGCGGTACCCCATGCACGTGCACATCTGGCCCAGGCGCACGCGCTCGGTGACCGCGCCGAAGGCCGACATGAGGCTCCAGGCTTCGTGCGTGGCTTCATCGCTCGGCACCGGCACCGTGTGGAAGTGGTCGTAGACCCAGATCGACTCCCACTGCCCCGCATCGGCGTGCAGGGCGAGGCTCTTCATCACCGACCAGTGCTCGTCCGGTTCGATGTCGACGAGGTCGTGGCGCCAGCCCTGGGGAATGAAGAGTCCGAATCTCATGCACCCCACGCTACGCCTGCCGGGCATCCTTTCGGGCGTCGCGGTTCGCCTTGGCGGCTTTCGCCGCGGCGCCCGCTCGTTTCGCGAGTTCGACGCCCTGTTGGTTGAGTTTCTTGGCGCGTTCGCTCTCGGTGCCGAGAATCGCGAGGCCGCCGAGGGCGATGAGCGTGCCGGGGCCGGGCAGAGGCATGAGCACGACACCCAACCCGACGGTTGTTCCGCCGACCACCTTGACGCCTGTCCGATAGGCCTGATCGAGCTTCGGGCGACGGCGGATCGCCTCGCGCGCCGACGCCACGGCCGAGCGCGGTTTCGTGATGCGTGGCGCCGCGCCCGCTGCTTCGTACCCGGCGTCACCGGGCTGCAGGATGCGGGGGTCGACGCTGTTCACCCCTCCATCGTGCGCGGCCTGTCTTGGAGACCGCTTCGAAGCGCTAGCGCGTGAGCTCTTGGCGCACGACCTCGAGGAAGCCGTCGATGTCGGCCTCGGTCGTGTCGAAGGCGCACATCCAGCGCACCTCGCCGCGAGCGCGATCCCAGTCGTAGAAGCGCACGCGCTCGCGAATGCGGTCGGCGGCATCGTTCGCCAGCAGCGCGAACACCGCGTTGGCCTGGGTCGGCTGGCTGAAGCCGAGCGAGCCCGCGGGTACGTCGCCCGAGGCGAGCATCCCCTCGAGGCCCGATCGCAGGCGCGCCGCCATCGCGTTCGCGTGCATCGCCGAGCGGATGCCCAGACCCTCGTCGAAGAGCGTCAGCAGCTGCGCCGAGATGAAGCGCATCTTGCTCGCGAGCTGCATGTTCATCTTGCGCAGATAGATGAGCCCGTCGACGCGCGAGGGGTCGAGCACGACGATCGCTTCGGCACCGAGCAGCCCGTTCTTGGTGCCGCCGAGCGACAGGATGTCGACGCCGGCGTCGGCCGTGAAGGCGCGCAGGCTCGTGCCGAGGGCCGCGGCGGCGTTCCAGACGCGGGCACCGTCGAGGTGCAACGCCATGCCGTGAGTGTGCGCGTGGTCGGCGATGGCGCGCACCTCGTCGGGCGAGTACACCGTGCCGACCTCGGTCGTATTCGTGATGCTGACGGCGAGCGGCTGCGCGCGGTGCTCGTCGCCCCAGCCGAAGGCCTCGGTGTCGATGAGGTCAGGGGTGAGCTTGCCGTCGGGCGTCGGCACCGTGAAGAGCTTGAGGCCGCTGACGCGCTCGGGCGCCCCACCCTCGTCGGTATGGATGTGCGCGGTGCCGCTCGCGATGACGGCCCCCCAGCGCGGCATGAGGGCGGTGAGCGACAGCACGTTGGCGCCCGTGCCGTTGAAGACGGGGAAGACCTCGGCCTGCTCGCCGAACTCGGCCTTCACGACCTCGGTCAGCTGCGCCGTGTACTGGTCTTCGCCGTAGGCGATCTGATGGCCGCCGTTGGCGTCGGCGAGGGCGGCGAGCACTTCGGGGTGCACGCCGGCGTAGTTGTCGCTGGCGAAGCCGCGGTAGGTGGTGTCATGGATGCGGGTCACCCCCGTATCCTCCCACCCACCGCGGCCGTGGGGCTGTGCAGAATCGCTCAGCCCCGGTGCTCATCAGCCCCGCAGCGCCTCGCCGAGCTTCACGCGACCGCCGGTGCGCAGCAGCGAGTTCTCGTAGATGCGGGCCCCGATCGCCACGATGACCACGGCGCTCGCCGCGAGCAGCGCGAGCGACAGGTAGGGCTCCCACCACAGCGCCTCGCCGAGGAAGATGCGCGTCGGCATGCCCACGGGCGACGAGAAGGGCACGTACGACATGATGCCGACCACCACCTCGTTGTCGTAGAAGAAGATGATCAAGAAGTAGGGCAGCATCACGAGCCACATGACGGGCTGCAGCACGCTGCCCGTGTCTTCCATGCGCGAGACGAGCGAGGCCGAGGCCGCGAACATCGCGGCGAGCAGCACGAAGCCGACCGCGAAGAACACGATGAACCAAACGGCCGCGGGGCCGAGGTCGCTCAGCAGCACGTCTTGCCCGGTGAGCATGAGCGCGAGCGCGGCCGCGATCGCGATAAGCACGATCTGACCGAGCGCGAGTGCCGAGTTGCCCACGACCTTGCCGGCGAGCAGAGCCCGGGCCGGCACGGCGGTCAGCAGAATCTCGACGATGCGCGTCTGCTTCTCTTCGACGACGCTCTGCGCGATCGTGCCGCCGAAGGTGATCGCGGCGGTGAAGAAGACGATGCCGAAACCGAAGGCGATGAGGAAGCCGAGGCCCGAGTCGACCGGTGCCTCCTGCAGCAGCCGCACCTCGGGCGCGATCGACAGCGCCTGCACGAGCGAGACGGGTGTCGCGTCGAGGGCGATGATCTCGACGGCGGGCGTGCCCGGTTCGGCGTCGACGAGGGGCACGACGGCCGCCTCGACCTCGCCGTCGAGCACGAGCTGCTCTGCCTGGGCGACGGTCGACACGGCCTCGACCTCGACGCTCTCGATGCCGACGAAGCTGTCGGCGGCATCACCGACGGCGGCGATGCGCGTCGCGTCGCCCGAGCTCGACAGCAGGTTCGCGATGATGATGCCCGCTGCGACGAGCACGACGAGGATGGCGGTCGAGATCTGGAACGACTTCGACCGCACTTTCGAGCTGATCTCGCGGCTGGCGACGAGTCCGACGGCAGCGCGCGTAGTGAGGGCTGAGTGGGGGGAAACGGTGGTGGTCATCACTGCACGACCTCTCGGAAGATCTCTGTCAAGGTGGGGCGACGGGGTGCGAAGCGGTGCACCTCGCCGCGCTGGGCGGCCTGCTGCACGACGCTCTGGGCGCCGCGCGCATCGGCCTCGAAGAGCACGTAGCTGCCGTCGAACTCGACGACCTCGATATCGGGCATCGAGCGCACCCACGCGGCGTCGTCGCCGACCTGCAGTTCCCACTGCGAGCCGGAGTTGGCCTCGCGCAGAGCCTCGCGCGTGCCGGCGGCCCGGATGGCGCCGTCGGCGATCACGACGATGTCGTCGCAGAGGCGCTCGACGACGTCGAGCTGGTGGCTCGAGAACAGCACGGGCACGCCGCGGGCGGCGCGCTCGCTGAGCACGCCCAGCACCGTCTCGACGGCCATCGGGTCGAGGCCCGAGAACGGCTCGTCGAGCACGAGCTCCTCGGGCTCGTGCACGAGCGCGGCGGCGATCTGCGCGCGCTGCTGGTTGCCGAGCGAGAGCTTCTCGATGGGTTCATCGCGCCGCTCGTGCAGCTCGAGGCGCTCGAGCAGCTCGTCGGCCTTCTCGGCGGCGACGGCGGAGCGCATGCCGCGCAGCCGTGCCAGGTACACGAGCTGCTCGTGCACCTTCATCTTGGGGTAGAGACCGCGCTCTTCGGGCATGTAGCCGAAGCGCCGGCGGCCCTCGCGGGTGAGCGGGCTGCCGTCGAGGTCGATCGAGCCCGAGTCGGCGGCGAGCACACCGAGGATGATGCGCATGGTCGTGGTCTTGCCGGCGCCGTTGCCGCCGACGAAGCCGGTGAGACGGCCGCGGCCGACCTCGAACGACACGTCGTCGAGCACGCGGCGCTCGCCGTAGTGCTTGGTCACGTTGCTGATCGTGAGCATGGTGCCCCTTTCGTCTCTCCTCACGGTAGAGAGCGGGCAGGGGCGGGGCATCCCCCGCGCGACGGGTCGTGCCGCGGTCGGCTCCCCCGCGCGGGGGATCAGTCGGTATCGCCCGGTGTGGCGACGCCGTTCTCGTACGCGAAGACCACGGCGTGCACGCGGTCGCGCAGCCCGAGCTTGAGCAGCACCTTCGACACATGCGTCTTGACGGTGGCCTCGCCGAGCCAGAGCTCGCGCGCGATCTCGGCGTTGCTGAGGCCGCGGGCGAGCAGCCGCAGAACCTCGGTCTCGCGCTCGGTGAGATCGGCGAGACGTCCGTCGGGCGTGAGCGAGGCAGCCTCACGAGCCTCGGTCGCCCGCTCGATCACGCGTCGCGTGACGTCGGGCGCGAGCAGCGCCTCGCCTCGAGCGACGACGAGCACGGCCTCGACGAGCTTCTCGGGGCTCGCGTTCTTGAGCAGAAAGCCGCTCGCACCTGCGTCGAGCGCAGCGAAGAGGTAGTCGTCGCGGTCGAAGGTCGTCAAAACCAGAACGCCCACGGGCGGCCCCGTGCGAGCATCCGTCGCCGCGACGATGCGGCGTGTCGCCTCGAGGCCGTCCATGCCGGGCATCTGCACGTCCATGCAGATGACGTCGGGCTGCAGGGCGGTCGCCTGGGTGACGGCCTCGGCGCCGTCGCGCGCCTCGCCCACGACCTCGATGCCGGGCTCCGACTCGAGAATCGTGCGGAA
This sequence comes from Actinomycetota bacterium, assembly GCA_005778835.1. GTDB lineage: Bacteria > Actinomycetota > Actinomycetes > Actinomycetales > Microbacteriaceae > Microcella. The sequence continues at coordinate 14,962 of SXMG01000159.1, forward strand.
GCCCGTGCGCACGAGATCGTGATCGTCGACGAGCAGCACGCGCACGGTCACGATGCGTGCTCCGAGACGATGAGCGGCACGGATGCCCGCACCAAGTACCCGCCCCGACTGCGCGGCCCGGCCTCGAGCGTGCCGCCCACGGCCGCGAGCCGCTCGCGCATGCCGACCTGCCCGAGCCCGCCGCCGGGCGTGGACGCGCCTGACCGTGCGGCGGCCCTCGCTCCCACGCCAGAGTCGGCGACCTCGAGCTCGACCGCCTCGGGCATGAATCGCAGCCGCACTTCGAGCGCCGCGCTCGCGCCCGCGTGCTTGAGGCTGTTCGTGACGGCCTCGCGGGCGACACGGTAGAGCGTCGTATCGACGAGCGGCCCGAGCGGAACGGGCTCGCCGACGATCGTGAGGGTCGCCGGGCGGCCGGTGCCGCGCACGTCGTCGATGAGCAGCGGCAGGTGCGCGGTCGTGCGGGTGCTCGGGCCGTCGACCGCCTCGCTCTCTCCGTCAGCGGGAGACCGCAGGGTCGAGACCAGCCGGTGCAGCTCATCGACGGCCCGCCGGGCTGACTGCTCGATCGCCTCGAGCGATTCGACCGCGGCCGCAGCGGCCTCGGGTCGACCGCCGCCGAGCGCGCGTCGAGCCGCGCCGGCCTGAATGCCCATGACCGAGACGTGGTGGGCGACGTCGAATACCTGTGTCAGAGAG
>SXMG01000160.1 GCA_005778835.1 Actinomycetota bacterium
CACGACGAGCACGTGCTCGACCGTCGCCGCATTCGTCGCGAGCGCCTCGTCGACGGTGGTCTTGAGCGGAAAGACCTTGCCCTTGCGCCAGCCGCCGTCGGCCGTGATGACGAGCTTGGCATCAGCATCCTCGATGCGGGCCCTCAGCGATTCTGAGCTGAAGCCACCGAACACGACCGAGTGCACAGCACCCAGCCGGGCGATCGCCAGCATCGCGATGATGGCCTCGGGTATCTGCGGCATGTACAGGGCCACGCGGTCACCCTGGCCGATGCCGAGCTTCGTGAGCACGTTCGCGGCACGCTTGACCTCACGGGTCAGCTCGGCGTAGGTGAGGCTGCGTGAGTCACCCGGCTCGCCCTCCCAGTGCAAGGCGACACGGTCGCCGTTGCCGGCAAGCACGTGACGGTCGAGGCAGTTGTAGGCCACGTTGAGCTCGCCGTCGCCGAACCAGCGTGCGAACGGCGCGTTCGACCAGTCGAGCGTTTCGGTGAAGGGCGTGTGCCAGTGCAGTTCGCGTGCCTGCTTCGCCCAGAACGCGAGCCGGTCGGCCCGCGCTTCGGTGTAGAGCTCGGGGCCGGCAACGGCGTTCGCCGTGAAGGCGGGGTCGGGCGCGAAGCGGCGGTTTTCATGCAGAAGGCTGTCAATCGAGGTCGTGGACATCGTCATCCTTGGTCGATGTGAAGCGGACTGGCCTGGTCTGCCGACTTCGGAAAGGGGAACAGGGCGAGTCTAGAGGCCGCCATCGCCTCGGCGCCCTCGGTGACGCGAAAGAGCGCCGATGAACCCCTGACCGGTCTATTCCACCCCCGTTCGGGGGACAAAAACCTGAGTCCTCCCTATGGAGGACAAAACGGGGGGCGAAAATGTCTTGACCTGTCGGTGCAGCGCCCTACACTGATAGACGTCAGCAGCAAGCCTGACGTTCGCAACGCGATCGATTCCCCCCAATCCCGTGTTGCTGTGGCGGCGCCCAATTCCCCCCAATGTGGGCGCCGCCCAACTTTTCGCAAAGGCCCCTCCTCACCGAGGGGCCTTTGTCGTGGAGTGCACGGATGCTCGCCGCGGCCCGCGCGTTTCACCGAGCTTCGGCACCCTCGAGTCGTGCAGCCCTTTCTGCCGCGAGACCCGCGGGTGCCCTCACCCGCCCCCGACCCTGCCGTTGAGCCGACCAGTGGGGCCGACGTCACGCAGGTCACCGGCGAGCGCGTCTTCAGCACTGCCGTGCGCACGGCGCTCGGCGCGCTTGCCGCACCCGCGGCCGACCCGAGGGCCACCGACGTCTTCCTCGCGCCCGACGGCACAGTGTGGAGCGATCGCGGCGCGGGTGCCGAGCGCGTGCCGGGAGTGCGGCTCGAGCCCGCGGCCGCGCGCGAACTCGCGGTCGGGCTCATCAACGCGGGTGGTCGTCACGTCGACGAGGCCACCCCCTGCACCGACGTGCGACTCGGAGAGGGCATGCGCGTGCACGTGGCGCTGCCGCCGATCTCGTGGGCCGGCACGGCCGTATCGGTGCGACTGCCGCGCGTGCAGCGCGTCACCCTGAGCGCGAGCGGCGTCGACGACGCGACGATCGTCGCGCTCAGCGAAGCGCTCCTCGAGCGCCGCACCGTGCTGTTCACGGGAGCGACCGGCAGCGGCAAGACGACCCTGCTCGCCGCGTGGCTCAGCGAAGCCGACCCGGCCGACCGCATCGTGATCATCGAAGACGTCGCCGAGGCCCCGCTCGCACACCCGCACGTCGTCGCCCTCGAGTGCCGCCAGCCGAACATGGAGGGCGCGGGCGGGGTCGACCTCGCTCAGCTGGTGCGCGAGGCGCTGCGCATGAGGCCCGATCGGCTCGTCGTGGGCGAGTGCCGCGGTGCCGAGATCCGAGAGTTCCTGGCCGCCCTCAACACGGGGCATCGCGGGGGCGCTGGCACGCTGCACGCCAATTCTCTCGCCGACGTCGCCGCACGGCTCGAGGCGGTCGGCATGATCGCTGGCTTGAGCCCTGAGGCCTTGGCACGCCAGGCCCTGAGCGGCATCGACCTCGTCGTGCATCTCGAGCGCGATCGCGACGGATCTCGACGTGCGAGTCTCGGCCGCTTCTCGCTCGATGCCCGCGAGCGTCTCGCCGTGGTCGCGGTGCCGTGAGCGGTCCCGGTCAGCTGGCGCAGCACCTGCAGCGGCTCGCCGTGCTCGTGGCCGCGGGTCTCAGCCCGCCGGCCGCGTGGGCGCACGTGGCTGACGCCGCCGCCCCGGCTGACCCGGTGCTCTTGGCAGTGTCGACGGCGGCGTCGAACGGCGTCGAGGTGTCGACGGCGATCGAGCAGGCTGCCGGCGAGGGCGCGAGCGGCAGTGCGTGGCGTGCGCTCGGCGCGGCCTGGCGCGTTGCCACCATCTGCGGGGCACCACTCGCGGCGGCGCTGAGGGCGTTCGCCGAGGCGCTGCGTGATCGCGAGGCCGCGCGGCGCGATATCGAGGTGGCCCTGGCCGGACCACGCGCGACCGCCCGCATCGTCATGCTGCTGCCGCTCATCGCCGTGCTGCTGGGCCTGCTCATGGGGGTCGATCTCGTGGCGACTCTGTCGACTCCGATCGGTGCGGCCTGCATCGCGGCAGGCGGTCTGCTGATCGTGGGCGCGCGACGGTGGATGCGGCGGCTGCTGCGCGCCGCCGAACCGCTCGAGTCGAGCGAAGGGCTCGCGCTCGATCTTCTCGCGGTCGCCGCGTTCGGAGGGGGCTCGCCTGAGGCGGCCGCGCAGCTCGTGACGGCCGAGCTCGAGCGCGCAGGGCTCCCGGCCGCGTCGGGAGGCCTCGACGCGCTCGTGCGGCTCTCGCGTCGCACGGGTGCCCCGCTCGGAGAACTCGCCCGCACAGAAGCCGCCGAGGTGCGCGCCCGCGAGCGTGCTGACGCGCGGGCCGGGGCCGAGCGACTCGCTGTGCGGCTCATGCTGCCGCTCGGGGCGTGTGTGCTGCCGAGCTTCCTGCTGCTTGGCGTCGTGCCCATGCTGCTCGGCCTGCTCTCCTCCACAGCGCGCGTGTTCTGACGTCGCCGTGACCGCGGCGACCCCGTCTCTCGACAGCGCTCGGCGATGGGTCAGACTTTTCGGGTTCGTGCCGCCGAACCGCCCTCGCGGGCCGACCGAACGGACGACATCATGACCACGAAGACTCCACCGCCCACCACCCCGGCGATGCCCCTGGGCCCGGCATCGCTCAGCACCGCGCTGCGGCGCCGACTGGCCGCTCGCTGGGGCGACGATCGCGGTGCCGCCACGGCCGAGTACGCGATCGCCACGATGGCGGCGGTCGGCTTCGCGAGCCTGCTCGTGGTCATCATGCAGAGCGACGAAGTGCGCGGCATTCTCACCGACATGGTGCGCACGGCTCTCACGGTCGGCGGGTGATCACGGCCGGCGATCATCGAGACCGGGGGGCGGTCACGGCAGAGGTCGCGGTCGCCCTCCCGGTCATCGTGCTCGTGCTGGCAGCCTGCCTCGGCGGGCTCGGGCTCGCCGCAGCGCACCTGCGGGTCCAAGACGCTGCGGCCGACGCCGCTCGGCTGCTGGGTCGCGGCGAGTCGATCGCTGCGGCCCAGCAGCATGTGGCGCGCACGGCGCCGACCGCTCGACTCACGGTGTCGAGGCCGAGCGGGCTCGTCTGCGCGAGCGTGCAGCTCGAGCAGCGGGTGATGCTCGTTCCGATCGCGCTGACCGCCTCATCGTGTGCTCTCGACGGCGGGCGGTGACGACGTGCACTCGGGCCTCACGGCCGTCGACCGGCACGACGCCGGTGCGGGCAGCGCACTCGTCATCGGGCTCATCGCGATCGTCGCAATCGCGGGCGCCACGCTGCTCGGCGCCGGCCACGCGCTCGTGCGCGGCCAGCAGGTCGCGGCGGCCGCCGATGCCGCGGCGCTCGCCGCGGCCGACGTGCAGCTGGGGTGGGCTCCCGGCGACCCGTGCGCGGTCGCCGAGCGCGTCGCGGCGGTTCACGAGGTGCGGCTGTCGGCCTGCGTCGCCGAGGGTCTGAGCATGATCGTGCGGGTCGAGACGGGCATCCTCGGCCTGACGGTTTCACGGTCGGCGCGCGCAGGGCCGCTGGATGGCTGGCGATAGCGATCAGCGAAAGGGTGTGTATGGTGTGCCTGATTGCGGCACTCTGCTTCGGCACGTGCCGCGACATCGACCGGGGCGCGGAGAGAATCCCCCCGGCGCACCGTCACGACAGTAAAGAGGAACCCCGTGTCAGCAGCCAAGAAGCTCGTCATCGTCGAGTCGCCCGCCAAGGCGAAGACGATCGGCAAGTACCTCGGTGACGACTACGAGGTGCAGGCCTCGGTCGGGCACATTCGCGACCTCGTCGAGCCCAAGAACCTTCCGGCAGAGCTGAAGAAGGGGCCGCTCGGCAAGTTCTCGATCGACGTCGACAACGATTTCGAGCCCTACTACGTGGTGTCGGATTCGAAGAAGAAGACGGTGGCCGACCTCAAGCGCGCGCTGAAAGACGCTGACGAGCTCTGGCTCGCCACCGATGAAGACCGCGAGG
>SXMG01000161.1 GCA_005778835.1 Actinomycetota bacterium
CATGGGCATCGGCTCGGCGCGCGGTGCAGATCGCGCGATCAAGGCGGCCGAGCTCGCCGTCGCGAGCCCGCTGCTCGAGGCGAGCATCGACGGCGCGCACGGCGTTCTGCTGTCGATCCAGGGCGGCTCGAACCTCGGCATCTTCGAGATCAACGACGCCGCCCGACTGGTGCAAGAGGCTGTGCACCCCGAGGCGAACATCATCTTCGGCGCCGTGATCGACGACACGCTCGGCGACGAGGTGCGCGTGACGGTCATCGCCGCCGGCTTCGACGGCGGTGAGCCCACGACCGTGCATCGCGACAAGCGCGCCACCTACGTGCAGTCCGACGCGCCCGTGACGACGCCGGCATCGGCCGACCCGATGGCGCGGCTCGATCGACCCTGGGCCGATGATGCCGAACTCGGCGCGACGGCCCCGATCGATCCGATCGAGCTCGATGACGACGACGACGAGCTCGATGTTCCCGACTTCTTGCGCTGAGCATCCGAGTGCGCTGATGAGGGCGACGAGCGGGTCGTGACCGACATCGATCCTCTGCTCGCCGAGCGCTACGCGACGGTCACCCAGGGCATCGCTGAGGCGTGCCGCGCTGCCGGTCGTTCGGTGGACGAGATCACCACGGTCGTCGTGACCAAGTTCCATCCGGCTGCCCTCATCGAGCAGCTCGCAGCGCTCGGAGTGAGCGACGTCGGGGAGAACCGGCATCAGGATGCTGCGCCGAAGGCTGCTGCCCTGGCAGCTCTGCCGCTCACCTGGCACTTCGTCGGGCAGCTGCAGTCGAACAAGGCACGCGCGGTCACCGAGTACGCACGAGTCATCCACTCCGTCGATCGCTCGTCGCTCGTGACAGCGCTCGCGAAGGTCGAGCGGCCGATCGAGGTCTTCCTCGAGGTGAACCTCACCGACGACCCCGGCCGCGGCGGCGTCGAGCCGGGGGAGGTGCTGCGGCTCGCCGAGTCGGTACTCGACGTGCCGTCGCTGAGCCTTCTCGGCGTCATGGCGGTCGCTCCGCTCGATAAGCCCGCTCGGGCGGCGTTCGAACGCCTGCGGTCGATCTCGGACGAGGTGCGCGCGCTGGCGCCGCAGGCGTCGAAGATCTCGGCGGGCATGTCGGGTGACTACGCCGAGGCGATCGCCGAAGGCGCGACACACCTGCGCATCGGCGCGGCAATCACCGGAAAACGACCCGCGCAGCCCTAACCTCATGACTGTCACGACCGGTAAGGACGGAACATGAGCAACCCGCTGCGCAAGACCATGGTGTACCTCGGCCTCGCCGATGAAGAGGTCGACTACGAGCACCCTGCCGCTTCCACGGCCCCGCCGCCCGCCGCCGCCGCCCAGCGCGCCCCCGTGACCCCACTGCGGCGTGCCGCGCCCGCCCGCGCGACCGCGCAGCCGGAGATGAACGAGATTCTCACCGTGCACCCGCGGGCCTACAAGGATGCGCAGGTGATCGCCGAGAGCTTCCGCGAGGGAGTGCCGGTCATCATGAACCTCTCGCAGATGAGCGAGCCCGACGCCCGACGGTTGGTCGACTTCGCGAGCGGGCTCTCCGAGGGCCTCTACGGCCGCATCGAGCGCGTGACGAGCAAAGTGTTCCTGCTCTCGCCCGCGCATGTTGCGACGACCGGCGACTCGGTCGAGGTCGAGCCCGACGTCGACGCGTCGTTCCTCGCGCGCGACTGACCGCCGCCGCGCTCGCTGTCAGCCTGACCTGAGAGACTAGGGCTGTGCCGCTCGTCTTCTCGATCATCCTCAACGTGATCTATCTTGCCCTGCTCGTCGTGTTCATCGCGATGTGGGCGCGCTTCGTCTTCGACTGGATGCAAGTGCTGAACCCCGGGTGGCGACCGCGGGGCGCGATCGTCGTGCTGGCCGAGTCCAGCTACACGATCACCGACCCGCCGATCAAGGCGGTTCGCCGCGTGATCCCGCCCCTGCAGCTCGGCTCGATCCGGCTCGATCTGGCCTGGACGATCGTGCTGATCGTGCTGCTCATCCTCATGTCTCTCGTCAGCGGACGATGATGCGTGCGCCGTTCAGACGGCACGCGGTACGCTGACTGACACGGATGTGACGCATGTGACGAGTTGTTGCTAGCGTTACCCCATCGTTATTCAACCGCTCCAGAAAGTATCGAGGTGACGCGCATGGCTCTCACGCCCGAAGATGTCGTCAACAAGCGCTTCCAGTCGACCAAGTTCCGCGAGGGATACGACCAAGATGAGGTCGACGACTTCCTCGACGAAATCGTCGTCGAGCTCCGTCGCCTCACGCAGGAGAACGACGAGCTGCGTCAGCGGCTGGTCGCTGCGGACGCCCGCATCGCCGAGCTGCAGCGCGGGGGCGGTGCCCCTGCGGGCATGCAGGCTCCCGCTGCCGCGCCGATGGTCGCGCCTCCTGCACCCGTGCCGGCCCCGGAGCCCGCTGTCGAGGCCCCCGCGGCCCCTCCGGCTGCCGAGGCCTCTGCCGACACCAACAACCTGCTGCAGCTCGCCCGTCGACTGCACGAGGAGCACGTGCGCGAAGGTCAGGCCAAGAAGGAGCAGCTCATCGCTGAGGGCGAGGCCGAGGCCGCCCGCATCGTCGCCGAGGCCGCCAGCGCCCAGCAGGGCCAGTTGCAGGCTCTCGAGCAGCAGCGCGCAACGCTGCAGCGCAGCGTCGACGAGCTGCGCACCTTTGAGCGCGAGTACCGTCAGCAGCTGCGCACCTACATCCAGAGCCAGCTGAGCGAGCTCGAGGGCACGGCGCAGCCGGCCAGCGTGCCCTCAGCGGCGTCGACGCCGTCGGGCTCAACCGGGTCTGCCGCTGGAGCGCCGCAGCCTGTCGCCGCTCAGTCGTCGCCGAGCTACGAGCAGTCGTACCCCGGCTCTTCTCCGGCGTTCCCGGCACCGGGCTCGGCGCCGTCGTACCCGGCACCGCAGTCGCCGCCGCCGAGTCAGTACCCCGGCTACGGCTCCTGACCAGGTCTGATCGAACGGCCCAGGGAGCGCGACGGTGACCGAGTCGCGCTCCCTTTCCGTTCCCCCGGGGCGCGCCGGAGAGCGCGTCGACGTCGCGCTCGCGACGCTTCTCGGCTTCTCGCGCACACAGGCGGCGGAGATCGCCGATGCCGGGGGCGTGACCCTCGACGGCCGCGTCGTCGGCAAGTCTGACCGTGTCGCCGCTGACGCTTGGCTCGAAGTCACCTGGCAACCGCGGCGAGAGGCCCGCATCGAGCCGATACCGGTCGACGATCTGCGCATCGTGCACGATAACGACGATTTCGTGGTCGTCGACAAGCCCGTGGGCGTGGCTGCTCACCCCTCGGTGGGGTGGACGGGCCCGACGGTCATCGGTGCCCTCGCCGCGGCAGGCTACGCCATCGCGACCTCCGGCCCTGCTGAGCGTGCCGGCGTCGTGCACCGGCTCGACGCCGGCACGAGCGGGCTCATGGTTGTCGCGAAGTCTGAGAGCGCCTACCGCGAGCTCAAGCGGCAGTTTCACGACCGGGAGGTCGAGAAGATCTACCACGCCGTCGTGCAGGGCCATCCCGATCCGTTCTCCGGCACGATCGACGCCCCGATCGGCCGGCATCCTGGCAGCGCTTGGAAGTTCGCGGTCGTCGCCGGGGGCAAGCCCTCCGTGACCCACTACGACACCCTCGAGGCGTTCCCGCGGGCCTCGTTGCTCGAGGTGCACCTCGAGACAGGGCGCACGCACCAGATCCGCGTGCACATGGCCGCTCAGCGGCACCCGTGCGTGGGCGACGCCATGTACGGTGCCGACCCGGTGCTGAGCGAGAGGCTCGGCCTCGAGCGCCAGTGGCTGCACGCCATGCGGCTCGGTTTTCGGCATCCGTCGACCGGCGAACGGGTCGAGTACTCGTCGACGTACCCCGACGACCTGCAGCACGCTCTCGATGTGCTGCGCGAGGGGTGACGCGCCCGTCGAGAGGGCCGGGAGTGAGCACGGGCACGACCTAGACTGAGGGTCCAGATCGACCCGTCGGAGGCCCCGTGACCACTCGAGCAGACTCGTTCGTCCACCTCCACGTGCACAGCGAGTACTCGATGCTCGACGGCGCCGCGCGCGTCAAGCCGCTCATCGCCGAAGCGGTCGCGCAAGGCATGCCGGCGATCGCCATCACCGACCACGGCAGCATGTTCGGGGCGTTCGATTTCTGGAAGACCGCGACCGAGTCGGGCATCAAGCCGATCATCGGCATCGAGGCCTATCTGACGCCGGGCACGCATCGCACCGACAAGACGCGCGTGAAGTGGGGCGTGGGCGGTGAGGACGACGTGTCCGGATCGGGCGCGTACACCCACCTCACGATGCTCGCCTCGTCGACGACGGGCATGCACAACCTGTTCCGCATGTCGTCGCTCGCCTCGATCGAGGGCTACTACTTCAAGCCCCGCATGGATCGCGAGCTGCTGAACCGCTACAGCGAGGGCGTCATCGCGACGACCGGCTGCGTGAGCGGCGAGGTGCAGACGCGACTGCGCCTGGGGGAGTACGACAAGGCCCGCGAGGCGGCCGCCGAGTTCCGCGACATCTTCGGGGCCGAGAACTACTTCGTCGAGATCATGGACCACGGGCTCGGCATCGAGCGGCGCACCATGACCGAGCTCATCCGGCTCGCGAAAGACCTCGGGCTGCCGCTCGTCGCCACCAACGACCTGCATTACACGCACGCGGCCGACGCCGGCTCGCACGCGGCGCTGCTGTGCGTGCAGTCGGGCAGCACGCTCGACGACCCGAACCGCTTCAAGTTCGACACCGACGAGTTCTATCTGAAGACGCCCGCGCAGATGCGCGACCTCTTCCGCGACTACCCCGAGGCCTGCGACAACACGCTGCTCATCGCCGAGCGCGCCGACGTCGCCTTCGACACCTCGGCCAACTACATGCCGCGATTCCCGGTGCCCGACGGCGAGACCGAGACCAGCTGGTTCATCAAGGAGGTCGAGCGCGGTCTCGCGGTGCGGTATCCGGGCGGGGTGCCGGATGCTGTGCGCGCGCGCGCCGAGTACGAGATCGGCGTCATCACGCAGATGGGTTTCTCGGGGTACTTCCTCGTCGTCGCCGACTTCATCAACTGGTCGAAGAGCAACGGCATCCGCGTGGGCCCTGGTCGCGGCTCGGGTGCCGGGTCGATGGCGGCCTACGCCATGCGCATCACCGATCTCGATCCACTCGAGCACGGCCTCATCTTCGAGCGGTTCCTGAACCCCGACCGCGTCTCGATGCCCGACTCCGACGTCGACTTCGACGATCGCCGCCGGGGCGAGGTGATCCGCTACGTCACCGAGAAGTACGGCGACGAGCGCGTCGCCCAGATCGTGACCTACGGCACGATCAAGGCCAAGCAGGCGCTGAAAGACAGCTCCCGCGTGCTCGGGTTCCCGTTCGGCATGGGTGAGAAGCTCACCAAGGTCATGCCGCCCGCGATCATGGGCAAGGACATGCCGCTCGCGGGCATCTTCGACAAGACGCATGACCGCTACAAGGAGGCCGCGGACTTCCGCGCGCTCATCGAGGTCGATGCCGAGGCGCGCACGGTCTTCGACACCGCGCTCGGTCTCGAGAACCTCAAGCGGCAGTGGGGCGTGCACGCTGCCGGCGTGATCATGTCGAGCGAACCGCTCATCGACATCATCCCGATCATGAAGCGCGAGCAAGACGGTCAGATCGTCACGCAGTTCGACTTTCCGGCCTCCGAGGCGCTCGGCCTCGTCAAGATGGACTTCTTAGGGCTGCGCAACCTGACGATCATCGACGACGCGCTCGACAACATCGAGGCGAACCGCGGCGAGCGCCTCGTGCTCGAAGACCTCGCGCTCGATGACACCGCGGCCTACGAGCTCATGGCCCGCGGTGACACGCTCGGGGTGTTCCAGCTCGACGGCGGACCGATGCGCTCTCTGCTGCGCATGATGAAACCCGACAACTTCGAAGACATCTCGGCCGTGCTCGCGCTCTACCGGCCGGGCCCGATGGGCGCCGACTCGCACACCAACTACGCGCTGCGCAAGAACGGGCGGCAAGACATCGAGCCGATCCACCCCGAGCTCGCCGAACCGCTTTCCGAGGTGCTGGGCGGCACCTACGGCCTGATCGTGTATCAGGAGCAGGTCATGGAGATCGCGCAGAAGCTCGCGGGCTACACGCTCGCACAAGCCGACTTGCTGCGGCGTGCGATGGGCAAGAAGAAGAAGGAAGAGCTCGACAAGCAGTTCGAGAACTTCGAAGCGGGGATGATCGCGAACGGCTACTCGGCGGCCGCGGTGAAGAAGCTCTGGGAGACCCTGCTGCCGTTCTCCGATTACGCCTTCAACAAGGCCCACTCGGCCGCCTACGGCGTGGTCTCGTACTGGACGGCCTACCTCAAGGCGCACTTCCCGGCGGAGTACATGGCCGCCCTGCTCACGAGCGTGGGCGACTCGAAGGACAAGATGGCGGTCTACCTCAACGAGTGCCGTCGCATGGGCATCACGGTGCTGCCGCCCGACGTCAACGAGTCGATCGAGTACTTCGCCGCCGTCGGCGACGACATCCGCTTCGGCCTCGGCGCGGTGCGCAATGTCGGCCACAACGTCGTCGAGGGCATTCGCGCGGCACGCGAGCAGAAGGGCCGTTTCACGGGCTTCTTCGACTTCTTGAAGAAGGTGCCGAGCCCTGTCGCCAACAAGCGGGCCATCGAGTCGCTCATCAAGGCGGGAGCCTTCGACTCGCTCGGGGCGACGCGTCGCGCGCTCATGGAGATTCACGAGGGTGCCGTCGAAGCCGCGGTGAAGGAGAAGCGGGCCGAGGAGGTCGGCGACGTGGGCTTCGACTTCGACAGCCTCTTCGACGATGCCGAGCAGAGTGCCGAGCACGTGCCCGACCGGCCCGAGTGGGCGAAGAAGGACAAGCTCGCGTTCGAGCGCGAGATGCTCGGGCTCTACGTCTCCGACCACCCGCTCGCGGGCCTCGAGCGCGCTCTCGCGCAGCACGCCGGCCTCAGCATCGCCGAGCTCAACGACAACCCGCCGGCCGATGGGGAGCAGGTGACGGTGGCGGGCCTCATCACGAGCGTGCAGCACCGCGTCGCCCGCAACTCGGGCAACCCCTACGGCATGATCACGCTCGAAGACTTCGGGGGAGAGCTGTCGATCATGTTCCTCGGCAAGACGTACACCGAGTTCGGCTCGCGGCTCGTGGCCGACAGCATCGTGGTCGTGCGCGGTCGCGTCAACCACCGCGACGACGGCATCACGCTGCAGGCGATCACGCTGCAGCAGCCCGATTTCGGCGTCAGCGCCGACACCGGTCCGCTCACGCTCACCGTGCGCGAGCAGCGGGCGACCGTCGACGTCGTCAGCGAGCTCGACACGGTGCTCAGCCGCCACCGAGGCACGACGGAAGTGCGCCTGCGGCTGCTGCGCGACGATTCGGCCCGCATCTTCGAGCTGCCGCACCGCATCGAGCCCTCGGCGAACTTCTACGGCGAGGTCAAGAGCCTGCTGGGGCCGCGGGCGCTGACCTAGTCGTCGAGCTGGGCACCGAGGGCGCGGGCAGTGTCTACAGCTCCGCGCCGAGGGCGCGGAAGGCCCTCTCGTGGTAGAGCAGGGGCTCATCGGGCTCACCCAGTGCACCCTGGTCGATCTGCACGGCGATCATGGCGTTCTCGGCCACCGACGTGCGGGCAACAATGGTGCCCACCATCCACGCCGTCACGTCCTTGAGAATCGGCAGGCCGTGCGGGCCGGGCTCCCAGTGGTCGCCGTCGAAGCGCCGGGCGTTGTCGCCGGCCATGATCTTCGCGATCGCGAAGTCGTCTTGCCCGAGCATGTGGATCGCGACGCGATCGGTCTGCTCGATGGCGGGCCAGGAGCTCGCGGTGCGCGCCATGTTGAAGGTCGCCAGTGGCGGCACCGCGGCGAGCGAGGCGAGGGAGGTCGCGGTGAAGCCGACCGGCCGACCGTCGGGCGTCAGGGCCGTGATCACGGCGACGCCGGCGGCGTGGCGTCGGAACGCCTGGGCGAAGGCGTCGAATCCGGTGGCGTCGGGTGCGGTGGTCATCACGATCTATGCAACCGCATCCACGCTCGGGTATTCCCGAGGCTGGCCGCGATTAGGCTGAGTGCGCCATGATGCGAACTCTCGATCTGCGCGGCCGCGTGCTCTCCGCCGCCGACCTGCTCGCTCTCGTCCCTCGTGCTGCGAGTGATGTGGGCTCCGCCGTCGACGCTGTCGCCGCCGTGATTCAGGAGGTCCGCGACCGCGGCAGCGCCGCTCTGCTCGATCAGGCCGAGCGCTTCGATCGCGTGCGACCGCCGAGCGTGCGCGTCGGCCGTGAGAGCCTGCGAGACGCCGAAGCCGCTCTCGATCCGGCTGTGCGCGAGGCTCTCGAGCTCGCGATCGAGCGTGTGCGGCGAGCGACGGCAGCCCAGGTGCCCGCCGAGCAGATCACTGAGGTGGCGCCCGGAGCACGCATCGTGCAGCGCTGGCAGCCGGTGAGCCGCGTCGGCCTCTACGTGCCGGGCGGCAAGGCCGTGTACCCCTCGAGCGTCGTCATGAACGTGGTCGCCGCTCAGGTCGCCGGCGTGGCCTCGATCGCACTCGCGTCGCCGCCGCAGGCGGAGTTCGGGGGCTCCGTGCACCCGACCATCCTCGGTGCGGCGTCGCTGCTCGGAGTCGACGAGGTCTACGCGATGGGCGGCGCGGGCGCGATCGGCGCTTTCGCCTACGGTGTCGACGATCTCGGGCTCGAGCCTGTGCAGGTCATCACCGGGCCCGGCAACCTCTACGTCGCCACGGCCAAGCGCGCCGTCAAGGGCGTCGTCGGCATCGACTCCGAGGCTGGCCCCACCGAGATCCTCATCATCGCCGACGCGACCGCGCGCCCCGACTACGTCGTGGCCGACCTCATCAGTCAGGCCGAGCACGATGAGCTCGCCGGCAGCGTGCTCGTGACCGACGATGCCGAGCTCGCAGAGGCGGTGCGCGCACTCCTGACTGCCGCGGTCGCCGCCACTCATCACCGCGACCGTGTCACGACGGCGCTCGAGGGCCCGCAATCGGCGATCGTGCTCGTCGACGATCTCGCCCAGGCCGCCCGTTTCAGCAACGCCTACGGTCCCGAGCACCTCGAGGTGCAGGTCGCCGAACCCGACGCCCTGCTGCCCCAGCTCGAGAGCGCGGGCGCGATCTTTGTCGGCGACTGCACGCCCGTGAGCCTGGGCGACTACGTCGCGGGCTCGAATCACGTGCTGCCGACCGGAGGCCAGGCGCGGTTCGCCTCGGGGCTGGGGGCGTACACCTTCTTGCGACCGCAGCAGATCATCGAGTACGACCGGGATGCCCTCGCCGAGGTCGCCGCCCACGTCGGCGCACTGAGCGATGCCGAGCAGCTGCCCGCCCACGGCGACGCCGTGCGCGCCCGGTTCCTCTAGGCTTGCGGCACGATGCACTGCCCTTTCTGCCGCTACTCCGACAGCCGGGTCATCGATTCCCGCACGAGCGATGACGGACTGTCGATCCGTCGACGCCGGCAGTGCCCCGAGTGCGGCCGCCGGTTCAGCACGACCGAGACCGCAAGCCTCATGGTGATCAAGCGCAGCGGAGTCGTCGAGCCCTTCTCGCGCGAGAAGATCATGCTCGGCGTGCGCAAGGCGTGCCAGGGTCGACCGGTCACCGACGCCGACCTCGCCCAGCTGGCGCAGAAGGTCGAAGAGAATCTGCGCGCCACGGGCGCCTCGCAACTCGATGCCAACGACATCGGCCTCGCGATCCTGCCCGAGCTGCGCGAGCTCGACGAGGTCGCCTACCTGCGATTCGCGAGCGTCTACCAGGCCTTCGAGAACCTCGACGACTTCGAGTCGGCGATCGTGCAGCTGCGCGCCGAGCACGGCAACGCCGCGACTGCGGCCGACGCGGGCTGATCGCTGTCGTGTACGAGCTGTTCTTCCGCACGGTGCTGCGGCGTCTCGACGCCGAGCGAGCACACCATCTCGCGGTGTCGGTGATCCGCGCGATACCGATGCTGGGGCTGACCGGGCTGGTCCGACGGTTCACCCGGCCCGATCCCTCGCTCGCCGTGGAGACCCTCGGTCTGCACTTCGAGTCGCCCTTCGGCATGGCTGCTGGATTCGATAAAGATGCGCGCAGCATCCGCGGCCTGTGGGCTCTCGGGTTCGGCCACGTCGAGATCGGCACGGTCACGGCGATCGCGCAAGACGGGAATCCGAAGCCGAGGCTCTTCAGGCTCGTCGACGACCGTGCCGTCATCAACCGCATGGGGTTCAACAACGGGGGAGCGGCGGCGGCTGCCGAGCGCGTCGCCCGCGAGCGCAGCCGCACCCGCAGGCCGGTCATCGGGGCCAACATCGGCAAGAGCCGCGTCGTCGCGGTCGAGGATGCGATCGACGACTACCGTCAGTCGGCGCGCTCGCTCGCACCCGTCTCCGACTACCTCGCCGTCAACGTCAGCTCGCCGAACACGCCTGGACTTCGGGGGCTGCAGGACGAGGCGCTGCTGCGTCCGCTGCTCTCCGCTGTTCTCGACGAGGCACAGGCGACGCCCGTGCTCGTGAAGATCGCTCCCGATCTCGACGACGCGGCGATCGATGCTGTCTGCGCCCTCGCTCTCGAGCTCGGCCTCGCGGGCATCATCGCGACCAACACGACGATCGGCCGCGAGGGGCTCACGACCGACGCCGCCGTGGTCGAGGCCGCGGGTGCTGGTGGGCTGAGCGGAGCGCCCCTGCGCGACCGCTCGCTGCAGGTGCTGCGACGAGTGCGCGCGGCGGTGCCCGCCGACTTCTGCGTCATCTCCGTCGGAGGCATCGACACGGCCGCCGACGCCGCTGAGCGGCTCGCGGCAGGCGCGACGCTCGTGCAGGGGTACACGGCCTTCCTGTACCGCGGTCCGCTCTGGGCGCGTCAGGTCACGCGCGGCCTCGCGCGGCTGAACGCTACTCGGGGTACTGCCCGCGCTTGACCTGCGGCTTCGGCAGACGGAGAACGCGCAGTTGCAGTGACCGCATGGCGGCATACCAGCGCACCTTCTCGACCTTGTCCGCACCGTACTTCTTCGTGAGCTTGCGGCGCACGATGAAGCCGAGGATGACCGAGTCGAGAATGGCGACGAGGAAGAACGCCCACAGTCCGAGGATCGAGATCGTCTGCGCCTCGACCGAGGGGATGAAGGTCAGGATGATGACGAAGAACATCACCGGGATCAGGAACTCGCCGATGCTGATGCGCGCATCGACGTAGTCGCGCACCCACTTCTTCTGCGGCCCCTTGTCACGCTGCGGCAGGTACTTCTCCTCGCCCGCAGCCATGCCCAGCCGAGCCTTCTCGCGCGCCGCGTTCATCTTCTCGCGGTGCTCTTTGCGCGCCTGCTTGCGGTCGTCCGGCACGAGAGGGCGCTTGCGCGCGGCCTCGCGCTCTTTGCGCGTCGGAGTCGGTCGGCCCTTGCCGGCCGCGATGGCCTCAGCCCGGGCGTGCGCCTCGGCGGTCGCCTGCGCAGCGGCAGAGGGGGAGTGGTTCTCGTTTTCGCGGGCGGCCACAGCGGCACATCCTTCCGGTCGGGCAGAGACTTAAGATTACCGGCATGACATCGACTCTCCGCCCTGCGCCTTCTGCGACCCCGCCCGAGTTGCTCGAGACCCTGCGGCGCAGCGTGCGCGACGGTCTTCCGCAGGCGATCGGCGATCTGTCGACGCTCGTGCGCATCCCCTCGGTGTCGTGGGACGGCTTCGATGCCGACCATGTGCAGCGCTCGGCTGAGCACACCGCTCAGCTGCTGCGCGAGCTCGGCGTGTTCGAGTCGGTCATCGTCGATCGCGCTCCGACTCCGAGCGGAGTGCTCGGCCAGCCCGCGGTGCTCGCGCGCCGGCCCGCGCGCGGCGGGCGTCCCACCGTGCTGCTCTACGCGCACCACGACGTGCAGCCTCCCGGAGACGGCGCCGGATGGGACTCGCCTCCCTACGAGCCGACGCTGCGCGGCGATCGGCTCTACGGCCGCGGTGCCGCCGACGACAAGGCGGGCGTCGTGGCGCACGTGGCGGCCGTGCGCGCCCTGCTCGAGGCCGACCCCGACCCCGAGGTCGGGCTCGCGGTGTTCATCGAGGGCGAGGAGGAGTTCGGCTCGCGCTCGTTCGCCGCACTTCTCGAACGCCACCGCGACCTGCTCGCCGCCGACGTCATCGTCGTCGCCGATTCCGACAACTGGTCGGTCGACACGCCGTCGCTGACCGTCGCGCTGCGGGGCAACGTGACCTTCTCTCTCACCGTGTCGACTCTCGCGCACGCCTCGCATTCCGGCATGCTCGGCGGCGCGGTTCCGGATGCGATGCTCGCGACGATCGCCCTGCTGGCGACCCTGCACGATGCACAAGGGTCGGTCGCCGTCGACGGGTTGACCTCGCACGAGCAGGCGGTTCCCGACCTCGATGACGACCGCCTGCGATCCGACGCCGGTCTGCTCGAGGGCGTGCGCCCGATCGGGCGGGGGCCGGTGCTGCACCGCTTGTGGGCGCAGCCCGCCATCACGGTCACCGGCATCGATGCGCCGAGCGTGCAGAACGCCTCCAACACGCTCGCACCGACGATCACGGTGAAGATCAGCGCTCGCATCGCGCCCGGGCAGCGTGCCGCTGACGCCTACGCCGCAATCGAGCGCCACCTGCACGACCACGCACCCTTCGGCGCCCACCTGAGCATCGCCTCGGTCGACCTCGGCGATCCGTTCCTCGTCGATGTCGACGGATGGGCTGCCGATGAGGCGATCGTCGCCATGACCGAGGCGTGGGGCGCCGCGCCCGTGCTCGCCGGGGTCGGAGGCTCGATTCCGTTCATCTCGCAGCTCGTCGAGACCTTCCCCGATGCGCAGGTGCTCGTGACCGGTGTCGAAGACCCCGAGACGCGGGCGCACAGCCCCAACGAATCGCTGCATCTGGGCGTGCTGCACCGTGCGGTGCTGACCGAAGCAGTGCTGCTGGCGCGGCTGAACGCGGGTGCCGACCTCGGCTGAGCATCCAGCAACGCGGCGTACACTGGCGACAGCAAGCCGATCTCTCGAGGAGTCACCATGACCGATACCGCTTTGACCACGCACGGCGTCAGCCTGACCGAGGCCGCCTCGGCGAAGGTGCGCTCGTTGCTCGATCAAGAGGGCCGCGATGACCTGCGCCTGCGGCTCGCCGTGCAGCCCGGCGGCTGCTCGGGCCTGATCTACCAGCTGTACTTCGACGAGCGCGTGCTCGACGGCGACGCTCTGCGCGATTTCGACGGTGTCGAGGTCGTCGTCGACAAGATGAGCGTGCCCTACCTCGACGGCGCGTCGATCGACTTCGAAGACACGATCCAGAAGCAGGGCTTCACGATCGACAACCCCAACGCCGGGGGCAGCTGCGCGTGCGGAGACAGCTTCCACTAGGTCGTTTCGCGGTCGGATCCGGAGCGTCGCTGGGCGCTCTCGCGCCCGACCGTGACATAGACTGAAAACCAGTTCACAACCCTGCCACGAGAGGTTCCCGGTGCGTTCCAACCGACGTCTTCGCTTGACGGCGATCCCGCTCGCCCTCGTCACCACGGTGGCACTCGCGGGCTGCACGACTCAGATGCAGCTCGGCTGGTTGCCCACCGAGCCCGGCACCACGAACCAGGTCGACCGTGTGGTCGGGCTCTGGGTCACGTCGTGGATCGTGCTGCTCGTCGTCGGCGTCATCACGTGGGGTCTGATCATCTGGGCGGCGATCGTCTACCGCCGTCGCAAGGGCCAGACGGGCCTGCCGGTGCAGATGCGCTACAACATGCCCATCGAGGTGCTGTACACCGTCGTTCCGCTCATTCTCGTGCTCGGTTTCTTCGCCTTCACGGCCCGCGACCAGGCCATCATCGAAGCACCGCTCGACGACCCCGACGTCACGATCGAGGTCTACGGCAAGCGCTGGGCGTGGGACTTCAACTACATCACCGACGATGTCTACTACTCGGGCATTCAGGCGCAGGAGACCGGCCCCAACAACACGATCGACATGGCCAGCCTGCCGACCCTGTACCTCCCGGTCGGGCAGAAGGTCGAGATCAGGCTCGAGTCGCGCGATGTCATCCACTCGTTCTGGATCATCGACTTCCTGTACAAGAAAGACATGTTCCCGGGTGAGAACGAGACCAACTACTGGTACTTCATCCCCGAGAAGGAGGGGAGCTACATGGGCAAGTGCGCCGAGTTGTGCGGCGAGTTCCACTCCCTGATGCTCTTCAATGTCGAGGTCGTCTCCCAAGCCGAATACGACGCTCAGATGGATGCGCTGCGTGCGCAGGGCAACGTCGGCCGCCTCGGTCCTGAGTTCAACACCAACACGAACCTGCCGGGCACCGGCTCCAGCGAAGAGGAGTAGGCGGCTCATGACCACGACCGCACCTCGTCCATCCGTGTCGGGCCCCGCGCCCGAGCACGTCTCTCCGACCGTCCGCCGCAAGGGCAACGTGCTCGTCGGCTGGATCACGACGACCGACCACAAGACGATCGGGTACATGTACCTGATCACGTCGTTCATCTACTTCCTCATCGGCGGTGTGATGGCGCTCGTCATCCGTGCGCAGCTCTTCGCGCCCGGCCTGGAGATCGTCGCGACGAAAGAGCAGTACAACCAGCTCTTCACCATGCACGGCACGAGCA
>SXMG01000162.1 GCA_005778835.1 Actinomycetota bacterium
CTGCTCATCGGCCACGCCGGCCATGAAGAGGTCGAGGGCACGATGGGTCACGCGCCGGAGCGCATGATCCTCATCGGCTCGCCTGACGAGGCCGACACCGTCGAGGTGCCCGAGGCCGACGAGCTCATCTGGCTCTCGCAGACCACCCTGAGCGTCGACGAGACGATGGAGACCGTGCGGCGTCTGCGCGCGCGGTTCCCGCACCTGCAAGACCCGCCGAGCGACGACATCTGCTACGCGACGCAGAACCGCCAGGTGGCGATCAAGAAGGTCGCGCCCGAGACAGACCTCGTCATCGTGGTCGGCTCATCGAACAGCTCGAACAGCGTGCGGCTCGTCGAGGTCGCGCTCGAGTACGGGGCGAAGGCCGCGTACCGCGTCGACTACGCGAGCGAGATCAAGCAGGAGTGGCTGGAGGGCGTCGCGACGGTCGGCGTGACCAGCGGAGCGAGTGTTCCTGAAGTGCTCGTCGAGCAGGTGCTCGCCGATCTGCGCGACGCGGGCTTCGACACGGTCGACGAGGTCAAGACGGCCGAAGAAGACCTGCAGTTCTCGCTGCCGAAAGAACTGCGGCGCGACAAGGCGGGAAACATCGACGAGCGCGCGCTCGGCGGGCGAACCCGAGTCTGACGAGCGCGGGCCATGATCGACGTCGGCCTGCCCCGCGTCGCCGCCGCCCGCATCACCGTCGTCGGGCTCGCGCTCACCCAGCGCATGATCGCGCTCGTCGGCGCCGGCATCTCGGCGACGATCGTCATCGATGTGCAAGTGAGCCGCGGCCTCGTCGAGGCGCTGCCGCTCATCGTCGCGCCGTATGTCGGCATCGGGATGCTCGCGCTGCTGCTCATCTGGCGATCGACCGTGATCACCGCGACCGTGTTCCTGCTCGGCGGAGCCGTGCTCTCGGTCGCGGTTCCCGTCATCGGGCTCGCCGCCGACCCCGCGTTCGACGACCCGGGGCCGTACCTGATCAACCGCGTGGCGACGGCGATCTGCCTCGTGGGCGCGGTCGGGGGCAGCGCGGTGGGCGGCCTGTTGTGGTCGGCGGTGGGCTTCGTCGTCGCGCAGTCGAGCGTCATGGTCGGGCTGGCGCTGGCCGGGTCGACGATCGGACCGGGCAGCGGACCCCTGATCGTGTTCTCGATCTCTGCTGTCGCCTACCTCACGCTGGCGCTCGCCCAGCGGCAGACCGCGAGGCGGCTCGAGCCCTTGCGGGCGGCCGAGCGCGAAGTGCTCGATCTCGATGATCGACGGGTGCTCGAGCGTCGCGCTGCCGGCGTCGTGCACGACACCGTGCTGGCCGACCTGACGGCGATCGCGCGATCGCCCGGCGCCCTCAGCGATCACGCTCGCGCCGTGCTCGGCGAGCACCTGCGCGTGGTCGACGCGGCATCCGTCGGCGACACCCCGGCGACGTCGAGCGCCGGAAGTGCGCTCGGCGACGCGGTTCTGGGTCTCGTGGGCGACTACCAGTGGAGCGGCGTGCGCCTCGACGTCAGCGGCGTCGAGTCGCTGCACGGGCGGGTGTCGGCGCCCGTGCGTCACGCCGTCATGGGGGCGGTGCGGGCGGCGCTCGACAATGTCGTGCAGCACGCCTCGACCGACCGCGCTGAGATCGTCGTGGGCGAGCGCGCCCTGCAGGTGACCGTGCTCGTCGTCGACGACGGTGTCGGGTTCGATCCCGCCGAGGTCGCCGATGACCGGCTCGGGGTGCGCGCGTCGATCACCGATCGCATCGCGCAGGTCGGCGGCACGGTGCGGGTCTGGTCGGGGCCCGACGGAACGACCGTCATGATGACTGTTCCCCTCGAGGAGGCCGAGCGATGACCCGGCACGACTCGTGGACGAGCAGCCCGTGGGACGCCGACCCGCTCAGCTGGTTCACCTCGCCCAACCTTCCCCTCGCCGCGGCGGGCCTGGGCGCCGTGCACGGCGCACTCGTGCTCACGGTGAGCGGGCAGGCGGGGTCGAGGCCGTTCGTGCAGGTCGCGGCGCTCGCTCTGGCGGTCGCCGCGCTGCTGGGCGTGCACCTGGCGACGCGACCGCGCCGCGGTGCTCTGACCCTGCGTCGGGCCATACCGCTCGCACTGCTCTCGAGCGCGGCGCTCGTGCTCTCGGCGTGGGGCTACCGCGGCGAGCCGTTCGCTGTCGAGCTCTGGTGGGCGCCGCTCGTCAGCTCGCTCACGCTGCTCGCCATGGCACCGTATGCGTCGTCGCAGCGACTGGCCGTCGTGGGCGCCCTCGTGCTGATCGTCGGCGCGGCGACCGTGCTGGGGCTCGTCGTGCCCGATGAGCAGTCGTGGCCGCCCTATACGACGGTCATGATCGCCCTCTTCCCCATCATGATCGGCACCCTGGGAGGCGTGCTGCTCGTGCAGGCCATCACCTCGGGTCTGGCGCGCTGGAGCGAGCGCCCTCTGCAGCTGACGCCGCCGACGGCCGACGATGGAGCGCTTGTCGCCGAGGTCGACGCCGTCACGACGGCGCGCATTGCTGATGCGACGCGGCTGATCAGGGCCGTGCTCGACCGCGGAACGGTCACGGACGACGACGCTCTCCTGGCCGCGAGACTGTCGGAGCGCCTGCGCGACGAGTTGACGGGCGATGTGGATCGCACATGGCTCGAGCGCGTCGCCCACGGCCAGCCCTTGCGTGTCGACGACGAGCACCGACTCGCCGATCAGCTCGACCTCGCTCAGCGCACGGCCCTGCGCGCTCTGCTCGACGCCCTGCTCGCGCCGGACGACGCCCGCATCGGACTCGCGCGGCTCGAGCTGCGGCGCACCGATGAAGGTGCGATCGCTGTCGCCCTGCGCATCGCGTCGGCTATGCCCGAGGGCCGTCGCGAGACCTTCCTCGCGCCGTACTACGTCGGCCTCAAGTCGACGGTCGACAAGCTGCGCTGGCGCAGCGGGCCGCTCACGGCCGTCGAGTTCGAGGTGTCGGGCGGCGCCCCCTCGAGCACGCCGTTGCGCACCCCGCCCGCGGGCTCGCCGGGAGGCCCCCGCCGATAGCGCCGGAGCGCGCTCGACGCGCGGCAGTCGACCGGGTCGGACCTAGCGGCCTGAGTGCCCGGCCGAGCCGAGCTGCTGCGTCGCCTCGACCACGCGCGCGGCCATGGCCGTCTCGGCGGTCTTGCCCCAGGCGCGCGGGTCGTAGACCTTCTTGTTGCCCATCTCGCCGTCGACCTTCAAGAAGCCGTCGTAGTTCTTGAGCACCGAGTCCGCGACCGAGCGGCTGAAGGCGTACTGCGTGTCGGTGTCGATGTTCATTTTGATCACGCCGTTCTTGACCGCCGTCGAGATCTC
>SXMG01000013.1 GCA_005778835.1 Actinomycetota bacterium
GTCGCCGAACGAGAAGTTGCCGTTCATCTGGAAGAACGTGCCGTGCCGTGCGGTCTTACCGACCTCTTCGATGTCGTTGGTGCGGATGCACTTCTGCACGCTCGTGGCGCGCGGGTACGGCGCCGGCACGACACCGGTGAGGTACGGCACGAAGGGCACCATGCCGGCGACCGTGAACAGCAGCGTGGGGTCGTCGCTGACGAGCGAGGCGGAGGGCACGACCGTGTGACCGCGAGTACCGAAGAACTCGAGCCACCGGCGCTGGATGTCGGCGGTCTGCATGGGGGCTGTGGCGTCCTGAATCGAAAGAGGGCGGGGCTTCGGGCCCCGCCGGCTACTTGAGGCGGCTGGTGAGGTCGGCGATGGTGTCTTCGGCCTCGGCGACAGCCGCGCGAAGCTCGGCCTCGCGGGCCTTGTAGCCGTCGACGACCGCCGCACCGAACTCCTTGGCCTTCGCGTCGACGTCGTCGAAGAACTGGGCGCCCTGCGGAGTGCGCGAGACCTGGTGGGCGGCGACGAAGCCGATGCCGATGCCGGCGATGAGCCAGATGACGTTCTTCATGAGTGCTCCCTCTCGGTGGGGTCGATGTGGTGGCCCGCCCGCGAACGGGCAGAGACCCAGCCTAGCGGCCGCCGCCCGGGCGGCGAACGGGGCCAGACAGCGAACGGGGGCCCGGCCAGTGGCCGGACCCCCGTTCGACGGAGCGTGAGCGTATGCGACTAGCGCGCTGCGTAGTACTCGACGACGAGCTGCACTTCGCAGGTCACGGGAACCTCGGCGCGCTTGGGGCGGCGCACGAGTCGCGACTGCAGCTTGTCGAGCTCGACCTCGAGGTAGGCCGGAACCTTGGGCAGCACGTCGACGTGACCGCCGGCAGCGGCGACCTGGAACGGCTCGGTGCCCTCGGAGCGCGGCTTGACGTGGATCAGCTGACCCGGCTTGACGCGGAACGACGGGCGGTCGACGAGCTGGCCGTCGACCATGATGTGGCGGTGCACGACCATCTGGCGCGCCTGCGCCGTGGTGCGGGCGAAGCCCGAGCGCAGCACGAGGGCGTCGAGACGCATCTCGAGCAGCTCGACCAGGTTCTCACCGGTCAGGCCGGCCGAGCGACGGGCCTCGTTGAACGCGATCTTGAGCTGGGCCTCGCGGATGCCGTACTGGGCGCGAAGACGCTGCTTCTCGCGCAGACGAACGGCGTAGTCGCTGTCGGCCTTGCGCTTGGTGCGGCCGTGCTCACCGGGAGCGTAGGGGCGCTTCTCGAGGTACTTGGCGGCCTTCGGGGTGAGGGCGATGCCGAGCGCGCGCGAGAGGCGGGTCTTGCTGCGAGTGCGTGACTTGGTAGACACGGTTTCCTTCCATGGGCGTGGCCGAGAATTTCAGCGGCTCACGGGCGTACACCGCTCCGTCCGGTCCGAACGCACGCCGAGGCGCTTCGGTGGAAGCTTCGAGGGAGGGTGTGCCCATATCTGACGGGCCGGGAAAGCTTACCAGAGCGCGGACCTCACCCCGAGCGCTGGGTCAGTCGGCGGCGCTCTCGCCCCGGATGATCGCCCGCAGCTTGGCGAGGCGCGCACTGATCTCGCGCTCATGACCGCGCTCGGTCGGTCGGTAGTACTCGGTGCCGACGAGCTCGTCGGGCAGATGCTGCTGACGGGCGACGCCCACGGGCTCGTCGTGCGGGTAGACGTAGCCCTTGCCGTGGCCCAACCGCTTCGCGCCGGCGTAGTGCGCATCGCGCAGCGGCTTCGGCACGCGGCCGATGCGACCGGCCTTGACATCGGCGATCGCCGCGTCGATACCGACATAGGCGGCGTTCGACTTCGGGGCGGTCGCCAGATACACGACTGCCTCGGCGAGCGGGATGCGCCCCTCGGGCATGCCGATCAGTTGCACGGCTTGCGCGGCGGCGACCGCGATCGGCAGCGCCTGGGGGTCGGCCGTGCCGATGTCTTCTGCCGCGGAGATGATCACCCGGCGCGCGATGAACCGCCCGTCCTCCCCCGCCACGATCACGCGGGCGAGCTAGTGCAGGGCGGCGTCGGGGTCGCTGCCGCGGATCGACTTGATGAAGGCGCGGATGACGTCGTAGTGCTCGTCGCCCTGCTTGTCGTAGCGCAGCAGGGCGCGGTCGACTGCCGCCGCCACGATCTCGGCGGTGATGACCGGATGCTCTCCCTCGGCCGCGGCCGACTGCGCGGCCGCTTCCAGTGCCGTCAGCGCTCGGCGCGCATCTCCTGACGCGAGTCGCACGATCGCCTCGCGCGCCGCAGGCTCGAGCGTCACCGCTCCGGCGAGCCCGCGCGGATCGGAGACTGCACGATCGACCAGCAGGCCGAGATCGTCGTCGTCGAGCGTCTCGAGGGTCAGCAGCAGGCTGCGGCTCAGCAAGGGCGCGATGACCGAGAACGAAGGGTTCTCGGTGGTCGCGGCGATGAGGATGACCCAGCCGTTCTCGACGCCCGGCAGCAGGGCATCTTGCTGCGCCTTCGTGAAGCGGTGGATCTCGTCGAGGAAGAGCACCGTCGAGGTGCCGTAGAGGTCGCGATCGGCCAGGGCCCTTTCCATGACCTCGCGCACGTCGCGCACGCCCGCGGTCACCGCCGAGAGCTCGACGAAGCGGCGGCCGCTCGATCGTGCGATCGCCTGCGCGAGCGTCGTCTTGCCGGTGCCCGGTGGGCCCCACAAGATCACCGAGACGGCGCTGGGGGCTCTGCCGGGATCGTCGCTCGCCAGGCTCACGAGGGGGGATCCGGCTTTCAGCAGATGCCGCTGACCAGCGACCTCGTCGAGGCGCGTGGGCCGCATGCGCACCGCCAGCGGAACCGCGGCGGAGCCCAGGCCCGGCTGAGCATCCATGGCCCCAGGCTACTGGCCGCCGCCGACGCGACCCGCCCCGCCCGCACGGGCGGAGCCGCTCGGCTAGAGTTCACTGCGGCGCACGGCACCCGGAGCGAGCGGCGCCGAACGGAGGAGCAGTGGCAACCGCATCGCCCAAAGACCGCGAGGCGCAGGATCGCCTGCGTCGCTACCAGGCGCGCCAGACGGTGCACGAGACGAAGACGCGTCGGCGTCGGCGCGACAACCTCGTGGCCGTGCTCGCCATCGTCGTCGTCGGGGCGCTCGCCGCGACCGCGCAGATCGTGTACTTCACCGTCGGCCCCGGAACCCCCGAACCGGTCGCGAGTGCGAGCCCTGAGCCGAGCGAGACCCCGCTCGCTGAGGCGCCCGAGCCCGCCCTGAGCGAGTTCCGCACGTGGTCAGGCACCATGACGGTGAACGAGAGCATCGCCCTCGACTACGAGCTCGACGGCCTCGCCGCTCCCCAGGCCGTCGCCTCGTTCGTCACTCTCGTGCAGAGCGGCTTCTACGACGGTCTCAGCTGCCACCGCCTCACCACCGAGGGCATCTTCGTGCTGCAGTGCGGTGACCCGAACGGTGATGGCACCGGCGGCCCCGACTGGCGCTTCGGACCGATCGAGAACCCGCCGCTCGACGACGTCTACGACACCGGTGTCATCGCCATGGCACGCCAGGGCGGCGACGGCTCGAGCATGGGCAGCCAGTTCTTCATCGTCTACGACGAGTCGGTCATCCCCTCGGATGCAGCGGGCGGCTACACGATCATGGGACGCATCACGAGCGGTCTGGATGCTCTGATCACCGAGGTCGTCTCCGCCGGCGCCGAGGGCGGTGCGCCCGACGGTGCTCCCGCCGTCGCGACCACCCTCACGGGCATCACGATCCAATAGCGATCACGCTCGACCGGGCGGCGGGCCCGGTCGGCTCGGCAAGGGTGCACTACGCTGAAAAACCGCCCGTCGCTCGCGCGGTCGGGCGCCGTCGAGAGGGATGAAGCAGACGTGTCAGTGAACGAGACCACCCCCTGGGGCCGTGTCGACGAGACCGGAACCGTGTACGTCACCGACGGCGGCACCGAGAGGGCAGTCGGTCAGTACCCCGACGGCACCGCCGAGGAGGCGCTCGCCTACTTCACCCGCAAGTACACCGAGCTCGAGGGCCAGGTGCGCCTTCTCGAGCAGCGCGCGAAGGCCGGCGCCCCCGCGAACGACGTCGCCAAGACCGTCACGGCACTGACCGCGGCGCTCGTCGAGCCCTCGGCCGTGGGTGACCTCGAAGCGCTGCGCGCACGGGTCGGCGCGCTCACCGAGAAGGTCGAGCAGCTCACCGAAGAGCAGAAGGCCGAAGCGGCTGCTGCCGTCGAGGCGGCCGTCGTCGAGCGCACGGCGATCGTCGAGGCGGCCGAGGCGCTCGCTGCCAAAGACCCGCAATCGGTGCAGTGGAAGCAGCTCTCGGCATCGCTCGACGAGCTCTTCACGCGCTGGAAGGACCACCAGCAGAACGGCCCGCGGCTGCCGAAGAAGCAGGGCGATGAGCTCTGGAAGCGGTTTCGCGCGGCGCGCACCACGGTCGAGTCGAATCGTCGTGCCTTCTTCGCGGGTCTCGACTCAGAGCACAAGCAGGCCCGCACCCGCAAGCAAGAGCTGGTCGATCGCGCTGCGGCTCTCGCACCGCAGGGCACGGCCGGCATTCCCGCCTACCGTCGACTGCTCGACGAGTGGAAGCTCGCGGGGCGTGCGGGCAAGAAGATCGACGACGCTCTGTGGGACCAGTTCAAGGCGGCCGGTGACGTGCTCTACGCCGCGAAGGCGGAGGTCGATGCCCGCGAGAACGAGGAGTTCGCCGCGAACCTGACGGTCAAGCTCGCTCTGCTCGACGAGGCAGCTCCCCTGCTGACGGCCACCGACCGCGTCGCCGCTCGTCGAACCCTCACGGCCATTCAGCGCAAGTGGGATGCCGCGGGCAAGGTGCCGCGCGACCAGGTCAAGGCCGTCGAAGATCGACTGCGGGCCATCGAGCTCGCGGTGAAGAAGCTCGAGGAGGAGCACTGGAACCGCTCTGACCCTGAGAAGAAGGCGCGCTCCGAGGGCCTCGCCGCGCAGCTCGAGCAGGCGATCGCCGGCCTCGAGGCTGACCTCGCCGCCGCGACCGCTGCCAAAGACGCCAAGCGGGTGGCCGAGGTCACCGAGGCCCTGGAGGCGCGCAAGGCCTGGCTCGCGGCGGTCGACCGCTAGTCGGCACGACACGCAGACCCGTTCCCGTCTCCTCCGGCGTCGAAGGTTCTCCACAGCGAGCGGCGACGGAGGCCGCGCCGTGCGACGGTAGGGCACACTGCCCGCGTGACCTCAGCGCTGCGCATCCTCCGACCTCTTGACGAGCGTCTCGCCGCCCCCGAACTCCAGTCAGCGCTGCTCGACGGCGAGCTCGTGCGGCTCGGCGCGAGCTATATCGGCATCGATGAACCCGAGTGTCCGCGCGACCGGGCACGCTCGATGGCCCTCGTGCTGGGTGATGGTCGAGCGATCGTGTGCGATCGATCGGCCGCGTGGGTGTGGGGGTGGGCTCCCGCGCCCTCGGCGGTCTCGACCTGCGTGTCGATCGACGCTCGCGTGGCCTCCCCCGTGAGACGACGGCTGCACGCCCGTGAGGCGGTGCTCGACAGCGACGAACTCGTCTGGCTCGACGACGTGCGGGTCACCGCGCCCGTGCGCACGGTGATCGATCTCGCGCGGCACGATGACGACGACGACCGCGCGACCGAGGCGATCGAGGCCGCCCTGCGATCGAGCATGGTGACCGCCGCAGGGCTGCGGGTCGCCCTGCGCCGGCGCCCGGGCATCGCCTATCTGCGACGCGCTCAGCGCCGCATCGACCGCGCGATCAGCCGTTGCTGACGCGGTAGACGTCGTAGACCGCGTCGATGCGGCGCACGGCGTTGAGCACCCGGTCGAGGTGAGTGGTGTCGCCCATCTCGAACACGAACCTGCTGATCGCCAAGCGGTCTCGCGAGGTGTTGACACTCGCGGAGAGAATGTTGACGTGGTGCTCGGAGAGCACGCGCGTGACGTCAGAGAGCAGTCCGCTGCGGTCGAGTGCCTCGACCTGGATCTGCACGAGGAACACGCTCTTGGTCGTCGGCGCCCATTCGACGTCGATCATGCGATCGGGCTCGGTGAGCAGCGATTGCACGTTGGTGCAGTCGGCCCGGTGCACGCTCACCCCTTGACCGCGGGTGACGAAGCCCACGATGCCGTCGCCGGGCACGGGAGTGCAGCACTTGGCCAGTTTCACGAGGATGTCGGGTGCGCCCCGCACCAGCACTCCCGAGTCGCTCGAGCGCACCGGGGTGCGCCCTCGGCTCGGCACACTGAAGGGCTCGTCGTCCGACTCGGCCTCGAGGTGCAGCGTGCCGACGATCTTCTCGATGACCGACTGGGTCGAGACGTGCCCCTCGCCCACTGCCGCGTAGAGCGCTTCGACCGTCTCGTACCGCAGCTGCGAGGCCACCTGACCGACGGAGTCTTGCGACATCAGGCGCTGCAGCGGCAGGTTCTGCTTGCGCATGGCGCGAGCGATCGCGTCCTTGCCCTGCTCGACGGCCTCGTCGCGGCGCTCTTTCGTGAACCACTGCCTGATCTTCGACCGCGCCCGGGTGCTCGTGACGAAGTTCAGCCAGTCCTGGCTCGGGCCGGCATCCGGATTCTTCGAGGTGAAGACCTCGACCGAGTCGCCGCTCGTGAGCGTCGTCTCGAGCGGCACGAGTCGCCCGTTGACCTTGGCGCCCATCGTGCGGTGACCGACCTCGGTGTGCGTGGATGTGGAGGTTCGGTCGTGGTCGGCGCGCGGCGACGCGGGGGTCGAGCGCTCGGACGCCGACATGGCGTGGCTCGCTCACATCTCCGACTGGCAGGCCGAGACGAGCGACCCGACCGAGTTCCTCGACAACCTGCGCTACGAGATCGGCGCGAAAGAGGTCTACGTCTTCACGCCGCAGGGCAAGGTCATCGGGCTGCCCGGCGGGGCGACCCCGGTCGACTGCGCCTACGCGGTGCACACCGAGGTCGGTCAC
>SXMG01000163.1 GCA_005778835.1 Actinomycetota bacterium
GCCTGTACCTGACAGAACTGAGTCTGCGCAGTCAGTGCGACGTGCGTTTTCCACCTCCGTGGCTCGCCGAGCCCTGCTGTCGTCTCGCCGCCGGCGAACCCGACACGCTCTCAACGATCACCCTCCAATGGGTCGATCTGCGCAGCCAAGGGGGCGCACCGCCGCCGTAGGGGGTGTCGTCGACCGTGCGGTGCCGGTCGTGCGTGTGCTCGCGCAGGTCGTGCACGGCGACGTCGACGAGGCCCGACTGGCGGGCCTTGCCGAGCAGCGAGATGTCGAGCCCCCCGAAGTACTCGGGAAAGATCGAGACGACATCGATGCGCACGGCTTCGAGTCTAGGCAGGGGCACT
Organism: Actinomycetota bacterium; assembly: GCA_005778835.1. Classification (GTDB taxonomy): domain Bacteria; phylum Actinomycetota; class Actinomycetes; order Actinomycetales; family Microbacteriaceae; genus Microcella. Next base: position 351 of record SXMG01000163.1, read on the forward strand.
GTCTGTCTGCGCCGGGTCGGCCGTCGCGTCGTCGTCGAGGTCTTCGAAGAGACCCGGAGGAGGAGTGAGCGTCACCGTGCCGGCGGTGATGTCGACGGCCGGCACCATGGCGGCGACGAAGGGCACGAGCACCTCACGGTCGGCCGTGCGGATGGCGAGCAGGTCTTGCGCCGGGAAGTGCTCGACGCGCGCGATCGTGCCGACCTCGACGCCGTCGCGCAGCGCGCGCAGGCCCACGAGCTGAAAGTCGTACCAGGCGTCGGGCTCATCGGGCTCGTCGGCGACCTGATCGATCCAGAGAATCGCCTTCACGAGGCTTTCGGCGCCCGTGCGGTCGACGACGCCCTCGAAGAAGGCGACCGGTTGACCGTTGTACCAGCGCAGCTCGATGAGCGTGAGGGTCTTGCCGTGCCAGGGAGAGCTCGTCGGCACCTGCAGGGTGAAGACGGCGCCGGGCGTGAAGCGCCGATCGGGCGCGTCGGTGTAGAGCTCGACCTTGAGGGCGCCCTTGAGCCCGTGGGCCTTGATGAGGCGACCGACCCGCAGTTGCTGCGGCGCCGGCCTCACAGCTGGTCGGTGTCGACGACGTCGACCCTCACGCGCTTGCCATCGGCGAGCGACGAGATCACGGTGCGGAGTGCCTTGGCGGTGCGCCCGCCACGGCCGATGACGCGGCCGAGGTCCTCGGGGTGCACGCGCACCTCGAGGACCTCGCCGCGGGCAGAACTCTGCGCGACGACGACGACATCGTCAGGGTGATCGACGATTCCCTTGACGAGATGTTCGAGCGTGTCAGCGAGCACTGTCGTCAGGCCTTCTCGGCCTCGGCGTCGTCAGCAGCGGGTGCCTCGTCGGCAGCGGCCTCGGCAGCAGGTGCCTCCTCGGCCGGAGCTTCAGCAGCGGGTACCTCCTCGGCCGGAGCCTCAGCAGCGGCCTCGACGGGGGCCTCAGCGGGAGCATCCTCGACCGGCGCCTCAGCAGGCGCCTCGGCCACGGGGGCCTCCTCGACCGGCGCGGGCTTCTCGGCCTTGGGCTTGAGCACGGGCTTCTTCTTCTCGTCCATGACGAAAGCGGCCTTGGGCTCGGCGACGCGCACCGTGCTCACGGCGTTCTTGTCGCCCTTGAACTGGCCCCAGTCGCCCGTGAGCTTGAGAATGGCGAGCACCTGCGGGCTCGGCTGTGCGCCGACGCCGAGCCAGTACTGCGCGCGAGCCGAGTCGACCTCGATGAACGAGGGCTCTTCGGTGGGGTGGTACTTGCCGATCTCCTCGATGACACGACCATCGCGCTTGGTGCGCGAGTCGGCGACGACGATGCGGTAGTACGGTGCACGGATCTTGCCCATGCGCTTGAGACGAATCTTGACAGCCACGTTTCTCCGAAATGTGTGAAGGAAGTGAGTCGCAGCCGGTTGCGTGGGGCACACTCGGCGCGAAAGCTCGTGAGGGATGCTGGCAACGCCTGATTAGAGGGTCGGGCGCGCAAGCTCTCGACCGCCTATTCTGGCAGACTTTCGCCGCCCGCGTCGCCGGGGTCGCCGCGCGGGGCCGCGCGGGGGCTCAGCCGTTGGCGCGATCGCGCCAGGCGAGCCACTCGCGCACGACGCCCATGTCGAACTCGGGGCCGTCGAGGCCGAGGGTGAAGAGCGTCGCACCGGCCTCGTGCAGCTCGTCGGCCTGCTGCATCGTGCGGTCGCGCAGCTCGACCGAGACCTCGATCTCGCTCACGTCGCGGCCCACCGCCTCGCCGTGCTCGGCGAGGATGCCGAGCTTGCGGTGCAGCGTGGGCACGTCGGCGAACGAGTGCCAGATGTCGGCGTGCTGCGCCACGATGCGCAGGGTCTTCTTCTCGCCGCCGCCCCCGATGAGGATGGGGATGCGACGCGTCGGCGCCGGGTTGAGCTCATCCCACCGAGAGCGGATGATCGGCAGATCGCGGGCGAGGTCGTTGAGCCTGCTGCCGACCGTGCCGAACTCGTAGCCGTATTCGACGTAGTCGCGCTCGAACCAGCCCGACCCGGTGCCGAAGACGAACCGGCCGGTGCCGCCCTTCGCGCTGATGTGGTCGATCGTGCGGGCCATGTCGGCCTGCAGGTTGGGGTTGCGGTAGCTGTTGCAGTTAACGAGCGCCGCGAGCTCGGCGTGCGTCGTCTGCTCGGCGATGGCCGCGAGCATCGTCCACGACTCGAAGTGCAGGCCATCGGGGTCGCCGTAGAGCGGAAAGAAGTGATCCCAGTTGAAGATCACGTCGACACCGAGGGCATCGAGTTCGCCAGCCGCGTGCCGGATGCGGTCGTAGGTGCTGTGCTGCGGGCGAAGCTGCACACCGAGGCGCACGGGTCGAATCGTCATGCCTCTCAGCCTACGTCGGCTGCGGTGCGCCGCCAGGGGGTTGCGGCCTCGAGCTGCGAGGCGACGCTCAGCAGCAGCGCCTCACCGGCACCATTGGCCGCGGGATGCGCCACGAGCTGCACCGCGAGCGGCACCTGCGCGCCGTCGTGCCAGCCGGCCGGAACCGCCGCGGCCGGCCAGCCGAGCAGGTTCCACAGTGCCGCGTAGGGCGCGTAGCCGATGTTCGCGCGCAGGTTCGCGATCCAGCCGCGACGGTGCCACCCTTCGGCGAGCGGCCCGGGTTGGGCGAGCCCGGGCGTGAGGATCACGTCGACATCCGCCGTGGCGGCGTCGACGCGTGCGCGCAGCTTCTCGACAGGGGCGGGCCGGAGAGCGCCGAGTCGCCGCAGCCGTCGGCCCGCACGCACGTGAGCGCGCACGCGCGGTTCGAGGTCGCGGTCGGCGAGGCCCTCGTGGGCGGCGTCATCGGCGGCACCGGCGAACCAGCGCGCGAGCACCGGCAGCGGATCAGCCGGGTAGGGAACACGCAGCTTGACGACCTCGTGGCCGGCGGCCCGCAGGGTGGCGGCAGCGCGGTCGGCGGCGGCCTTCCACTGCGGATCGAGCTTCGCGAGCGGGGTCGGGATGCCCGTCGCGAGTCCGACGCGCAGCGCGCGATCGGGCATCCGCACCTCGGCGAGCTTGGGGCGGCCCGCCATGACCGAGAGCAAGAGCGCAGCATCCGCCACCGTGGTCGCGAGCGGGCCGTTCTCGCTCATGCCGAACCAGCTGTACGCGCCCATGTCGGCGGGCACGAGCCCCGAGCCGGGCTTCAGCCCGACGAGCCCGCAGTTGGCGGCCGGAATACGGATCGACCCCATGCCGTCGGCGGCATGCGCCACGGCGACCATGCCGCTCGCGACCGCGGCGGCCGAGCCGCCCGACGAGCCGCCCGAGGTGCGCTCGGGGTTGTGGGGGTTGCGCGTCGTGCCGTAGACCGAGTCGGTCGTGCCGAAGACACACAGCTCGGGCACGCGCGTGAGGCCGACGACGACTGCGCCCGCAGCCCGCAGTCGCGCGACGACCTCGTGGTCGACCTGTCGCGGCTCGGCGCTCGTCGCCGCGCTGCCCTCGCGCATCGGCTCGCCCGCGACGGGGATGTTGTCTTTGATCGCAATCGGTACGCCCGCGAGCGGCAGGTGCTCACCCGCGGCGACCCGCGCATCCACCGCCGTTGCCTCGGCGAGAGCCTTCTCGGCGCGCACGAGCTGGAACGCACCCAGAGCGGGGTCACGCGCCTCGATGCGGTCGAGGGCGGCGCGGGTCGCGGCGACCGCGGTCGTGGTGCCCGCACGCACGGCCGCGGCGGTGTCGACAGCGGTGGAGAGGGTGGCGTGCACGTCGTCGGGCGAGCTCATGGCATCACCCTACGTCGCGCTGCGCCGACAGCCGATCAGCGCGTGATCGTCACCACGCTGCGACGGCGCGACACCATGAGCAGAGAACCGCCGAGCACGATCAGCAACGCGAAACCGGCGGCCAGCGTCCCCATGGATTCGCTCGCACCCGTCGCTGCCAACTCAGGGCCCTGGGTCTCGACCGAACCGATCTCGATCACCCCGACCACACGGTCGTCGCCACGCTGGTCAGTGGCTGGAGCGCCTGCGATCGCCGGGTTCCCCGCGCCGATCGCGGGGCTGCCCGCGAGCGGCAGGTGAGTGCGCGTCGGACCACCGTTATCGGCGAGCGGGCCAAGGCCCGCTGGTTGACCCAGAATGTTCCCGGTGCCTGCGTTCACCGCCACGAGCGCCCCGATGTCGGCCGAGCCCACGAGGCTGTAGTCCACGACCAGAGACCCATTGTTCTCGGCGAGATCAACGGATGATGGCCCACCCGTGTTCCCCGCGATGATGCTGTGGGTGACCGTGGCGGCAACTCCCTCAACGAGTACGGCAGCAGCGCTATCGAGGCTCGAATCGTTGAGCGTAATGGTCGAGTGCGCGATCGATACCTCGCTCTCGAGATCACCTTGCAGCGAGACGGCAGCACCCGAATCGGCGCTGTTGCCCGAGATAGTGGAATTCACGACGCTCACCGTCGAGCCGTCGAAGACGGTGCCCGCGACACCCGCGTCGCCGTTGCCGCTGATCGTTGTGCGATCGATCAGCACGTTCAGCGGCCCGTCGCCGTCGTCGTACGCGTTGATGTGCACGCCGCCGCGCGCCCCCGTCAGCATGACGTTGTTGTCTTCGACGACGGCGTTGCGCAAGGTTGCCTGGCCGCTGTAGCCGTCGATGCGAACACCACCATCATTGTTCCCGCGCGAGACGAAGCCGTCACTGGTGACGGTGCCCTCATCCACGTTGAGGTAGAGGCCGTCGCCTCTATTGCCCTCCGCACGACCTCCGATCAGCGTGATCATCGAATCAACCGTGTCGGGCTCAGCCATGAGGCCCCGCTCGTCATTATCGAGCGCGACGGCGTTGGTCACGATGATCTGTGCGCCCTGATCGGCCTCGATGTCAAAACCATCGCCCTCGTTACCTTCCGCCGTCACGTTCGTGAAACTGCCCGAACCACCGTGGAAGTCAGATTCGAAGCCATTGTCGCCGTTGCCCACGGCAGAGCTGTTGCGAACCGTGGCCGTCGAGGTGCCGTCTGCGTCGACATCGATGCCGTCTGAGTCATTGCCGTTCGCCGTGAGGTTGTCGAGGACGACCACAGCGCTATTGAATGCTCGAACCTGAAGTCCGTCGCTGACGTTATCGGAGAAGTCGGAATCGGTCACAGTCAGGCGGACATTGTCGAAAGCGAACACCTCCGCGCCGTCCCAGCCCTCAATTCCGCTATCGGTGACAGAGACATCTGTCATCAGGACGACGGAGTCTTCATAGGCGTAGATCCCGATGCCCGGTACGAAGGTGTCAGTAACGGTGACCCGGGTCATTGTCAGTTCGTTCGTCCCTTGAACGATGATGTTGAACCCGTAGCGTTCTGGCGACTCCAGCACACTCACATCGGTCGCGGAAAAGTCGCCGACGTTGTGGCGAATCTCAGAGTCGACAACGAGATCGCTGAGCACCACATTGATGTCTTGCGTGATGAGAACAGCTTCCGTATCCGCATTCTCAATCGAGATGCCCGACAACTCGAACGTCGTGTTGGTGCCTGAACCTGACGAGCTGAAGCCGACGAAGTCGGCCATGTCGAGAGTGAACGACCCCGACCCTGGGCCCTCAATGGTGAGGGTCTCTGTGATTGCGGGAAGGTCGCCGGTCAGAGTGAACCCTGCGCCTGTCAGAGTGATCGTGTCTGCCTGCCCATTGCCATTGGCCTCGTTGATGCGCGATACGAGTTCAGCCTCGGTAGCTGCGGTGAACGACGCGGCCTGCGCTGGCGTCGCCACGAGGCCCACGAGCGCGAGTGCGAGGACGGAGGAGAACGCGAGAGAAGTGTGAGTACGCATGTGTATCGACCGGGTTTCTTCTGGGCTTCGTCAGTTCTGCGCTGCTCGTCGAGGCGTCATCGTTGCTGCACCGGAGTGAATGCCGAATGCCCCTCAGCACACCCTCACGTTAAGTGAATTCCCAGGTTGGTGCAAGGCAACCCGCGCGCCGGTTCAGCGACCGAGGAACTTCTGCAGCGCCTCGAGCTCTTCGGCGGTCGGATGCTTGTCGCCGGCGGGTGCTCCCCCGCCGAGCCCGAACCCGCTGCCGGATGCGCCCGAGCCCGCCGGCCGCACGCCTTGCGCGCGAGCTGCTTCTTCGGCCGCGCGCTTCGCCGGGTTGCCCGACTTCGACGCGCCCTTGCCCTTCTTCTTGGCCGCGGCCTTGCGGGCCGACGCAGCACCGCCACCGCCGCCCATGCCCGGCATCGGACCCATGCCCGGAATCTGCGGCATGCCGCCCTTGGCCATGGTCTTCATCATCTTGGCGGCCTGCTCGAAGCGCGTCACGAGCGCGTTGACCTCGGTCACCGTGGTGCCCGAGCCCTTCGCGATGCGCAGGCGACGCGACCCGTTGAGCAGCTTCGGCACGCGGCGCTCGGCGACCGTCATCGACTGGATGATCGCCTCGGTGCGCACGAGCTCGCGCTCATCGAAGTTGTCGAGCTGCTCGCGCATGCCGCGGGCGCCCGGCAGCATGCCGAGCATGCCCTTGATCGAGCCCATGTTCTTGAGCTGCTGCATCTGGGCGAGGAAGTCTTCGAGAGTGAAGCTGTCGCTCGCGAACTTCTCGGCGGTCGCTCGCGCCTCTTCTTCTGTGAACGATTTCTGCGCTTGCTCGATGAGGGTGAGAATGTCGCCGAGGTCGAGGATGCGGCTCGCCATGCGGTCGGGGTGGAAGGGCTCGAAGTCGTCGAGGCCCTCGCCGGTGCTCGCGAACATGATGGGCCGGCCCGTGATGCTCGCGACGCTCAGCGCGGCACCACCGCGCGCGTCACCGTCGAGCTTCGACAGCACGACGCCCGTGAAGTCGACGCCGTCCTGGAAGGCCTTGGCGGTCGTGACCGCGTCTTGACCGATCATCGCGTCGATGACGAACAGCACCTCGTCGGGGTCGACGGCCTTGCGGATGTCGGCGGCCTGCTTCATGAGCTCGGCATCCACACCGAGGCGGCCGGCCGTGTCGACGATCACCACGTCGTGCAGCCGATCACGAGCGTGCTTGATCGCATCTTTCGCGACCTTCACGGGGTTGCCGACACCGTTGCCCGGCTCCGGCGCGAAGACGGCGACCCCGGCCTGCTCGGCGACAACCTGCAGCTGCTGCACGGCGTTCGGGCGCTGCAGGTCGTCGCCGAGCAGGCCGGGGTCGCGGTCTTCGCGCCCGAGCC
>SXMG01000164.1 GCA_005778835.1 Actinomycetota bacterium
AGCACCTCAAGCTAGCGCGTCTGCCATTTCCGCCCCCCGCGCTGGTTGTGTTCGCGAGACCCAGGGGGCCGCGCGACCGGAGACGACATTATCACGAACGGGGCATGCCCCTCCGCGCACCGCGTCCCGGCGCGGTACGCGCGAGAACGTCGCGCCCCCGGCGCGCCCGATAGCGTGGTGCCATGGCTTCGGATGCTGCGCTTGACTCTCTCAGCGCCACCGCGCGCATCGCCCGCGACCTCATCCGGTTCGACACCACCAACTACGGCGAGGGCCGCAGCAAGGGCGAGACCGAGGCAGCGGAGTACGTCGCCGCGCTGCTGCGCGAGCTGGGCCTCGAGCCCGAGCTGATCGACTCCGAGCCCGGGCGCACGAGCGTCGTCGCCCGCGTCGAAGGCCGGTACGAGCATCCGGTCGATCGTTCCCGAGGCGAGCGTCCCGCCCTCGTCGTGCACGGCCATCTCGACGTCGTGCCCGCCGACCCGGCCAACTGGAGCGTCGACCCCTTCGCGGGGGAGGTGCGTGACGGCATGCTGTGGGGCCGTGGCGCCGTCGACATGAAGAACATGGACGCCATGATTCTCACCGCACTGGGCGAGGTCATCGCGAGCGGCGGGCCGAATCGCGACCTGGTCGTGGCGTTCTTCGCTGACGAGGAGAACGGCGGAAAATACGGCTCGCACCACCTGGTGACGACGCGCCCCGAGCTGTTCGCCGGAGCGACCGAGGCCATCAGCGAGGTCGGGGGCTACTCGGTCGACCTCGACGGCCAGCGGGCGTATCTGCTGCAGACGGGCGAGAAGGCGCTCGTCTGGATCCGTCTGCGCGCTCGCGGCACCGCAGCGCACGGCTCGCGCGTCATCCGCGACAATGCCGTCACGAAGCTCGCCGTCGCCGTTGCGGCCCTCGGCCGCACCGACTGGCCGCTGCGGCTCACGGACACCACCGAGCAGTTGCTCGACGAGCTCGCGCGCATTCTCGGCCTCGATCTCGAGGCCGTCGGGGTCGACGAGGTGCTGCGGCAGTCGGGCACGGCCGCGGGCTTTCTCACCGCGACGGTGCGCACGACCACGAACCCGACGCTGCTGTCGGCCGGCTACAAGGCCAACGTCATCCCCGACATGGCCGAGGCGCTCATCGACATCCGCACGCTCGCTGGCGATGAGGAAGCCGTGCTCGCCGACGTGCGCCGCATCGTCGGCGACGACATCGAGATCGAGATCGTGACGCGCGACGTCGGGCTCGAGAACCCGTTTTCGGGGGCCCTCGTCGACGAGATGATCGCGACCCTCCAGCGGCACGACCCCGATGCGACCGTGCTGCCGTATCTGATGAGCGGCGGCACCGACAACAAGGCCTTGTCTGAGCTCGGCATCGCCGGCTACGGCTTCGCACCGCTCAAGCTGCCACCCGAGCTCGACTTCGCCGGTATGTTTCACGGGGTCGACGAGCGAGTGCCGCTCGACGCGCTCGACTTCGGGCACGCGGCCCTCACCGATCTCTTGACCCGCTACTGAAACGGCCACCGTGTCTCTGCTCGAAGCCATCATCCTGGGTCTCATCCAGGGCCTCACCGAGTTCCTGCCGATCTCGTCGAGCGCCCACCTGCGCATCGCGGGCGAGATATTGCCGAGCGCGACCGACCCCGGCGCCACGTTCACCGCGATCACGCAGATCGGCACTGAGCTCGCGGTGCTCGTCTACTTCTGGAAAGACATCACGCGCATCATCGGCGCCTGGTTCCGCAGCGTGACGCGGCGCGGTGTACCGGCGAGCGATCCGGATGTCCGCATGGGTTGGCTCATCATCATCGGCACCATTCCGATCGTGATCGTCGGCTTTCTCGCGCAAGACGTGATCCGCTCGACGTTCCGCTCGCTCTGGCTCGTCGCCATCGTGCTCATCGTCTTCGGAATCCTGCTGGGTCTCGCCGACTGGTTCGGACGCCGCACGCGCGAGCTCACCGAGCTCACCTACCCGCACGGCCTCGCCTACGGCGGTGCCCAGATGCTCGCGCTCATCCCCGGCGTCTCTCGCTCGGGCGCCACGACGACCATGGGGCTCGCGCTCGGCTACACGCGCCCCGCCGCAGCGCGCTACGCCTTCCTGCTCGCGGTGCCCGCCGTCTTCGGCAGCGGCCTCTACGAGCTGCTCACGGCCATCCGCGAGCCCGGGTCGAGCCCCTTTACCGGCTTCGAGATCGCCGTCGCCACGATCGTCGCCTTCGGCGTCGGCCTCGCCGTCATCGCCGGACTCATGGCCTACATCTCGAAGCGCTCGTTCCTGCCCTTCGTGATCTACCGCCTGGTGCTCGGCACGACCCTGCTCATCCTGCTCTCGACCGGAGTCATCGACCCGCTGTAGCGCGTCCCGCGCACCCGCGCGACCTCGCGCGAGCAGCTGTCAGCTGGCGCCAGGCCCGGGGCCGTCGGCCGGCGGCTCGTCGTCGCGCTTGCGCAGGTAGCGCTCGAACTCTTGCGCGATGGCCTCGCCGCTCGCCTCGGGCGCTTCGACGGCGTCACGCGCGCGCTCGAGCTGGTCGATGTACGAGCGCATCTCGTCGTCGTCGTTCGCGAGGGCGTCGATGCCCTCCTCCCACTCGCGCGCCTCGTCGAGCAGGTCGCCACGCGGAATCACGACGTCCACCAACTCTTCGAGCTTGTCGAGCAGGGCGAGCGTCGCCTTGGGCGAGGGCGCGTTGTGCACGTAGTGGGGCACGGATGCCCACAGCGACACTGTCGGAATACCGGCTTCTTCGGCCATCGTCGCGATCACGCTGAGAATGCCGACGGGCCCCTCGTAGCTGCTGCGCTCGACGCCGAGTTCGTCGCGCACCTCGGCGTTCTCGCTCGAGCTGTGGATCGCGATGGGGCGGGTGTGCGGCACATCGGCGAGCAGGGCGCCGAGCAGAATCACGCCGGTGATGTCGGCGGTGAGCGCCTGGTCGATCGTCTCGGTCGCGAAGGTCTTCCAGCCCCGCGACGGCTCGGTGCCGAGCAGCAGGTAGATGTTCTCGTGGTTGGTGCCGCTGACCCCGATCGGGTCGTCAGCGATCGTGCGAGCACGGGGCAGCCCATCATCGCCCGCGGGGCCATAGAGCGTCACACCAGGCCAGCGCAGCCTGCGCTTGCCCTCGTCGTCGAGCTCGACGTGCGGACGGTTGAGCTGGAAGTCGTAGTAGTCCTCAGGGTCGATATCGGCGATGGGCACGACGTCGAGAACGTCCTTCAGTGCGCGCACGGCCCCGCTCGCGGCCTCGCCGGCGTCGTTCCAGCCTTCGAACGCGACGACGAGCAGTCGCCCGCTGCGGAACAGATCGCTCTGCGTCACCGATACACCTCTCTGAGCCCCGGCCGGTGCCGAGGGGTCGCCCCAGGATAGAACGCAACTAGACTCGGGCGTCGTGACTGCCACCCCTGCCGCCGTTCTGTGGGACATGGACGGCACGATCGTCGACACCGAGCCCTACTGGATGCGCGCCGAGACCGATCTGGTCGCCGAGCACGGCGGCACCTGGAGCGAGGCCCAGGGCATGCAGCTCGTCGGCTCGGGTCTCGTGCAGTCGGCCATCATCCTGCAGCAGGCGGGCGTCGCCCTCGAGGTCGACGAGATCATCAACACGCTCACCGACCGGGTCATGGTGCAGATCGAGCGCAGCGTGCCCTGGCGCCCGGGCGCCCGCGAGCTGATCGCCGAGCTGCGTGCGGCGGGCATCCCGATCGCGCTCGTGACGATGTCGATCCGCCGCATGGCGCTGCAGGTGGCCGCGGCCATCGGTGACGACGTCTTCGGCGTCGTGATCGCCGGCGACGATGTCGAGCACCCCAAGCCGCACCCGCAGCCCTACCTGCGCGCAGCAGAACGGCTCGGCGTCGAGATCGGCGACTGCATCGCGATCGAAGACAGCGAGTTCGGTCTCGTCTCGGCCGTCGCCTCGGGCGCTGCCACGATCGGCGTGCCGCTGCACCTGACCCTGCACGAAGGCCCGACGCACGAGCTCTGTCCGACCCTCGAGGGCTGCACGCTCGCCGACCTCTCGGCCGCCCTCGAGCGCCATCACCGCCGAGCGACCGGAGCCACGTCATGACCGTCCGTCGTCAGAGCGGCCCCTTCGTCGAGGGCGATCAGGTGCAGCTGACCGACCCGAAGGGCCGGCTCAACACCGTCACCCTCGAGGCCGGCAACGCCTTTCACAGTCACCGCGGGGTACTGCAGCATGAGGCACTCATCGGTCTGCCCGACGGCAGCGTCGTCGAGAACTCGCAGGGCGTCGCTTACCTGGCACTGCGCCCGTTGCTGACCGACTTCGTGATGTCGATGCCGCGCGGCGCCGCCATCATCTACCCGAAAGATGCTGCGCAGATTCTCGCGCAGGCCGACATCTTTCCGGGCGCGCGCGTCATCGAGGCCGGGGTCGGCTCGGGCGCTCTGAGCATGTGGCTGCTGCGCGCGATCGGCGAGCAGGGCCACCTGTTCTCGTTCGAGCGGCGCGAGGAGTTCGCGCAGATCGCCGAGGGAAACGTCAGCGCCTTCGTCGGCACGCGCCCTGCGAACTGGACGATCACGCTGGGTGATCTGCAGGATGCTCTGCCGACGGTCGTGCCGGGCAGCACCGCCGATCGCGCCGTGCTCGACATGCTCGCGCCCTGGGAGTGTCTCGACGCGGTTGCCGAGGCGCTCACGCCCGGAGGAGTGCTGCTCGTGTACGTCGCCACAGCCACGCAGTTGTCGCGGGTGGCGGAGGCCATCCGTCACACCGAGACCTTCACCGAGCCCGTCTCGACCGAGACCATGGTGCGCGGCTGGAACGTCGACGGCCTCTCGGTGCGGCCCGACCACCGCATGGTCGCCCACACGGGCTTTCTGCTGACGGCGAGGCGACTCGCACCCGGCGCGGGGCGCTTCGTCAAGGCCAAGCGCGGCTCGAAGACCGAGCACGGCGATGAGGATGTCGAGCTGTGGACTCCGGGGGCCGTGGGAGACCGTCAGGCGAGCGACAAGCGGCTGCGCAAAGCGGCCCGCGAGGCGCAGGCCCTCGCTGAGAAGTCGGCGCGCCGCCCGATAGAGTGACAGGTGTGACTGCGACCACCCGGCGCTCTGCGCGCACCGCCTCAGCCCTCCTTCTCGCGACGGCTCTCGCCGGCTCACTCGTGGCCTGCACGAGCCCCTTCGCATCTGACGTCTGCGTGCCCGCCGTGCCCGAAGGCGCGAGTGCCGCTCTCGTCTCGGCGAGCGGTGCGTTCGGTTCGGCCCCGACGGTCGACTTCCCGACGCCCCTGCGCTCGGAGACGCCGCAGAGTGCCGTCATCGACGCGGGGGAGGGTGATCAGATCGCCGCCGGGCAGATCGTCGACTTCCAGGTCAGCCTGTTCTCGGCCGTCTCCGGCGACCTCATCACGCAGAGCTCGTACGACGACGCGCAGGCACCGCTGCGGCGCACTGCCGGGGCCGAGATCGACCTGCTGGCCGAGTCGCTGCAGTGCGCGACCGTCGGCTCGCGCTTCGCGGTCACCGGCACCGTCGGCGATGTCTTCGGTGGTCCTGTCGACGAGGCGGGCCTCGCCGCGGCCGACCCTGTCGTGCTCGTCTTCGACGTGCAGGCTGCGTACCTGGGTCGAGCTTCCGGCACACCGCAGCTCGGCGCTTCCGGCATTCCCGCCGTCGTGACGACGCCCGACGGCATCCCGGGCGTCACGATCCCCGACGAAGAACCGCCGACCGAGCTGCGCGCTCACACCCTGGTGCTCGGCGACGGGGCCCCGATCGCCGAGGGCGACCGCGCCGTGCTGCACTACTCGGGCCTGCTCTGGGATACGAAGACGGTCTTCGACTCGAGCTGGGACCGCGCCGCACCCGTCACGTTCACGATCGCCAGCTTCGAAGATGACCCGAACGGCGTTGTGCCCGGCCTCGCCGCAGGTCTCATCGGCGCGACCGTCGGCTCGCAGGTCATCGTCGTGGTTCCGCCGGAACTGGGCTACCCCGAGGGCCAGTCTCCGGCCACGATCCCCGCAGGCTCGACGATGGTCTTCGTCGTCGACATCCTCGGGATCGAGGGCTAGAGCGCGTCGTGGCCGACTCGGTTCGCAAGGTTCCGGTCGAAGAGCGGCTGTTCAGCCTCGTGCTGGCGCTGCTCGCCACCGAGCAGGGTCTGACGAAGGCCGAGATCCTCTCGACCGTCACCGGCTATGCGGCGCGGTACGAGCAGGGCGGCGATCGCGCGAGCCTCGAGCGTCAGTTCGAGCGCGACAAAGAAGACCTGCGCGACCTCGGTGTGCCGCTCGAGACCGTCGACGAGCGCGGCGCGGAGGGCGACACCAAGCTGCAGCGCTACCGCATTCCACCGTCGCGCTATCAGCTGCCCGACGACCTCGAGTTCTCGGCCGAGGAGTATGCGCTGCTGACGCTCGCCGCTCAGGTCTGGCGTGAGGGCTCGCTCTCGACCGACTCGCGCCGCGCGCTCACCAAGCTGCAGTCGCTGGGCTTACGCATCGACGACGACGTCATCGGCTTCGCCCCGACGATTCGCACGCGCGACGCCGCCTATGAGCCGTTGAGCGCCGCGATCGACCGCGGCCAGCAGGTGTCGTTCGACTACCTCAAGCCCGGCCAGCCATCGGCCGAGCGCCGCCTGGTGTCTCCGCTGGCTCTCGTCTACCACGAGGGCCGCTGGCACTTGCATGCGCACGATGACCGGGCGGATGCTGCGCGCACGTTCCTGCTGCGCCGCATCGTCAGCGTGGTCGAGTCGACTGGTTCACCGGCCACGCATCGGCCCGGCGCCGACGAGCCCGTGCACGTGCTCGCCGAACTCGAGGCCCTCTGGCAGTCGACGATCGCGACGGTCGCGACTCGGCCGGGCAGCGAGGCCGACGTCGTGCTGCGCAACCGGCCGGGCACGACCGACGTCGATGGCCGACTGGCGGTGCACGCGACCGATCTCGACATTCTCGCCGACGAGCTTGCGGCCTTCGGCGCCGACGTGCGCGTGATCGAGCCCGCTGCGGTGCGCGACGCCGTGCGGGCCCGCTGGCAGAGCGTGGTGCAGGCTCATGGCTGAGCGCCCGACGCCGCCACGGGCGACCGACAAGCTGACCTTCCTGCTGTCGCTCGTGCCGTACCTCATCGACCAGGTGCGCGTCACCGTCACCGACGCGGCCGAGCACTTCGGCATCTCGCCGGAGCAGATGCGCAAGGCCGTGACGCTCATCGCCATGAGCGGCACGCCGGGAGCCGACGGCACCTACACCCACGAGACCCTGTTCGACATCGACTGGGACGACTTCGAGCAGCGCGACCTGATCCGGTTCCGCGCCGCGCCCATGGACGACAAGCCGCGGTTCTCAGCCCGGGAGGCGGCGGCGCTGCTGGCTGGGCTGCAGCGCGTGGCCGCACTGCCCGACTTCGCCGCGCGCGTCGACGTGACCGCCCTCATGGCGAAGCTCGCCCGGGGAGCCTCATCGGCGCCCGCTCCGCTCGCCGTGCGCGCGGGTTCTGTCGACGCCGTGCACCGGCAGCTCGGTGCCGCGATCGCCGAGGGGCGACGCGTGCGCATCGATTACGTGACGACGAGGGGCGATCGCGAGCTGCGCGAGGTCGACCCCATCCGGCTCGATGGTGTCGATGAGGCCTGGTACTTGCGAGGGTGGTGCCTCACCCGCGAAGCCGAGCGCACCTTCCTGCTCGATCGCATCGCGAGTGTCGAGCTGCTCGGCGCGGCCGACGCCCACACCTCCGACGCCGATGCCGACGAGCTGTTCCGCAGCAGCGGGGCAGACCAGCGGGTCACGATCGCCCTGCCGGTCGTCGGGCTTCCGCTCATCGCCGACTACCGCGGCCCCGACGATGCCGTGCGCATCGAGGGTGATCGCGCTCTCGTCACCCTGGCGATCTCGCACCCGGGCATTCTCGGCCGCATTGCGGCACGCCTGGCCGGCGGAGTCGAGGTACTCGAACCCGCCGACGCCCGCACTGCCGTCGCCGCGTGGGCTCGCGCCGCGCTCGACGCAGACTCGGCCTGACGACCGCGGTCATTCCAGCGGCGTGCCGCGCCGAGGTGCGGTTCGCAGGTGCGGTCAAGGCCATCGCGCTAGACTGACGGCCTCTTCACCCGTCGACCGAAGGACTAGAGCAACATGCCGGCAAATCTCGGAGGCTGGACCGGCCTCATCCTGCTCCTGGTAGTGATTCTTCTGTTCGCCGCCCCGAAGCTTCCCCAGCTCGCCCGCAGCCTCGGCCAGTCGATGACGATCTTCAAGAAGGAGATCAAGAACAAAGACGAGGATGCCCCGGCAGCGGCCGAGACCACGTCGACGCCTGCTCCTGCGCAGGCACCCGCGTCGCCCGCCGCGAGCACCGAGGGCACCGACTCCTCAGCTTCCAAGTAGCACGTGGCTGGCCGCGAGCCGCGGCCCCGGAACCCCGAGGGCCGTATGAGCCTCGGGCAGCACCTGGTCGAGTTGCGCAAGCGCCTCGGCTGGTCTGCTCTGGCGATTCTGGTCGCCTCGATCGGCGGCTGGTTTCTCGCCGACTCCGTGTGGGCCGCGCTGAGCGCACCGATTCTCGCGGTCGCCGAGGCGCAGGGCCGCGAAGCCGCGATCAGCTACACGACCGTCTCCGAGGCGTTCGACACGCGCCTCATCATCTCGATCACGCTCGGCATCGTCATCGCCTCGCCCTTCTGGCTCTATCAGTTGTGGGCCTTCATCGTTCCCGCGCTGCACAAGAAAGAGAAGCGCTACGCGATCGGCTTCCTCGCCGCGTCGATTCCGCTCTTCCTCGCGGGCTGCGCGGCCGGCTGGCTCGTGTTGCCGAACATCGTCAGTCTGCTCACGAGCTTCGCCACGAGCGACAGCCAGACTCTGCTCACCGCGCGGGTCTACCTCGACTTCGCTGTGAAGCTCGTGCTCGCGATCGGCATCGGCTTCGTGCTGCCCGTCGTGCTCGTGATGCTCAACTTCGCGGGAGTCATGACCGGCGCGAGCATCCTCAAGGGATGGCGCTGGGCGATTCTCGCGATCGCGACTTTCACGGCGCTCGCCACGCCCGCCGCCGATGTCTACTCGATGATCCTGCTCGCGATCCCCATGGTCGGCCTGTACTTCTTGGCGGCGGGCGTGTCGATGCTCAACGACAAGCGTGTGGCGAAGCGCGAGGCCGCGCTCAACGCGGAGTACGGCATCCGAGCCGATGGGTGACACCGGCCTCAGCCCCGCTGAGCGGTATGCCGCAGCCCGAGCTCTGCAGTCGTTGCCGCGCTTGCGCGCCTTCCGCGACGGGCTGACCATCGAGCTCGACCCCTTCCAGCAGGCGGCGTGCGCCGCTCTCGAGCAGGGTCGCAGCGTGCTCGTCGCTGCTCCGACCGGAGCGGGCAAGACCATCGTCGCCGAGTTCGGCGTCTTCCTCGCCATGTTCGAGCCGAGCGCGAAGATCTTCTACACCGCGCCCATGAAGGCGCTCAGCAACCAGAAGTACACCGAGCTCGTCGCGCAATACGGCGCCTCCGAGGTCGGGCTGCTGACGGGCGACACGAACATCAACGCCCGCGCGCGCATCGTGGTGATGACCAACGAGGTGCTGCGCAACATGCTCTATGCCGACAGCGACCTGCTCGTCGACCTCGCGTACGTCGTGATGGATGAGGTGCACTAC
>SXMG01000165.1 GCA_005778835.1 Actinomycetota bacterium
GACGAACCGATCGCGTTCGAGGGCAGCCTCGAGGTCGAGCTCGAAGACGGAACCCTCGTGCAGGTTCCGATCGAGCGCGCCCACATGGAGGAGGATGCCGGCAAGCTCACGCACGTCGGCGGGTCGACGGGCCGCATCCAGGGCGCTGAATACTCACTCGTCGATTACAACCGCGCCGGGGTTCCGCTCGTCGAGATCGTGACGAAGCCGATCTACGGCGCCGAGCACCGCGCCCCCGAGCTCGCCAAGGCCTACGTCAGCACGATTCGCGACATCGTGCGCGCCCTCGGCATCAGCGAGGCCCGCATGGAGCGCGGCAACCTGCGCTGCGACGCGAACGTCTCGTTGCGCCCGCGCGGGCAAGAGAAGCTGGGCACCCGCACCGTGACGAAGAACGTCAACTCGTTCCGGTCGGTCGAGCGCGCGGTGCGCTACGAGATCCAGCGGCAGGCGGCGATCCTGGCCAAGGGCGGCACCATTCAGCAAGAGACCCGCCACTGGCACGAAGACACCGGCACCACCTCACCCGGACGCGTCAAGAGCGACGCCGACGACTACCGCTACTTTCCTGAGCCCGACCTGCTGCCGGTGGTTCCGTCGCCAGCCCTGATCGATGAGCTGCGGGATGCTCTGCCCGAGCCCTCCGCCGCCCGCCGCCGCCGTCTTCGCGAGGAGTGGGGCTTCACCGAACTGGAGTTCCGCGACGTGGTCAACTCGGGCCTCCTGGTCGAAATCGCTGACACGGTCGCCGCCGGAGCCGCCCCCCAGCAGGCCCGCAAGTGGTGGACGGGCGAGATCGCCCGCATCGCGAATGCTCAGGATGCTGAGCCGCAGTCTTTGATCAGTGCAGTCGACGTTGCCGCCGTGGTTGAGCTGGTCGAGTCAGGTGCGCTCAACGACCGCCTTGCTCGCCAGGTGGTCGAGGGTGTCATCGCGGGGGAGGGAACGCCGGCCGAGGTTGTCGCGGCCCGTGGCCTGGAGGTCGTCTCGGACGACGGTGCTCTCATCGCGGCGGTCGATGCGGCGCTTGCGCAGCAGCCCGACGTGCTCGAGAAGATCCGCGATGGCAAGGTGCAGGCCGCCGGAGCCGTGATCGGTGCCGTCATGAAGTCGATGGGCGGCAAGGCCGATGCGGCGCGCGTCAGGGAGCTCGTGCTGGAGCGGGCTGCGATTCCCGCCAGCTAGCATTCGCAACGAGACCGGCCACCGAACCAATCGCACCCCCTAGTTGGCGGGCAGGTTCTGCTCCCGGTTCCACTCGCGCATGTCGGCGGTGAAGGCCGCGTCTTGGAGAGGCTCAGGTCTGCGTGCCGTGAAGACGATGCGCAGCCCCTGAGGACTGGTGACCGACAGATCCCGCGTGTTCCACGGGGTATCGGCCGGCCCGATGAGCGTCGTTCCCGTGACCGCGTGCGCGCGAGCGGCGAGCCCGTCGAGCTCGTGGTACTCCGCAGCGAGCGACAACTGCACGCCCCTACCGACATCGGCGCCCGTCTCGCTCCGGCGGAGGAGGATGTCTTGATAGCGCCAGCGCCGCAGGTGGATGAGCGCGGGTTCGTCGCCGGGAGGCATGGCGAAGAGCTCGATGAAGTCGAGTGCTTCGGTGAACCATCGCGCGGCCTGCTGCACGTCGGTCACGTCGAGGCTGATGAAGGCGGGCATCCCGTAGATGTCGCGCGTGATGCCGGTCTGAATCTCTGGTGTCGTTGTCATGCGGGTCATCGTTCCGGTTGACGTAACGTCAATGTCAAGTCGGGGGAGCCGTCTCGAGAACGGGTAGACCGAGAACTCGATGACCGGTCGCAGTACAGTCGAAAGCCACACGTTTGCCGCGCGGGGGAGGAGCCGCACCATGGCCTGGAGCACCCGCGAGCTCGCCGACCTGGCGGGCACGACGGTCAACACCGTGCGGCACTACCACCGGCTCGGGCTGCTCGACGAGCCCGAGCGGCGGGTCAACGGCTACAAAGAGTACGGCGTGCGGCACCTCGTGTGCCTGCTGCGCATCCGGCGTCTCGTCGACCTCGGGGTGCCGCTCGCGCAGATCGGCGACGTCAGCGGCGGCGCCACTGATCGCGAGCTACTCGGAACGCTAGACGCTGAACTCGCCGCGCAGATCGACCGCCTGACGAAGGCGAGAGAAGAGCTCGCCGCGATCGTGCGCGACAACGCCCCCGCCGACTCACCCGCAGGTTTCAGCGCCGTGGCGTCGCGACTCTCAGAAGCCGACACCTCGATCTTGCACGTGTTCGGCCGACTGTATGACTCCGACGCTCTGGCCGACATTCAGCACATGGTCGAAGACGACCTGGCCACGAATCCGGTCAGTGCCGAAGTCGACGCGCTCGCCCCCGACGCCGATGAAGCCACCCGCCAGCGCCTCAGCGAAGCGATGGCGCCGTTCTTGGCGCAGCAGTTGCGGGAGTACCCCTGGCTGACCACACCAGGCGCGCAGATGGTCGGTCGGCCCGACGTGAATGGGCAGGCGATCACCGACGCGATGGTCGAGCTCTACAACCCCGCTCAACTCGAAGTGTTTCTGCGCGCTGGCGTGCTGGCTCGCGAACTCATCGAGAACGAAGAAAACACCGCTTGACTGTGTGGTGAGAACACAGTTTCTACTGTCTGGTGGGCCGGTTTCGGCCTCATTCAGACAGGAGAAAATCACCATGAATCCCCTCGCGGATCTCATTGCACGCTTCCAAGAGCTCGTCGCGCAGGTGCCGGAGTTCATCCAGCCCTTCATCGTCATGCTCGCCGCCGCGATTCCCTTCATTGAAGGCGAAGTCGGAGCCATGATCGGCGTCTTCGGGGGCATCAACCCCTTCGTCGCGGCCGCCGCGGCGCTCATCGGCAACTTCGTGTCGGTCGTCGGAGTCGTCGCGGTCAGTTCGCGAGCCCGTGAGTTCGCCGTCGCTCGCCGCACCGGGACAGGCACCGATGTGCTCACCGAAGAGCGGCCCGAACCGCAGAAGCCGCAGTCGAAGGGCCGTCAGCGTTTCGCCCGCTGGGTCGTTCGGTTCGGCGTACCGGGAGCGAGCATCCTCGGACCGCTCGCGATTCCCACGCAGTTCACGTCGGCCATGCTGGTGGCATCGGGAACTCCGAAGGGCTGGGTTCTGCTCTGGCAGGGCATCGCCATCGTGCTGTGGACGACCCTCGCCACCATCCTTGCGTGGCTGGGCCTCGCTGTGCTCGCCGTCTGACCCGCCGGAGGCGTTCAGCGCGTCGAGTGTCGATCCACCCCTGCCTCGATCGTCATCTCTTTGACAGGATCGATCCACGGTCCGCGAGAGGAACGACACCATGCGTTACACCCTGCTCATGTACTACCCCGAGATGTCGGCCGATGAACTCGGGCCTGAGGCGCTCGCCGAAGGCATGCGCGCCTTCGACGAGTACGCCAAGGCGCTCGACGCCGCTGGCGTGCTGCAGAGCGCCGAAGTGCTGCAGCCCGTGGCCGCGACGACGACGATCAGCCTCGCGACGGGCGAGCTCGTCGTGCAAGACGGACCGTTCGCCGACTCGCGCGAGCAACTCGGCGGCACCTTTGTGATCGACGTCGCCGACCTCGACGCCGCGATCGGCTGGGCCCAGCAGGCACCGCCGGCGCACTACGGGCACGTCGAGATCCGCCCCGGGGCCACCCGTTTCGTTGACGGCGCCTGGACCACGTACGACCACCACTGATGGTTGACGACTCCCGCGCTGCGCACGCGGCCGCCCGCGCCGCGCGGGAGTCGTACGGCCGCTTGCTGGCGCTCGTCGCCAGTTCGACGCGCGACCTGCATCTGGCAGAGGATGCTCTCGCCGACGCCCTCGAACGCGCACTGAGCTCGTGGCCCGAGTCGGGAGTGCCGGACAATCCCGAAGGGTGGCTGCTGACCGTGGCCCGCAACCGACTGCGCGACCTGCTCGGCAGTGCCCCGCGGCGCACCTCGATGCCGATGGACGAGGCCGAAGAGCTGCCCGCCCCTGTGCTCGATGTCGATGCACTGCTCGAGCGCGCGGAGGGCATCCCGGACAAGCGCCTCGAACTGCTCTTCGTGTGCGCGCACCCGGCGATCGACGCGAGCATCCGCACGCCGCTCATGCTGCAGGTCGTGCTCGGGCTCGACGCCGCGAGCATCGCGCGCGCCTTCGACGTCGAGCCGGCGGCGATGGCCCAGAGGCTCGTGCGTGCGAAGAAGCGCATCGGGCTCACGGGCATCCCGTTCGCAGTGCCGAGTCGCGCCGACATGCCTGCCAGGCTGCCCGCCGTGCTCGAGGCGATCTACGGTGCCTACGCGATCGACTGGTTGCAGCAGGGTGAGCGTTACCGCGAATCGCTCGCCGACGAGGCGCGCTGGCTCGCCGTTCTCACCGCGGCGCTGCTCGACGACGAGCCCGAGGCGTGGGGACTCGCGGCGCTCATCACGTTCGCGCAGTCGCGCGCGCCTGCCCGCGTCGGCGACCCGTGGCCGCCGCTCGACGAGCAGGATGTTGAGCTGTGGGACCGCGAACTCATCGCTGAGGGGGAGGCCCTGCTGCACCGCGCCCAGCGGCTCGGCCAGCCTCTCGGGCGGTTCCAACTCGAAGCGGCCATTCAGTCGGCGCACTGCGATCGGGCGCGGTCAGGGGTGGTCGATGTCGAGGCGCTCGACACTCTCTACCGCGGCCTCCTGGCAGTCGCCCCGACGCGCGGCGCGATCGAGGGCTTCACCGCGCTGCGGAATCGCCCGGTGCCCTGACGACTGCCGTTGCGACGGTGACGCGAAAAGACTTCGCAGTTGTTCGCCGATCCAGCCGGCACCCTGATAATCTGCTGACAACCTTTCCCCTCGCGAAAAGAGCCTCCGCCGTGCGTCGTTCACCCCGCACCTCCCTCACGCTTGCCGCCAGCGGCATCGCCCTCGCAGCCCTCATCGCGCCTGCCGCCGTCGCCTCGGCTGCACCGCTCACCTACCCGGCCGTCGTCGACGAGGGCGTCACCGTGGTGTCGCCCTTCCCGAACTACGAGCTCGAGGTCGACTGCGACGCGTTCCTCGCGCAGTACGTCGTCGATGAGTTGGGCTTCTACGCCGAGCTCTACCACGTGCCCGGAGGCTCACTCACGGTCACCTTTGATTGCGACTTTCCTGAGTTCGCCTTCGGCGTCTCAAATCTCGCCGAGAGCGGACCCGGAGCCACGTTGGCTCTCAACGCGGAAGATGGCAGTACCACCGCCGAGATCGGCCCGAACACGAACTTCACCGTGGACAACTGGCCGAGCGAGGCGACAGGCTATTTCAACCTCGAGTACTACTCGACAGCCCTTCTCGCCAACCCTGCTGGTTCGCTGCTGCACGAGCTCGACGCGAGCCACGCCGGCGCCAGCGGACCGATCGCCAGCTTCGGCACAGGCGAAGACGGGCCGGTCTACGACTGCGTCAATGACGGCCTGAAGCCCTACACGACGCAGGTCTTCACCGTGCTGACGGCGGGTACCTACACGTTCCGTGTCACGGGCTACACGCCCTACGAGGGCGGTCTGTATTACGACTACTCGCCCACGGGCGACGGCGCTCCGCCGAACCCCTGGGGCACCTACAACCCGTTCTCTGACCCGGCACTGGTGCTCTACAGCACCTTCGACCCCGCCAACACCGACGCAGGCTTCATCGACTGCAACGACGACAGCGAGGCGATCGACGA
The DNA here is from genome assembly GCA_005778835.1 of Actinomycetota bacterium. Lineage (GTDB taxonomy): Bacteria > Actinomycetota > Actinomycetes > Actinomycetales > Microbacteriaceae > Microcella. The sequence continues at coordinate 5,674 of SXMG01000165.1, forward strand.
TCTCACCGAAGAGGAGTTCGACGGCTACGGTGGCGCGCGCGACAGCCAGAACCGCTTCCTCGACGAGTACTTCTCTGAGCTCGTCGTCGAGCTCGAGCCCGGCACCTACACGCTCGTGACGATTCCCTACGACGAGAACGACGTGCCCGACATTCTGATCGACGATGTCGACGCCAAGTTCGAGTCGGCCTTCGTGATCGACGACCTCGGCCCGCTGAGCACGCAGTCCGAGATCTGGGGCCAGCCGGGCGGCCTCGTACTCGGCGCACAGCTCGCAGCGACGGGCGCGGCCACGACCGGCGCGTTCGGTCTCGCCGGCCTGGCGGCGCTGCTGCTCGTGCTCGGCGTCGTCAGCGTGGTCGTGCACCGTCGCCGCGTCGCCTGAGTCGCACGAGGCAGCAGAACCGCACCGACGTCGGTGCGATCGGCGACACTGATCTGATGACGCCTGCCTTCGACTTCAGCGCTCCGCTGTGGGAGTGGGAGGGCAAGGCGGCCTGGTTCTTCGTGACCGTGCCCGTCGAGATCAGCGACGAGATCGACGCGCGCACCGAGGGCTTCACGAACGGGTTCGGCAGCGTACGGGTGCGCGTGCGCATTGGCGGTAGCGACTGGTCGACGAGCCTGTTCCCCGACTCGAAGCAGCAGGCCTACGTGCTGCCGATCAAGAAGGCGGTGCGGCAGGCCGAAGGGCTGCAGACCGGCGACGAAGCGAGCGTGCGCATCGAACTGGCCGACTTCTCATGACGCACGTCTTCCTCTTCCGCGCCGTGAACGTCGGTGGCACCGCGAAGCTGCCCATGGCCGAGCTGCGCGCCCTGGCCACCGAGCTCGGCGCCACCGAGGTGCAGACCTACATCGCCTCGGGCAACCTCATCGCCGCGCCGCCGGGCGACCCGCACGCCTTCGCCGGCCAGCTCGAAACAGCCGTCGAGACCCGCTTCGGGTTTCGTCGCGAGGTCATTGTGCGTGACGCGGCGGCGCTGCGTGCGGCGCGGGATGCGCATCCGTTCTCGATCGTCGACCCGCGCTTCTCGTACCTGATCCCGTTGAGTGCGGCGCCCGAGACGGCCGCGCACGAGAAGGCCGCCGAGGTGCCCGCAGGCGCCGACGAGTGGGCGCTTATCGGCGACGACCTGCACGTGCGCCACGAGCACGGCGCCGGCAGTGCCGAGCTCGACGTGGCGAGACTGCTGCGCGACCTCGACGTCGTCGGCACGGCGCGCAACCTGCGCACCGTCGACGCGCTGCTCGCTCTTCTCGACTGAAGACTCGTAACCGAACCGTGACCGCCGCCAGTGCGACACGCCCGGGATGCATGAGCTAGTGTCGTGACTCGCGCCTGCACTCGGCAGGCGCCGAATCACGAGCGCCCGCCCCGGGCAGGCGCCAGAACACCGCCCACGGAAGGAGCACGAGCATGAATACGGCCTATTCGCCGATTCGCGAACAACTCGCGCAGCGCCTCGAGCGCTTCCTTCCCGAACTCATCTAGGGGCGGTCCGTCGCATCCAGCGACGCTCCGTGCCGTGAGGCCCGGGGCGTCGTTCTCTTCTGCTGGCCACAGCAGGTGCTCCTACCGCGGGGGAGCAGATCGCGACTCTTCGGGACCGGTCGGTCGAGCATCCACTCGACCGGCGATAGAACCATACGAACACCGAAGAGAATCGAAAGGATCATGCAGAAGATCTCGAAGACCCTCGCCAGCTGGGCGAGCATCCTCGACGAGAAGACGCTCGAGCAGGCGCGCACGACCGCGACCATGCCGTTCATCTACCCGCACCTGGCCCTCATGCCCGATGCCCACTTGGGCCTTGGCGCGACGGTCGGCTCGGTCATTCCGACGCTGCGGGCAGTCATGCCGGCGGCCGTCGGGGTCGACATCGGGTGCGGAATGATCGCGGTGCTGACCGACAAGACCGTCGGCCAGCTGCCGGATGATCGCACGCCGTTGCGGCTCGCCATCGAGCGTGCCATCCCTCTGAGCGCGGGTGCGGCGAACAACCGCATCGTCGCGACCGCGCAGCCGCGCGTCGCTGAGCTCGAGGCGATGGCCGAGAAGGCTGGCTTCGACCCGTCGCAGCGGCTCGGCCGGTGGCGCGAGCAGTTGGGCACGCTCGGCAGTGGCAACCACTTCATCGAGGTGTCGGCCGACGAGCTCGACCGGGTGTGGCTGTTCTTGCACTCGGGCAGCCGGGGCGTGGGCAACAAGATCGCCCAGACCTACATCGACGTTGCGAAGAAGCTCGCCGCGCAGTGGTTCATCTCGCTGCCGGATGCCGACCTCGCGTACTTGGTGGAGGGAACGCCTGAGTTCAGCCGGTACATCGCCGAGTTGCGGTGGGCGCAGCACTACGCGCTGCTCAACCGCGAGGAGATGATGGATCGGGTCGTGCGGCAGTTCACCGAGTGGGTGGGCGGAGAGGTCGCTCAGCTCGAGCGGATCAACTGCCACCACAACTTCACGCAGAAAGAGACCCACTTCGGCAAGGAGGTGTGGGTCTCGCGGAAGGGAGCCATCTCGGCGAAGGCCGGAGAGCTGGGTCTGATTCCGGGGTCGATGGGCACCGCGTCGTACGTGGTCGAGGGCAAGGGCAACGCGATGGCGCTCGAGTCGTCGCCGCACGGCGCGGGGAGGCTCTACTCGCGCACCGCGGCCCGCAAGACCTTCACGCAGGATCAGCTGCGGGAGGCGATGGTGGGCATCGAGTTCCGCGACACCGACGCCTTCATCGACGAGATTCCGCACGCGTACAAGCCGATCGACGAGGTCATGGCCGATGCGGCCGACCTGGTCACGATCAGGCACACGTTGCGGCAGCTCGTCAACGTGAAGGGAGACTGAGCGGAGGGTTCGGGGTGCTCACGGCGAGCATCCCGAACCCTTTGTCGTTCTGCGGCTACCGCGATCGGCGGGGTGTCGGGGCAGGTAGCGACGCCGCGTGGTCGTCCCACGTCTTGACGATCGCCCAGGCCGTGGCGGCGATCGGCACCGAGAGCACGGCGCCGACGATGCCGCCGAGAATCGTTCCGGCGCTCAAGGCGAGCAGGATGACGAGCGGGTGCAGCTTGAGCGACTGCGCCATGACGACCGGCTGCAGGAAGTTGCCCTCGAGCTGGTTGACGAGGATGACCGCGATGAGCACGATGAGCGCGATGACCGGTCCGTTGGCGACGAGTGCGACGAGGGTGGCGAGAATACCCGCGAGCGTCGCACCCACGAGCGGGATGAAGGCCGTGATGAAGACGATGACGGCAAGCGGCAAAGCCAAAGGCACCTGCAGAATGACCAGCACGATGCCGATGCCGAGCGCGTCGACGAGCGCGACGATCGACGTGCCGCGAATGTAGCCGCCGAGCGTGGTCACGGCCGTTCGGCCGACGCGCTCGCCGCGAGCCTTGCGCACTCCGTCGAAGCGCCGCAGGAAGAACGCCCAGATGCGGTCGCCGTCTTTGAGGAAGAAGAACAGAATCACGAGGAAGAGGATGAACCCGGTGACGAACTCGCCCACCGCGACGACGCCGGTGAGCGCCCCCGAGCCGAACTGGGCGCTCGTGAGAAAGTCGACGGCCTGGTCGCGCAGCTCGTCGAAGTCCACGTCGTCGAGCGGCAGAGGCAGGGTCTGCACCCACGCGAGCAGCTTGTCGAAGCCCGTCTGCGCCTGCTGCCACAGCTCGGCCCACTGGCTGCGCACCGCGAACACGATCGCCGTGATGATGCCGCCGAAGATGAGCAGCGAGCCGAGCAGCGTGATCCACGCCGCGGCCATGGCAGGCAGGCCGCGGTTGCGCATCCACGAGATCACGGGGCTGAAGGCCGAGGCGATGATGATCGCGAGCAGCAGCGGAATGACGGCGATGCGCAACTGGATGAGCGCGTAGACGACGATGCTCGCGAGGGCGAGCACGAGCAAGATCTGCAGGCTGCGCGTGCCAGCGACGCCGAGGCGGTCGGTCCACATGCTGCGCATGGTGGGAGTCGCGGGGCCGGCAGGCGGCACGGGCTCGGTGCGGCGGCGGAAGAACATGCGGCTGGTTCCTTCTGGTGGGGTGGTCTGATGCGCCGAACACAACGGCGAACACCTCGTGGATGCCCGCCCAGCCTACGCGCAGGCCCTCGCCGCGCCCCCTGCCTTGACGGTGCTCGGCGCGCACGCTACCGCGACGCGCCGAGTCGCGCCCGGTACTGTCGGCGCATGACTGCTGCTCAGCGCGTGCTCATCGTCGTCGACCCGCAGAAGGCGTTCGCCGACCCGGCCTGGGGCCCGCGCGACAATCCCGACGCCGAGGCCAACATCGTGCGGCTACTCGAGGCGTGGCGGGCCGCCGACCTGCCGGTCGTGCTCGTGCGGCATGACTCGATTCAACCGGGATCTCCCCTGGCGCCGGGCGAGCCGGGCAACGCGTTTCACGACGGCGTCGAGGGCCCCCACGACCTGCTCGTCACCAAGCACGTCAACTCGGCCTTCTACGGCGAACCCGACCTGCACGCGTGGCTGCAGAACGCGGGTGCGACGGCCGTGACGATCTGCGGCATCACGACCGACCACTGCTGCTCGACCACCGCGCGCATGGCCGGCAACTTGGGCTACGACGTCGACTTCGTGCTCGACGCGACCCATTGCCACGACCGCGCGCTGCCCGACGGCACGGTGATCCCGGCCGAGCAGGTCGCGCGCGCCGCGGCCGCCAGCCTGCACGGCGAGTTCGCGACCGTCGTCACGACCGAGCAGGCGATCGCCGGGCTGACCGGGGCGCGCGCATGATCGGGTCGAGCGCGGAGCGGCAGCGCGCGAGCATCCTTCCCCGTTCCCTGCGCCCCGACCTGCGCCGCATCCTGCCCGCCGACCCGCAGAACTACCACGGGCCGCGGCTGGCCGTCTGGCTGCTCGGCGCCTACCTCGCGATCATCGTCGCGCGGTCGCTCGTGCACGTGTTCGCGCCCGACGGGGGAGCCGGGTCGATCGCGACGATCGACCTCGACGTGGAGGGCGGAGCGAACATCGTGGCAATGTTCGGCCAGTGGGGTGCGATGCAGCTGCTGCTCGCCGCCGTGCTCATTGCGCTCGTGGCGCGCTATCGGGGCCTCGTGCCGTTCGCAGCGCTCGCGCTCGGGGTGGAGCCCCTGCTGCGGATGCTCTCCGGAGCCCTCAAGCCGATCGAGACCCTCGGCACGGCGCCCGGTGCTGCCCTCAACGAGTTCATGGGCTTCAGCATGCTGCTCGTGCTCTGGCTGGCGCTCTGCCCGTCGAGAGCTCGCTCTGCCGCGTGAAGGTGTAAGCCGCTCGCGTTGTGCCGCTGGTCGCGCGCACCTAGCCTGGTGGCGATGTCAGGCCGGGGGAGCACGAGCGACGAGACGTTCGCGACCGTCCTCGCCGCTGCGCAAGCAGGTGCGAGCTGGGCGTGCACGCAACTCTGGAACGACCATGCCCCCGCCGTCGCCGCCTTCGCCCAGGCGCGAGGCTCGCGCGAGCCGGATGACCTCACGAGCGAAGTCTTTCTCGCGGTGTTCGATCGGCTGGCGACCTTCCGCGGCGATGCTGAGGCGTTTCGGTCGTTCGTATTCTCGATCGCATACCGGCGGCTCGTCGATGAACTGCGCAAGCGCGGCCGACGCGGTGAGACCGTTGAGCTGGTGGCTGAGGACGACCCTCGGCGAGCATCCAGTGCTGAAGACGAGGCGACCATGCGACTTGGCGAGCAGCGTGCTTTCACCCTCATCACATCGCTGCCGGCCGACCAGCGCGACGTGCTGATGCTGCGCATCGTCGCCGACCTGACCGTCGAGCAGGTGGCCGTCGTGCTCGACAAGCGGCCGGGTGCGGTGAAAGCCCTGCAGCGGCGTGCGCTCGAACGCCTGCGAAAGAAACTTGACGCACCCCGTACCCCTGCCGGGCCCGCTGACGATAGCGAGTAATGAGATGAGAAAACACACGATCACCGACGCCGAGGCGCAACGGCTGCTTAACGGGGATGTTCCTGACGGACGCCCCGAGCTCGCCGAGCTTGCTGCCTCGATCGCCGACGTGCGTCATCACGTGATGCGGGCCGAGCCGACACCGTCGGCAGCGCTCGCCGCTCATCTCGAACAGCCGACGCTGGGGGTCAGCGTGGGCGGAGAACCGACAGTACCTAAGGGGATCAAGAAGATGGTTGCATCGATTGCAGGGCTCGGAATCGCGGCGAAGGTTGCCGCAGCATCGGGCGTGCTCGCCCTCGGACTCGCGGGAGTGGGCGCCGCGGGCGCTCTGCCCGGGCCCGCCCAAGACGCGTTCGATGATGTGGTCTCGACGATCATCGTGACCGAAGAAGACAGCCTCGACGACGGTCCCGTCGACGAGTGCACGGTCGACGATGGCACGACCGAAGGCACTGAAGACGGTGCGCTCGAGAGCACCGTGGAAGACGGCACCGAGGAAGGCGATGAGGTCGTTGACGACACGTGCGCCGAGGCCGAGCTGCCGGTCGGCTCGAAGGAGTTCAGCGCCTGGGTGAAGCAGGGCGCGCAAGACCCCGACAAGGTCGGTGCAGAGTTCGGCGCCGAAGTCTCAGAGCAGGCTCGCGAACTGCGCGAGGAGAAGGCCGAAGAGCGCGCCGAGAACGGCACCGGCAATGGCGGGGCCAGCAACGGCTTCGGTAACGGCGGTCGCAGTGGCGATGATTCTGACGACACCGACGACACCGACGATTCGCCCCGTGAGGGTGGCAAGCCTGAGGGTGTGGGCGGCGGACGCCCCTAGCACTGCAAGGCGAGAACGCTGCTGACTCGCGTTCGCGATAGCGGCCCCACACTTCGGGTGTGTGGGGCCGTTGTCGTTGTTGCGCGCTATTCGCGCAGCCGCACGAGCCGCGTCTGCGTCGACTCGTCAAGCTCGACGACGTTCGCGCGCGACTTGAGAAAGCTCGTGAACGAGCTGTAGCCGAGGGCCTTCTCGTTGAAGGCGGGGTCGAGGCGCTTCATCTGCTGCTTGAGCGCCGAAGCGTGGGCCCAATCCGCATCATCCGCTTCGTGCACGAGGCGCAGAGCTCGCACGAGCAAGGCGCTCGCGGCACGCTTGGTTGTCGCCGTCTCGCCCGAGGAGTCCGAAGCGCCCTCGGTCGAAGCGCTCGTGGCGGCCGCCTTCGAGGCGCGGCGCGACGTCTTGGCAGGTGCCGCGGTCGGCTCGTCGGCAGCGGTGTCGGGCGCAACATCGAGCTCGGCGGCGATGTGGGCGGCAGGGCGGATGCCCGGCAGCGAGTCGTAGTCGGCGAACTCGTTGCACGCCGCCTTGAGGCTCTTGCTCGTGCCGCCCGCGACCCCGATGCCCACGATGTAGCGGCCGAGGCGCTTGGCGCGCTGGGCGAGCGCGATGTAGTCGCTGTCGCCGGCCGCGATGACGACGTGCGTGATGTCGGGCAGGCGGAAGAGGTCTTCAACCACGTCGACTGACAGTCTGATGTCGGCGCCGTTCTTCATCTGCTGCGTGGCAGGGAAGAGCTGGGTGAGGTCGACCGCGCGCTCCATGAGCTGCCCCTGGTAGCTGGCGTTGACCCCGATCGACCAGTCGGCGTAGGCACGCGAGAGCACGATGGTGCCGAAGCTCGACGCGAAGTCGAGAATCGCGCTGATGTCGACCTCGGCGTGCTTGAGGCGCGCGGCGATCTCGTCGGTGGCGCCGGCGAGCCCCGCGGGCAACCGGTAGACGTTGTCTTTGCGCCACGCGCTGCGGCCGTGAATCTGGTCGTAGCGCGAGATGACGATGTTGTCGAAGTCGATGTAGACCGCGACGCGGCCTTCGCCTGGTTCTGCCATGGGGTCGCCTCCTTCAGGATCGGGACCCGGTGACCCCATCTTGTCAGTGTCGCGGGTGAGCGCTGATCTGGCACGCAGACGGGGGGTGCCGTTCGCTTAACGAACCGTCCAGCGACGATCGGAGTGATCGGACACGACGGGAGCAATACCGTGTATTCACGCGCATGAAAACCATGGGGGGATTCATGTTGGATGCATGGCTGTGGCCGCTCAGCGGCTGGTACGCAGGAGCGGTTGTGGTCGCTCTCGTCGTCGCTGTGCTCGCCGCGCGCACTTCGGCGATCGCAGGCAGACGAGTCGCCCTCGTGCTCATCGCCGTGACCACCACGATCTACGTGACCTGGCGCCTGCTCGAGACCATCCCCACCGACTCGATCTGGTCGTCGATCGCCGGAGTCACCCTCATCACGGCGGAGCTGATCGGCGCCGTGCAGCTCATCGCCACGTTTGCGATCAGCTGGCGCACCTCTTCGCGCTCTGTCTCGTCAACGCCGCTGTCGACCGACCCGAGCAGGCTGCCGAGCGTCGACATCTTCATCACCACCTATGACGAGTCGATCGCGGTGCTCGAACCGACGGTGGCGGGCGCCGTGGGCATCCGGTACCCCGGCGAGCTCACGGTCTACCTGTGCGACGACGGCAGCCGCGAGTCGGTGCGCGCGCTCGCCGCCCGCTACGGCGTCATCCATCTCACTCGTGACGAGCATGCGCACGCGAAGGCGGGCAACCTCAACAACGCGCTCGCCCACAGCACGGGCGAGCTGATCGTCACGCTCGATGCCGACATGATTCCCCGCTCGTCTTTCCTCGAAGTCACCGTGCCGCACTTCGACGACCCACGACTCGCCTATGTGCAGGCACCCCAGGCGTTCCACAACGACGACCCGTTTCAGCACAACCTCTTCTCGGGCGCATCGCTGCCGAATGAGCAGGACTACTTCATGCGCAGCATGCAGGAGGGCAAGGCGGCCTACAACGCCGTCATGTACGTCGGCAGCAACACGGTCTTCCGCCGCACAGCGCTGGAGCACATCGGAGGCTTCGCCACGGGCGTCATCACCGAAGACATGGCGACGGGAATGCTGCTGCAGGCCGCGGGGTTCCGCAGCGAATTCGTGCCCGAGGTGATCGCTGCGGGATTGGCCCCCGAGAGCTTCGCAACCCTGCTCACGCAACGCACGCGCTGGAGCCGCGGCAACATCCAGACCGTGCGCCGCTGGAACCCCCTGACTCTGCCGGGGCTCTCGTTCATGCAGCGGTGGCTCTATCTCGATGGCATCATCTACTGGCACTTCGGAGTGCTCAAGATGGTCTTCGTCGTTGCACCCCTGCTGTACCTGCTGCTCGGTGTCACGGTGGTCGACGCAGATCTTGCCTCGGTGGCCGTGGTGTGGCTGCCGTACTTCGCCACATCGCTCGTCGCGATGCGCCTGGTCTCGGGCGGGAGACGAAGCTCGCTGTGGACCCACGTCTACGAAACGGCCATGGCACCCACGGTCGCTCTGGCCGTGGTGGCCGAGTGGGTGGGCCTCAGCACGACGGCCTTCGCCGTGACGCCCAAGGGCGTCTCGAGCGACAGCCTGAACTTTCGGGTCGGCCTCGCCCTGCCGAACATCGTGCTTCTCGTGCTCTCGATTGCCGCCCTTCTCAACGCGTGGATGTGGTCGGCCGATCACTATGTCGTCGACTCGCTCATCATCACGACCTTCTGGACCCTCTACAACATCGCGGGCCTGACCATGGCCGTGCTCGTGTGCCTCGAGAGGCCGCGGCATCGACGCACCGAGCGCACCGACGTCGACCTCCCGGCACGAGCGTTCTTCTGGCCCGGAGCCCCACGGCTGTCGCGCGTGCTCGACCTCAGCACCGGCGGTGCCCGGGTATTCGTGCCGTGGACGGCCGACGGTGATCGTTCGTTCGCGGTCAGCGCACCGCATCCGACACCGCAGCTCGTCTTGGCTGACGTGGGTGCCGTTCCTGGCCTCATCCGCTGGGTCACGGAGGTGCCGCAGGGGCTGCAGGTGGGTTTCGAGTTCGTTGACGTGAGCGCGGCCCACGCCATCGGCATCGTGCGCCACATCACCGAATCGCCCGACTGGGTGCGCGGGGACCGTGAAGAAGGAGCTCGACTGCTCGGCGCCGCACGCCGAACGATCGAGGGTGCCGCACGTCGAGTCGAGCCGAGCCTGCGGTCTGAGGCCCGCCTCGTCACTCGCGGGCTCGCCACGTTGCACCATCGCGGCACGTCGAGCGTCGTGCACCTCGAAGATCTGAGCTTCGGTGGCTGCCGTATCCGGCTGCAGGGCGACCTGGCCGTCGGCGACCCCGTCACGATCGACCTCAGCGACTCGACGGCCGCACCGCGTGCAGCGAGTGTGCGCTGGGTCGAGCGACGCGGTCGGCGGCTCATCGCTGGCCTCAGATTCGAACTCGCCCGAGCAGAAGAGAAGGTAGCGCGATGACCAGCGCCCGCACACCCGCCCCGACCTACGCCGCAGCCCCTGGCGCGACTCCGGTCACCGAGACGCTGCTCGCGAAAGCGCTCGAGTCGGTCAGCGAAGGCTCGCTGATCACCGATGCCGATCGCAACACGATCTACAGCAACACGGCGTTCACCGACATCACGGGCTATCGGGCAGACGAGATCATCGGCACCAACTGCCGCTTCCTGCAGGGTCCCCAGACCTCGGCCGATGATGTGCAGCTCATTCGCGACGCCCTGAACGCAGGCGAGGTGTTTCAGGGCACGATCTTGAACTATCGCAAAGACGGCTCCACCTTCTGGAATCACCTCACCATCACCCCGATTCGCGACGATGCGGGCGACGTGACGCACTTCGTCAGCGTGCAGCGCGACGTCACCGACATCGTCGAAGAGCGCGAGCGGCTGTCGTACGACGCCAGTCACGATGCACTCACGGGGCTGCCCAATCGAGACGGCACGCGCCGGCTGCTGCGGCAGGCCTTGAGTCACGCGGCCGAGCGGGGCGATGTCGTGGCCGTCGGCCTTCTCGACCTCGATAGCTTCAAGGCCATCAATGACACCGAGGGGCACCCGGCCGGTGACGCCGTGCTGATCGAGTTCGGACAACGCATTCGAAGCGTGCTGCGCCGCAACGACCAGGTCACTCGCGCCGGCGGCGACGAGTTCGTGGTGATTCTGCCCGATCTCGATCCAGAACGAGCCCTCCAGCAGGTCAACGAGATCGCTCAGCGCATTCGGACGGAGATCGTTCGTCCGATCGTTCTCGACGATGGCACGGAGGTCACGGTGACGGCGAGCATGGGCGTCGCCTTCTACCCCAGAGACGGCCTCGACAGTCGCGCGCTCTACGAGGCGGCTGATGCAGGCCTCTACCTCGTGAAGGAGCGTCGGGGTGACGACGATTGGTGGAGCACCGCGACTCCCGTCCATGTCGAGTCTGACGGTGGAGAGGCCGCCGCCATCGTCGAGCCGCCCACGGCCGATCTCGACTCCATGGCAGGAGCACCCGCTCACCACGTCGATGGCAGGTTGACGATGCACATGCAGCCCATCGTCGATCTGGCCACCGGCGCCGTCACGCAGTTCGAGGCGCTCGCGCGCATTCAGAGACCCGATGGCTCGCTCATGCTTCCTGACGAGTTCTTGCCGCGGTATTCGACCGACGAACTTCGCGAGGTGTTCTGGATCGGGATTCACCAGGCGCTGGAGTGGGTCGCGCGCTGGCGGGCGCAGGGGCTCGACCTCAGCGTGTCGGTCAACGTGCCGCCCGAGATCTTCGCCTCGCCCGACAGTGTGCAACTGGTGATCGACGCGCTCGAGCTGCGCGGTGTGGAGCCGAGCCGACTGAGTCTCGAACTGCTCGAGACTCGTGAGGTTGATCTCTCGGTGAGCGATGAGGCCATCGACGAGCTCGTGCGACTCGGCGTCAAGCTGCACCTCGACGACATCAGCTCGGGCTACAGCACTTTGAAGCGCGTCACCGAGTTGCCGTTCGACGTCATCAAGATCGATCGCCACATCTTCGATAGCGTGCACAGCCGGGCGCTGCACGTGCTGACCGTGTTGGCCGCGATCACCAAACTGGGGCGCGACTTCGGATACGGCGTCACGGTCGAAGGCATCGAGAGCACCGAGCGACTCGAAGTGAGCAGCGCACTCGGTGCGCACTTCGGGCAGGGTTACCTGCTGTCGCCGCCCATGCCCGCGGAGCAGGTCGCCGAGTGGATGTCGAGCTTCACGCTGCCCGCCGATCCACGCTCGGTCACGACCCGGTTGGGGGCGCTTGCGTACCACTGGAGTCGCAGCCGCACCGACGGTCCGCAGCACCCTCCGCTCGGCCAGTGCCCGCTCACGACCTACTTCTCGACCGCCGATCACGAGGGCGGCGAGCTGCACGAACGAGCGCACTCGCCGGGCGCCGACGGTGCCGCGGCGTCGATGTCGCTGCTGTCGCTGCTGGTCGACGAGGTGAGAAGCCGTTCCTGATCGTCGGCCCTCTCGGACAGGTCGATCGACTGCTCAGGGCTTCGGATCGAGCGCGTCGTAGTCGCGCAGGCCGTGGTAGATGCGCAGACTGACGGCGGCCGCCACGATGATGACGACTCCGCCGAGCAACGGCGGGAACCACAGCAGGGCGGCGAGGCTCAGCACGCCCACATAGAGGTCGCCGACGCGCGGCCCGCCCGTGACGACCACCATGAAGAGCCCTTGCAGTCGACCGCGCATGACGTCGGGCACAGCGGCCTGAATCATCGTCGTGCGGTAGATCATGCTGACGGTGTCGGCGGCACCGGCGAGCGCGAGCAGCACCGAGGCGATCACGAGAGCCGGAATGTTCGCCTGGGTGATGTCGGTGCCGACCTCGATCGGCAGCGCCGAGACGACGAGCAGCACGACGCCGAACAGCAGAATGCTCGCGCCGTAAGCGGCGACCGAGTAGACGATGCCCCGCCCGTGCGCCCGCACTCCGCCGACGCGACCCGAGAGCAGACCGAGCACGAGCATCCCCACCGCGCTCGCTGCCGAGAGAATGCCCACGGTGACGGCTCCGCCGCCGATGAGCAGTGCCCCCACGGCCGGGAACAGCACGCGCGGGTTGCCGAACGTCATGGCGAAGACGTCGAGCACGAACGAGGCGCGAATGTTCGGTGCGATGCGCAGAAACTGCCAGCCCTCGATCACCGAGCGGATGCCCGGCCGCCGGCGTTCGCCGTCAGGGATCATCGCGGGCAGCGTATAGAGCCCGAGGAAGGCGGCGAAGAACAGCACGACGTCGACGGTGTAGGTCCAGCTGAAGCCGAGGTAGGCCACCGAGAGCCCGGCGAGCGCGGGCCCGACGGTCAGCTGCACGCCCGCGCTGATGCCGCCGAGCGCGCCTGCAGCGGGCAGCAGCTCGGTGCGCACGAGGGTCGCGACCATCGCCTGGCGGGCGACGGCGACCATCGTCGCGGCGACGGTATTGAGCGTGATGAGGGCATAGAGCGGCCAGATCTCGGGCACGCCCAGCCAGCTGTAGACGGCGATCGCAGCGGTCGACCCCCAGGCGACGAACGCCGCGATGAGTGCGACCTTGCGGCGATCGAACGAGTCGGCGAGCACGCCGCCGTACAGCCCGAAGACCACCATCGGCACGAGCGCGAAGGCGGCGACGAGCGAGACCGCGAGAGTCGAGGCGGTGCGGTCGTAGATGTCGAGCCCGACCGCGACGATCGTCATCTGGCTGCCGATGCCGGTGATCGCCGCGCCCGCCCACATGCGGGCGAAGGCGGGGCTCTCGCGCAGCGGGCGCAGGTCGACGAGATGGCCGCGACGAGTCGCGGGAACGGGGGCGGTCACAACTGCTCAGCCTACGCCGCCCGCATCACCTATCGAGACGGCGTCTTGGCATGCTCGTCGTAGCGCACGCCCGTGAGCTGCTCAGAGATGTCCCACAGCATTACGGCCGCCGTCGCGTCGCGCGCACCGCGAGGCAGGCGCGCGGGCGCGGGCTCACCGCGCACCTCGAGAAAGCCCTTCGGCCCGTAGTACCCGCCGGGCGTCGCCTCGGGGCTCGTCGCCGCGTAGAGGGAGGGCAGAATGCCGACGTCGACGCCCTGCATGATGAGCGAATAGCGCTTCTCCTGCCCCGCCGTCGGAGCCTTGCCATCGCGCGGTCCGGTCGACTGCAGGTTCGTCTTCGTGCCGCCCGGGTGCGCGGCCGTGCTCGTGATGCCCCAGCCCTCGAGGTCGCTGCGGCGCTGCAGCTCTCGCGCAAAGGCGAGGTTCGCGAGCTTCGAGAGCCCGTAGGCGCCCCAGGCGCTGTACTTCTTCTCGGCGTTGAGGTTGTCCCACTGCCAGCGCCCGGCGTTCGCGGCGAGGCTGCTGGTCGAGACGACGCGCGGTGCGTCGGCTCGCTGCAGGGCCGGAAGCAGCAGACCGGTGAAGGCGAACGGCCCGAGGTGGTTGCTGCCGAACTGCAGCTCGAACCCGTCGGCCGTCTCGCGACGCTCGGGTACGGCCATGATGCCGGCGTTGTTGATGAGAATGTCGATGCCTCGGTCGTCGTCGAGCAGGGTCTGCGCCGCCGCTCGCACACTCTCGAGCGACGCGAGATCGAGGTCGAGCAGCCTGAGCTGTGCAGACGGATGCTGGGCGAGCAGCCGCTCGCGAGCATCCTCGCCCTTCGCGCGGTTGCGCACCGCCATGACCACCTCGGCGCCCGCTTCGGCGAGGCGACCGGTCAGGCCGAAGCCGAGGCCGCTGTTGGCGCCGGTCACGACGGCGAGGCGGCCCGCCAGGTTCGGAACGGTGGTGTCGAGGGCAGTGCGAGGCATGAAGACTCCGAGTTCGTGGTGTGTGCTGTCATCACATCATTCGGAGCCGGGCTGAAGCTGGGGGCGGTCAGCGCCTCGGCCGCTCGAGCGCGCTGGGGCCGACGTGCTCGCCGAGCCAGCGGGCGACCGGCGCCCCCGCCTCCCAGATCGACTGCACCCACGAAGCACGATCACCGGGGTGCGCTGCCGTTCGCCCGAACACCTCGACGCCCTTCCAGCGCAACCACTCGATGCGCACGTGGTCGGGGTCGACACCTCGAGGTGCGCGCTGCAGAGCTGCCGGGTAGCCGCTCTTGAGCGTGCCACCGGCTGACCGGGCAGCGGCGACGGCCGAGGCGAACCCTTCGCCGCGCTCGTCGAGCAGCGCTGCGCGCCACTGCACAAGCTGGTCGGGCGCGAAGTAGGGCATGCCGCTCGACGCCAGCAGACCGCGCGCGTCGACCTGCAGGTAGCGCCCGGTGCCGTCGGCGTCGACCCGCAGTGCGCCGAGGAAGGTCTTCAGCGGGCCCCGGTCGGCCGCGAAGCGGGTGTCGTTGTGGGGGCGATAGACGCGCCACGACGCCGGGTCGGGGTCGACCGCTGCCAGCAGCGCGAGAAAGGGTGCGCGCACCTCTTCGGCATAGCGCTGCTTCTCGCGGGCCCAGAATTCGCGCGTGTTGTCGGCGCCGGCTCTCTCGAACCACGCTGAGGCAGACGATAGATTGTGACTCACCATGTGTCACAGAGTAGATGTGGCACATTGTGGGTCACAACAGGGAGAATGCTGTGGATGCTCGCATCGAGCGCACGCGCGAGACCGTCTTGGCGGCCGCGCGCGACCTGCTGCTCGACGAGGGCCTGACGGCGATCACCCCCACGCGCGTCGCCGAGCGCAGTGGCATTGCACGCCGCACGATCTACCGGCACTGGCCGACGACGGACGAGCTGCTGCACGACGCCCTGGCCGGCGCGAGCTACCCGACCTATCCGTTGACGGGAGACCTCGGCGCCGATCTGCGGGCCCACCTCGAGCAGCTGCGCGACGCGCTCGAGCACGGTCCGCTCGCGTACATCCTGCTCGCGCTCGGCGAGCGCGCGGCCGTCGACGCCTCGATGGCCCGACTGCGCGAGCGCCTCGTGAGCTCGGGGTGCGCTCCGTTGCGCGCACTGCTCACGCAGCACGGGGCGCCCGACGATCAGCTCGATGATCTCGTCGACGAGCTCGAGGGGCCCGTGCTCTCGAGCGCGCTCGTGCATGGGCGACCGGCGAGCGACGACCTCATCACGACGGTCGTCGAGACGGTGGCGCGCCGTGCCTGGAAGGTCGATACGTCGGCGGTGCCCTGACTACAGCCCGGTGCAGAGATGCGACCACTGTCCGCCCGCGTCGGGGCCCCACTGCAGCATGTTGATGACCCCGGAATGCGACGAGTCACTGGCGAAGACGTAGACCGAGTCGGTGTCGGGTCTGCGCACGGTGAAGGTCACGATGTCGCCCGGGCCTTCGGCGAACTCCACTGCTTCGACAGCGCCCGGATACGCAGCGCGTATCTCGTCGTGCGTGCTGCCGACGCCCACGCCCTCGGGGTTGCGGGGCATGCCGGGCGGCACGATCTCGTCGCCCGAGATCGTGTAGAAGAACCGCACGTTGGGCTCGAGGTCGGTGCGCCCGAAGAAGTCGGTGTCGAAGAACGCCGACGTCGAGCTGTACTCGCTGTGGTTCTCGAGAATCGGGTACCAGGGGCACTCCGCGAACTCTGCGGCGAGCCCGCCGAGCGCTGCGCCCACCGCACCCGCGTCCGCGAGGTCGAGCGAGGCGGAGCGGAACCGATCGATGTCGAAGTCAGCGAGCGCCTCGGCGGTCGGCGTCGGGCTCGGGGTGCTCTCAACAGCCTGAGTCTGCTCGACCGTGGGTTCGACGGCGACCGGCTCAGTGGGTGTGCACCCGACCACGAACAGCAGAGCACAGGCGGCGAGCGCGAGCATCGCCGGCCGACCGGCAGTCAACCTTCGGGGGGTCATGAGGTGAGTGTAAAGCGGCCCCCGCACGCCCGGCCAGCACTATTCTGACCGTGGAACCCTCGACGATGCGGAGGTTCGCTGACCGGAGGGGAGGCACGGCTCATCGACACCCGCCGGCTCGCCTGGGAGCAGCGCACCTCATCGGCGCTCGCCGTGTTCGGTGTGCTCTTCGTGGTCGCCTACTCGGCCTTCGTGCTCGTGACCGATCCGCCCGACTGGCTCATGGTGGTGCTGGCCATCGTCGGCATCCTGACGTGGGCCGCGTTCGTCGTCGACATGGTGGCCCGCATCGCGCTCACCGGGCGAGGCGGCCGCTGGCGCTTTCTGCTGACGCACCCGATCGATGTTCTCTCAGTGTTCGTGCCGCTCTTCCGCATGCTGCGGGTCGCGGCCCTGCTCAACCACATCCCTCTGCTGCGGGGCCGCAGCGGTGCGGCCGTGCGCGGCTCGGTCATCGCCCACGCCCTCGTCTACGTTCTCGTCTTCGTCTACGCCCTCTCTCTGGCGACCCTGCAGGTCGAGCGCTACGCGCCGGGCTCGACGATCACGACGTTCGGCGACGCGCTGTGGTGGGCGGTCGTCACGATCGCCACGGTCGGCTACGGCGACACCTACCCCGTCACCGCCACCGGTCGATTTCTCGCTGTCATGCTCATGGGTGGCGGCATCGTCATCGTCGGCACGACCTCGGCGATCGTCGTCTCGTACATCACCGAGCGCATCGCCGCGAACCGGCAGTCGGTCGCGGGCGAGGGCGATCAGCCGCCGAGCAGTGCGTCTTCGGCCTCGTAGTCGAACCAGCCGGAAGCACCGTACCGCTCGGCGAGGGCCGGAAACCGCTCGCGCCAGTCGACGTCGGCGACTTCGCCGAGCATCCAGTCGATCGCGGGGCCGATGGTCGAGCGGTGGCTGCCCGCGGGCTGATAGCCGAGCTCTTCGCGAGCCGCCTGCATGCTCAGCACGACCGGCGTCGGCACCGCCCACGGGTGCACACCGACCTCGCCCGCCGCCTCGCGCGGCAACAGGTCGAACTCGGCTTCGTGCCCCAGATGGGCGAATACCGCCTGACCGATCTCGAGGGCGGTCGGGCCGGGCTCGTCGGCCGCGTTGAGCACGCGGGCCCCCGGATGCTCGCCCGCGAGCCGCACCAACTCGGCGATGACCGTGGTCGCCGTCGTGGCGAACCGGCTCTCGCCCCGGTCGGTCAAGGGCACGCGGCGGCGGTCGTCGAGGGCGCGCTTGATGAAGTACCACTCGCGCAGCGCGGGCGACTCGGGGCCGTGGATCGCGCCGGGGCGCAGCACGGTGACGGGCAGCCCGTCGATGCCGAGCAGCGCGCGCTCAAGCGCGGCCTTCTGCGTCGAGTAGCCCTCGCGTTCGTCGGTCACGGTCGGGTGCTGCTCGGTGACGGGCACGGCGAGCAGCGGAAAGTCGTCGGGGCCTGTCGCGATGTCCATCCAGGTGCCGTTGGTGCCGAGGTACACCGAGGCGGTCGAGATGACCACGAGTGATCCGAGTTCGCCGACCAGTCGCGCGTAGGGCTCGGCATCGGCCGGGCCGAAGGCGATGCAGTCGAGCACGAGGTCGTGGCCGCGGGCTGCGTCGGCGAGAGCATCCGGCTCGCCCCGCTCGAGCGTGACCGCCTCGACCTCGCCGACCAGATCGCGGGGGAGGGGTCGCGTGCCGCGATGCGCGATCGTCACGCGATACCCGAGAGCGAGCAGGCCTCGTGCACTCGCGGTGCCGATCTGGCCGGAGCCCCCGACGAGCAGCGCGGTCTTCTGCATGCCGACACTCTAGGCGCTAGATTCGCAGTCGAGCCCACGAATCGAGGAGCACCCATGGCTGCCACACCCCTCACCCGCAACCAGACGCAGAGCGCCGTGATCGCGGGCGCCGTCGCGCACACGATCTTCCAGACCGGCTGGTTCGCGTTCGGCATGTCGCTCGCGGCACTCATTGCCGCGTCGCTCTTCGGCGGGCTGGTCGGGGCCATCTCGAACGCGCTCGGAGGCGATGAGGCGAACGCCGTGCTCGGCGCGATCGGCGCCGGCTCTGACATCTTGTTCTGGGTGGTCATCTCGTTCTTGATCGGCAGCCTCATTCTCATCGGGCTGTCGATTCTGGTGAGCGGGTGGATGCTCTCGGCCGCGGGTCAGCACCGACCCTGGCGCACCACCATGTCGGCCGTCGGAGTCGCGGCGCTCGTCGACATCGCGCTGTTCTGGGTGTACTTGGGCATCGCCAACCTGCTGACCGACAGCGGCATCGCGGGCCCCGTGCTGCTGACGCCCGTCATCGCGCTCGTCGGCGGCATTCTCGTCGGCTCGCTCATCTGGTGGCTCATGGCACAGGCCAACCGCGAGAAGCTGCCCGCGGTCGTGGTCGCCGCTGATGGCTCGTCGGTCTCGGCGCTCACGCCCGAGGGTGCCGCTGCCGTCGAGGCCGGGCCGAGCACGGTGGCCGTGCCCGACGCGGAGTCGGAGCCGGTCGCCGTCGAGCCGACCAAGCCTGCGTCGCGCAAGAAGAGCTAGCGCAGCACCTCGCCGAGCAGGCGCGTCAGCTCGTCGCGCATCTGCTCGCTCGTGATCGTGCGCTCGCCGTCGCCCGACTGGGCGCCGTAGTCGCCGAACGCCGCGTGGTTGGCGCCCTCGATGACGACGAACTGCGCGTCGGCGGGCAACAGGGGCGCGGCACCCTCGATCGTCGCGAGATCGCTCAGCAGGTCGTTCTCGCCCGCGATGCTCAGCACCGTGAGCCCCGACTCGCTCAGATCGTTGGCGCAGTAGCTGCCGAAGAGTACGAGGCCCTCGAGCTCGGCGTCGGGCGTCATGAGGCACGCGCGCACGCCGCCGAGCGAGTGCCCGCCGACGAACCAGCGGTCGACCTCGGGCGCGGCGGTCGTGAAGTCGTCGACACCGCGCGTGTCGAAGAAGGCCAGGTTGAGGGTCGGCTTCGTGATGAGCACCGTGACGCCGTGCTCTTCGACGACTCCGCTGAGCTGGAACAGGTAGGCGTAGGGCTCGACCCGGGCACCCGGCACGAAGATCAGGCCGACCGGGTCGGCGGGCAGATCGATGCTGTCGCCGACCGGCTGCATCAGAATTCCCTCATCGACCGTGGTCACCGCGATGTCGCCGTTGCGGAACACCTCGAGCGTCGCGCCGCGGTCAGCACGGTAGGGCGTGTTCGCCCAGATCAAGAAGCCGAAGACGACGACGAGCAGAGCTCCGAGGGCGCCGAGCCCGATCGCCCGCACCCGACGGCGAGCGGGGCTGGCGGGCCGGTGACGAGCCGGGGCGGCGGCAGAAGAGGTCATGCGTCATTATCTCGGTGAGACCTGGCACAATGAGAGCACCATGAACATTCTCGCCGTGATCGTGTCACTCTTCCTCTTCGTGTCGTCGTTCCTGCTCTTCGCCTACGCGTTCGCGGTGCCCGAAGAGTTCGCGGCGATCGTCTTCTTCATCGGCATCATGTCGGCGTCGCTCTCGATCGCGATTCCGTTCAACATCATGGGTCACCGCGAGCGCTGACGCTCGTCGTCAAGCCGCCGTGAGGCGGTCGGGGTGCCGCCCCTAGGCGGTCTTGAGAATGTTGGCCGTGAACGCGGTCACGCGCTGCTGCAGCCCCTCGGCACGGCGCGCGATGAGCTCGTCGCGGTGCAGATTCAGCTCGCTCGTCGCCGGCACGATGCGAATCATGATCGAGCACGCCAGGTCGGTGCAGATGTAGGTGCCGATCGAGTTGCCGTCGCGACCGGCCTCGCCGCCGCGCGGGGCGCTGAACATGACCACTTGCGTCGAGGGCTGCGGGGTGTGGCAGAGCGAGCACATCGCGCCGATGCCGGGGCGCAGGGGCGAGCTCGCTGCGCGCACCATGATGCCGACGGGCCGGTCGTCGACCCAGTGCACGATGTAGCCGCGGGCCGAACCGGCGGGGTCGCGCCAGCCCAGAAACTCGCGGTCGCTCCACACGGTCTCGTGCAGGCCCGGCAGGGTCATTCGTTCGATCTCGGCGCTGCTCGCGTTCACGAACGAGGCCCGAATCTGCTCGGCGGTCAGTTCTCTCATCGGCATTCAGCGTACGTCACCGACCTGCGGCTGCGTCGCTAGCATTGCGCCATGGCTTCGTTGCCCCGCGCCCTGCAACCCTTCGCGACCGGTCAGTACCGACTGCTCGCGATCGCTCTCGTGCTCTCGCTGTTCGGCACCGGAGTCTGGCTCGTCGCCGTCGTCTGGCAGGTCATCGAGCTCGGGGGCACGCCCATCGACCTCTCGATCGTCGCGACCGCGGGCAGTATCGGACTCGTGCTCGCGGTGCTGCTCGGCGGGGTGGCGGCCGACCGCATTCCGCAGAAGCGCATTCTCACCGTGGTCGAGACTGTGAAGGCGCTGTCGATGGCCGCGGTCGCCGTGCTCGCGCTCACCGAGTCGATCGAGGTGTGGCACCTCGCGGTCGTCTCGCTGCTGCTCGGCATGGCCGACGGCTTCTTCTACCCGGCCTACTCGGCGTGGCTGCCGGCTCTGCTGCCCGCCGACGAGCTGCTCGCCGCCAACGGCATCGAGGGCGTGCTGCGGCCCGCCGTCATGCAGGCGGCGGGGCCCGCGGCTGCCAGCGCGGCCATCGCCATCCTGTCTCCGGGGCTGGGCTTCGCGATCGTTGCCGTGACGCAGGGCTTCGCCGCGGTGCTGCTCGGCCTCATGCGCACGACGGCGGTGCGCCGCGAGGCCGACGACGAACCGGTGCACGCGCTCAAGGCTGTGCTCATCGACGTGCGCGACGGCGTGCGGTACATGGTGCGCACGCGCTGGCTGCTCGCGACGCTGCTCTACTCGGCCCTGCTCGTGCTCGTGATCATGGGGCCGATCGAGGTGCTGCTGCCGTTCGCCGTGCGCGACCAGACTGGTGGCGGGGCCGGAGCCTTCGCGCTCGCTCTCGCCGCCTTCGGCATCGGCGGTGCGCTCGGATCGATCGGCGTCGCCTCGATGCGTCTGCCGCGTCGGTACCTCACGATCATGATCGCCGCGTGGGGCCTCGGATGCGCGCCTCTTGTCGTCATCGGACTCACTGACCAGCTCTGGCTCATGGTCGTCGCCCTGTTCGTCTGCGGCGTGCTGTTCTCGGGCGCCACCGTCATCTGGGGAACCCTGCTGCAGCGCCGCGTGCCGCCTGAGATGCTCGGTCGGGTCTCGAGCCTCGACTTCTTCGTCTCGCTGCTCTTCATGCCGATCTCGATGGCGATCGCCGGGCCTGTCGGCGAGCTCATCGGCATTCCCGTCGCCTTCTTGGCCGCGGGCACCATTCCCGTCATCCTCGCGGCGCTCACCCTGCTCATCGCCCGGCTCGGGCCCGACGAGCTCGCGCACCCGCTCACCGACACCGAGATCGTCGTGTCGACCGAGACCGGTCCGATCGTCACGGGTGCGGGCGCGGCCACCGGCCGGCAGCGCCCGGTCGATGAAGAGAACCCCGTCGCGTAGGCACCTCGTCACCGGCTGTTCACGACGCACAGCCGATGGTCGGCTGGCGTGCGGGCGATGCACTGCTGGTGCACGGGTGCCCGGCAGGCGGCAGGCCGCAGAGTGAGAGCACTCGGGCAGCACGCTCCGAGCGGGCGCCCCTGAAGCGCCGTCATCCTCATCGCTAGAGAAGAGACCCCCCATGGCCACCATCGTCGAAACCGCCGTCAGCGCCGGTTCGTTCACCACCCTCGTCGCCGCCGTCGGCGCTGCCGGTCTCGTCGACACGCTCAACGGAGAGGGCCCCTTCACGGTATTCGCCCCCACCGACGACGCGTTCGCCGCGCTGCCCGAGGGCACCGTCGAGGGCCTGCTCGCCGACATTCCGGCGCTCACCTCGATCCTCACCTTCCACGTGGTGCCGGGTGCCGTGCACGCCGCCGACCTGAGCGACGGCATGAAGGCCGCCACGGTCAACGGCGCCGAGCTCACGGTCGACCTGACCGACGGCGTGAAGATCAACGGCGCGAACGTCGTCACGGCTGACATCGTGTGCGACAACGGCGTCATCCACGTCATCGACGCGGTGCTGCTGCCGTAGTCACGACGCGCAACGCGCGAACGGGGCGGTCCCTTCTGGGGGCCGCCCCGTTCTGCGTGGGGGAGGTCGGGGCGCTCGGCGCCCCGCATCCGTTCGTTAGGCCTGCAGCGCGAACTGCGCGTCGATCGTCAGCGTGACGTCGTCGCCGAGCAAGAAGCCGCCGGTCTCGATCGCCGCGTTCCAGCTGACGCCGAAGTCGTGGCGGTTGATGACGGCAGTGCCGCTGGCGGCCGCTTTCGTGTTGCCCCACGGGTCGGTCGCGATGCCGCCGAACTCGCCCTTGAGCGTGATCGGCTTGGTGACGCCGCGCAGTGTGAGATCGCCGTCGAGCAAGAAGTGGTCGCCGTCGACGCGCAGGCCGGTCGAGACGAACGTCATGGTCGGAAACTGCTCGGGGGCGAAGAAGTCGTTCGTGCGCAGGTGCGCGTCGCGGTCGGCGTTGTTGGTGTTGATCGAGGCGACCTCGACCGTGACCGTGACGCTCGACTCGGCGGGGTTCTCGGCGGCGACCACGGTGGCATCGAAGCGCTCGAAAACGCCGCGCACCTTGCTGATGGCCAGGTGGCGCACGCTGAAGCCGATCTCGGTGTGGGTCGGGTCGATGACCCAGGTACCGGCGCGGTAGCCAGGAATGGTGTCGGCGGTGATGGTGGTCACGAGGGGTTCTCCTTCGTCGTGGGCGGTCTGAGCCGATCGGCTCCGGGCCGGTTGGCCCAGATCTATGCGATTGCATAGACACTCTGAGCCCAACGCCCGGGCCCGCCACCTATTCCCCACGCGTCACGAATCACGGAGAAACGACGGAGTCAGGACGGTTCGCCGGGCGAAAGGGCCCGCGAGCATCCGGATCTCCGTGCTTCGTGACAGGCCTCAGAATGAGGGGGTGGATGCTGCGCTCGTGACCCTGCTGCGCACCGACCTGCTCGCGGCGCAGTACACGGTCGACCGGCTGCGGCAGCTCTGGGGCGACGAGGCCGATGCGGCGCTCGCGCGCGGCGATCGCGTGCCGGCGGTGCGTGCCCTGCACGGTCTCGCGTCGAGCCCCGCCGCAACGCTCGCGCGGCTCTTCGTGCTCGGCGAGCGCGTCGCCGAGGCCGAGCTCGACGCTGCGCTGCCGAGCCTCGGCGCCGCGGGTGCCCGGCAGCTCGGTCTCGTCGACGCCGAGGGGCGCGCGCTGCTCGACCTGCGCCCCTACTCGTCGATCGACAGCTCGGGTGCGGTGAACTGGTTCATCGCCTCTGACCTCGGCGAGCTCGCGCTCGGCACAGCGCTGCCGCCCGACCACGTGCTCGGCGTCGGGGGAGCGTCGCTGACCCTCGCCGCGCTCATCCCCACCGAGCCGGTCGACTCGGTGCTCGACCTCGGCACGGGGTGCGGCATCCAGTCGCTGCACGCGGCTCGCCACGCCCAGCGGGTCGTGGCGACCGACCTCTCGGCCCGCGCACTCGACCGCGCTCGACTCACGCTCGCGCTCAACGGGGTCTCGGCGACCTCGAAGTCGGGGCGCGCAGGCACGGCCACCGTCGAGCTGCGCCAGGGCGACCTGTTCGCGCCGGTCGCGGGGGAGCGCTTCGACCGCATCGTGAGCAACCCGCCCTTCGTCATCACCCCTCGCCGCGACGGCGTGCCGCTCTACGAGTACCGCGATGGTGGCCGGGTGGGCGACGCGATCGTCGAGCAGGTCGTGCGGGGCGCGGCCGACCACCTGACGCTCGGCGGCACCGCGCACCTGCTCGGCAACTGGGAGTACCGCGATGAGCTCGGCGGCGACGGCCTCGCGCGCGTGCGCCGCTGGATCGACGAGGCTGGCCTCGACGGCTGGGTCGTCGAACGCGAGCGGCAGAGCCCGGCCGAGTACGCCGCCACCTGGATCCGCGACGGCGGCACGCGCGTCGGCACCCCCGAATACGACCGGCTCGCCGCCGAATGGCTCGACGACTTCGCCGCCCGCGGGGTGACGGCGATCGGCTTCGGCTACGTGCTGCTGCGCCGACCGGTCGACCCCGGCGCGCCGCGACTGCTGCGCACCGAGGTGCTCGGCTCGCACCTCGGAACGCCCGTCGGCATCGGCGATCACCTGCTCGCCTGCCTGCGGGCGCACGACGCCATCGCGACCCTCGACGATGACGCACTCGGCGCCCGGCGCCTGCGGGTCGCCCCCGACGTCACCGAAGAGCGCCACTACTGGCCGGGCGACGAGAACCCGACGGTGATCCGGCTACGCCAGGGCGGCGGCTTCGCGCGCACGATCGACGCGGATGCTGCGCTCGCCGGCCTCGTCGGCGCGAGCGACGGCGAGCTCACGGTCGCCGAGATCGCGAACGCCCTCGCCCACCTGCTCGAGGTGGACGAGGGCGCCTTGCGCGAGCAGCTGCTGCCCCGGGTGCGCGAGCTCGTCGCGACGGGGCTGCTGCTGACCGACTAGGTGTTGGTGGGGGTCGCGCGTCGCAGGATGAGGTACGCGGCGATCGAGCTGACGACCGTGATGATCTGAGCCCACAGGATCGAGCCGAGCACGCCCGCCGTCGCGAAGAACTCGCCGACGGCGCCCCACGACTCGGTGACCGTGATGAGGTAGGCCGCGCCGATCAGAACGACGACGAGGGCTCCCCAGAAGACATACATGCCCATGGCCTTCCAGCGCACGTAGACCGCTGCCGTGGCCCCGCCGATCGAGGCGAACAGCAGCAAGAGCAGCAGGTAGCGCACGAAGAGATCCCAGAGCGGCGCACCCGGCGCCGTGTCGAAGAAGCCGAGGCCGAGGCCCCAGTAGTCGATGCCGCGTTCGAGAGCGGCGAGAGCGGTCACGAGGGCGGCATACGCGATCGAGAGAAGTGCGAACAACGCACCTGTGCCGAGCAAGTAGTCGCGGCGGGTCGCACCGAACCCTAGGGCGAGCGGGAACGTCTGATTGACGCTCTGCACGGCCATCACGAGGGTGTACACCCAGAGAAAGCCGATACCGCCGTTGACACTGACCTCGGCTCGACCGTCGGTTGCCGTCGCGATGATGCCGAGAATCGCCACATTGCCAGCGAAGATGAAGCCGAGAATGATGAGCGGCCATCCGATGAGCGTCATCGGGTTGGTCAACTGCAGCAGGATGATCGTCGACAGTCGTCGGCCGAGCGGCCGAGCAGTCTGCGAGAGCGGGCTGTCGAACGTCGTCGCGGTCATGAGTTGGTTCCTTCCGAGATCATGGTGGGGGCATCCGCCGCCGAGTACCCGGCGCGACGCACGATGAGTTGTTGCAGCGAGACGGCGCCGACCTCGAGGCCCGCGGCCCGCGCGGCGTCGCGATCGGCCTCGGTCACGTGGGCGATCGTGGCGCTCAGCAGGCCGCCGAGCTGATCGCGATGCGCGACCTCGTGCCCGGCGATGAACCGTTCGACCGCTTCTGCCGGACCGCTGACCGTCGCGGCGTGCGACCGCAGTTCTTCCACCGGCGCATCGATGACGATGCGACCGGCGTCGATCACGAGTGCGTGCTCGAGCAGCTGGCTGACTTCGTCGATGAGGTGCGTCGACAAGATCACGGTGCGGGGTCGCTTGCCGTAGTCGGCGAGAAGGTGGTCGTAGAAGGCCTGCCGCGCCACAGCATCCAGCCCCAGATAAGGCTCGTCGAAGATCGTGAGGGGCGCGCGCGAGGCGAGCCCGACGATGACGCCGACGGCGGAGCGCTGGCCGCGCGACAGCTTCTTGATGAGCTGCTTGCGGGTGAGCCTGAACTCGTCGACGAGCTGCTCGGCGAACTCGGCATCCCAGTGCTCGAAGAAGCGCGGGGCGCCCGCGAGCACGTGCTTGATGCGGAACTCTTCGGGGTACCGCTGGCTTTCGGAGATGAAGCACGTGTGCTGCAGCACGGCGGCGTTCTCTACGGGCGTCGCGCCGAAGAGCCGCACGGTGCCCGAGGTCGCGAACTCCTGCCCGGTGATGAGGCGCATGAGCGTGGTCTTGCCGGCTCCGTTGCGGCCGAGCAGGCCGGTGATGGTGTTCTCAGTGATCGAGAACGTGGCGTCGTCGACGGCGTTCATCGAGCCGTAGCGCTTGGTGAGGTGGTGAACCTCGACGGCGGAGGTCATGGGGTGGCGTCCTTTCGAATCATGTCGGCGAGCTCATCGGCGGTGATGCCGAGCGCTCGCGCTTCTGCGTGCAGAGGTCTGATGAAGTCGTCGCGAAAGGTCTGGCGACGCGCGGCGATGAGTGAGTCGCGGGCGCCCTCGGCGACGAACATGCCGATGCCGCGGCGCTTGAAGAGCACCCCGGAATCGACGAGCAGCGTGATGCCCTTGAGCGCCGTCGCGGGGTTGATGCGGTGGAACGCGGCGAACTCGTTGATCGACGGAACCTGCTGACCTTCGACGAGCGAGCCGTCGATGATCTGGTTCTCGATCTGCTCGGCGAGCTGCCGGAAGATCGGTCTGCCTTCCTCCACGCTCACCTCCGTTCTCTGTGTTGGTTACTTAGTCAAGTAACTAACCAGAGAACCGAGAGCATGTCAAGCGCTGCGGCGAAGGTCGGTGCCGAGGCGATGGATTCCGCGCCCTCAGCGCGGTCGGCGCCTCCAGTCGGGCACGGTGAGCAGAATGGCCGTCGCGCTGAGGGCGACGCCGGTGAGGCCGAAGAGCAGGCTGCCGGTGCTCTGGGCTCCGCTCGCAACGAAGGGCAGGTCGTCGGGCAGGCTGATGCCGATGCTGACGTACGGAAAGACGGCGGCCACGACGATCGCGCTGCCGGCGATGCAGGCCGCGGCGAGCATCCGGCGCACGGTCAGAAGCTGGTCGGCGGCAATCGAGGGCAGCAGGGCGAGCACCGCGACGCCGAGCACGACGGCGAGCGAGAGCAGCACCCAGATGCCGAGCGTGATCGTGAAGCCGATGCGCGAGGCGGCGCCCCACGCGGCGTAGACCTCGTCGAGGGTCAGCATGCCCTGCGCGATCACGAGCGGCTGCTCAACGGCGAGCGTGTAGGCGCCCACGGCGATGAGTCCCAGGAGGGCGGCCGCCGCACCGAGGCCGACGCGACGGCGCAGTCCCGGGTCGGGCAGGGGATCGGGCTCGGGAGGAAAGATGATGCGCTGGCGCGGAACAATCGGCTCCGCGGGGCGCGGCGCATCGGGCCCCACCTGCGCGAGGTCGACCCCGTCGAGGTCGGCCATGAGCGCGCCCGAGCCGATGCGCTTGACGCCGCGCACGACGGCAGCCGCGTTGAGCACGCCGCCGAGCAGCACGAGCGCGAGGCCGAGCCACGCGAATGCGGGCTCGCCGCCTGCGACGAACGCGCTGAGGAAGGCGAGGGGGGCGAGCAGCAGGCTCGTGAGCCCCCAGCGGAACAGCTGCCCGGTCGTGCGCATGCGCGTCTCCTTGTCTTCGCGAGTCGTCGCCGCAACCCTAGCCGTCAGGCCATAGCCTCGCGGGGTGCGTGACTACGGCGACGACGTGCTCTCGGGCGATTGGCGTGCGGCCTCGCGCCGCGTCATCGCCGAGGTGCCCGCCGAGCTCGACCTCGTGGTCGAGCTGCCCGAGGGTGACGCTGCCGACAACGCCGCGGGCTTCGTCGGTGCCGTCGTGCTCGTCGACGCGGGCAATGTTCACCTCGAAGATCGCCACGGCCGCGTGCGCGTCTTTCCGCTCGGGCCCGGCTTTCTCGTCGAGGGCGAACCCGTGCGGCTCGTGGCCCCCGTCGCGACGGTCGCGCAAACCGGTCGCGCCCGCACGGCGAGCGGCTCGTTCGCGGTGACGGATGCTCGCGCCCGCGTCGCCCGCGCCAGCCGCATCTGGGTCGAGGGCAGTCATGATGCCGAGCTGGTCGAGCAGGTCTGGGGCGACGACTTGCGCATCGAGGGCGTGGTGGTCGAGCACCTCGAGGGCGCCGATCACCTCGCCGAGCGGTTGGTCGAGTTCGGTCCGTCAGCGGGGCGCCGGGTCGGGGTGCTGCTCGACCACCTGGTGCCCGGGTCGAAAGAGTCGCGACTGGCTGCCGACGCGCTCGCACGGGTCGACGCGCGGCACGTGCTCGTGGTCGGGCATCCGTTCATCGACATCTGGCAGGCGGTGCGTCCGACCTCGGTCGGCATCGCGGCGTGGCCCGACGTGCCGCGCGGCATCGACTGGAAGACCGGCACGTGCCGAGCCCTCGGCTGGCCGCACGAGTCTGCGGCTGATCGCGCAGCGGCCTGGCGGCGCATTCGCGGCAGTGTGCGCGGCTACGCGGACCTCGACCCCGCGCTGCTCGGCCGCGTCGAGCAGCTCATCGACTTCGTGACCGCCGACTAGCGCAGCCGCCCGAGGAGCGCGGGCGGCGAATAGGCACCGGAAATGACGAAAGCCGCCCCACGTCATCGGGGGGCGGCTCTCGTGTGTCTCAGCTCAAGCGGACTCGAGAAGACGGGAGGGAACTAGAGCGGGCGGATGTTCTCGGCCTGCAGACCCTTGGGGCCCTGCGCGACGTCGAATTCGACCTTCTGGTTCTCGTCGAGCGAGCGGTACCCGTTCGACTGGATGGCGGAGAAGTGCGCGAACACGTCGGCGCTTCCGTCATCGGGGGTGATGAAACCGAAACCCTTTTCGGCGTTGAACCACTTAACAGTGCCTGTCGTCATTACTGACTCCTTGTTACTCACGGAGTTTCGACTGTCGAAACCACCAGTCGAACCACTCATGAATCCTGCTCTATACGAGAGCACGCACTGCTTGCACTGCACGTTCGGATCGCCGAGGCGTATCAACTTCACTGCTGAGAGTAGTGCACCCCGTCGGGTTCAACCCCATCCTTCACCGAGTTGTTACATGACGAGTGCACAGCGATCGCCGAGCGAAGAGCCCTACCGTAGAGCTCTCGACCCCCAGGAGTGACTGCATGAGCTTCTTCGACCGCCTCTTCGGTGCCCCCACGCCCGAGCCGGAGCAGCGCCGAGCCGCCCCCCGCACCGACGACGATCGCGCCGTCGAGCGGTACCGCTACCTGCTGCAGACGGCCCCGCCCGAGACGATCGAGCAGGTGCACACCGAGGCCTTCGCGAAGCTCACCCCCGAGCAGCGTCGGCTCGTGTTCGACGAGCTCGCGCGCACGGCTCCCGCGGGCGAGGCGCCCGCCGACGACGAGCCGGCGACCCTCGCGCGCGCCGCCACCCGTTCAGAGCTGCGCCAGCCCGGCACGATGGAGCGCTCGCTCGCCGGCCCCTCGTTCGGCCAGATGGTCGGCGCCTCACTGCTCGGTACGGTCGCGGGTTACGTCATCGGCTCCGCGCTCGCGAGCGCCTTCTTGCCCCCGATGGATGCTGGCGCAACGGATGCCGGCGGCGCCGAGTCAACCGACCCCGGCGCTGATGCGTCGGGCGGCGGCGAGGACCTCGCCGGTGGCGACTTCGGCGGCGATGCGGGCGGAGACTTCGGCGGCGGCTTCGGCGACTTCGGCGATTTCGGGTTCTAGACCATGGCGAAGCGGCAGCGCATTGAGCCCGGCCCGGGGCAGGAGTCGGTCTGGGACTACCCCCGACCTCCGCGGGTCGAGCCCCTGCACGCCCGCGTGACGATCGAGCTCGGCGGCCGCATGATCGCCGACACGACCCAGGCGGTGCGCGTGCTCGAGACGAGCCACCCGCCGGCGATCTACCTGCCGCCCGAGGCCTTCGTCGAGGGCGCTCTGCAGCCCGCCGAGGGCTCGTCGTTCTGCGAGTTCAAGGGCCGCGCCGGCTACAGCGACGTCGTGAGCGGCGACGTGCGCGCCCCGAAGGCGGCGTGGCACTACGCCGCCCCGAGCCGCGGCTTCGAGTCGATCGCGGGTTACGTCTCGGTCTACCCCGGCCGCATGGACCGCTGCACGATCGACGGCGAGACCGTGCAACCGCAAGAGGGCGACTTCTACGGCGGCTGGATCACCGCCAACATCGTGGGCCCCTTCAAGGGCGGCGAAGGCACCTGGGGCTGGTAGCCCGAGCTCAGGCGACACCGCGTTTCGGGCAGCCGAACTGCGCGTTCCACAGTGCGCTGGCACACTGTCGTAGGTGATCGAGCAGGCTTCTTCCCCCTCAGCGCCGACTGCCGCCGACCTGCGCCGGTGGCGCGGCTACCTCGCCGACGAGCGAGCCGAAGCAGCGGTCTACCGCGACCTCGCCGTGCGCCGCACGGGTGAAGAGCGCGAGATCCTTCTCGCGCTCGCCGACGCCGAGGCTCGGCATGAGGCGCACTGGATGGCCCTGCTCGGCGAGCACGCCGATCGGGTGCCGGCCGCCTCCCTGCGCACGCGCATCCTCGGCGTCTTCGCGCGCCGTTTCGGCAGCGTCTTCGTGCTGGCCCTGGCCCAGCGCGCCGAATCGCGGTCGCCCTATGAGCGGGATGCTCACGCGACGGCCGCGATGGCCGCCGACGAGCGCATCCATGGTGAGGTGGTGCGCGGGCTCGCCGCGCGCGGACGCCAGCGCCTCTCGGGCACTTTCCGCGCGGCGGTGTTCGGCGCCAACGACGGGCTCGTGAGCAACCTCGCCCTCGTCATGGGCATTGGTGCGGCGGGCCTCGGCCCGGGCACGGTGCTGCTCACCGGACTCGCTGGCTTGCTCGCCGGAGCCCTGTCGATGGGCGCGGGGGAGTACGTGTCGGTGCGGTCGCAGCGCGAGCTGCTCGACGCCTCGACTCCCGACCCCGAGGCGCACACGGCGTTGCCGCACCTCGACGTCGACGCGAACGAACTCGCACTCGTCTATCGAGCGCGCGGCATGAGCGAGGCCGAGGCGATCGAGCACGCGCGCGGCGTGCTCGCCGACTACGACCCCGCGGTCGCCGCGGCACGCGCGGCCGAGGCCGAAGCCGAGCAGCACGTCGCCATCGGGTCGGCGTGGGGCGCCGCGCTCTCGAGCTTCGCGTTCTTCGCCTCGGGCGCGATCATCCCGGTGATTCCCTACCTGCTGGGCCTCGAGGGGCTCCCGGCGATCGTCACGGCTGCGGTGCTCGTGGGGGTCGCGCTGCTCGTCACGGGGGCGATCGTGGGCGTGCTCTCGGGTGCCTCCCCGCTCAAGCGCGCACTGCGGCAGCTCGCGATCGGCTACGGCGCCGCGGCCGCCACCTATCTGCTGGGCTTGGCGTTCGGCACGACGATCGCGTGATCGTTCGTACCCGAAACAGGTGATTCACAGGTTCGTGGGTCAGGCTGGAGTGTTGGCGCCGACGCCGACAGGGGCGAGTGCCGCCGGTGTGACTATGGCCACCGGGCGGGTGCTGTGACCTCCTGACCTCATGGGTCGCCTCCTCATTGCGAGCGCGGCGAGGTCGAATCGCGCAACGACGTGCACTCACCGTGTCCCCGGCCTGACCGCCGCCACCAGGAAGTGTTTTCTCCCCATGCTGCATTTGCTGCACCCTGCTCTGCCGCGCGTAGCGGCCCTCAACCCGTACCGACTTCGACAGACCGCGCTCGTCGCGGCGGCCGCCCTCGTGGCCATGAGCGCACTGCTCGTCAACACCGTGCCGGCGGCCATCGCCGTGGCGAGCGAGCCTTCTGGCGAGCCGGCACCGCGCACGCAACTGATGTCGGTCGCGACGATCGAGGCGACTCCGCTCGAAGCGCTCGAGTACACCGTCGACGTGCGACCGGCACTGCAGTACCCGGTGGGCGCTGGCGCCCCCGTCGGCAGCGGCTTCGGCCCGCGCGATGCCGCGTGCGGCGCGTGCTCGACCATGCACCAGGGTGTCGACTGGAACCCCGGCCGCGGCTTCCCCATCGTGGCCATTGCTGACGGCGTCGTCAGCAAGGTCGTCACCTCAGGAAGCTCGCTCGGCGTCTACGTCGTCATCGACCACGTCATCAACGGTCAAGAGATCTCGAGCGTCTACGGACACATGGAGAACGGCTCGCTGACCTTGAGCGTCGGCCAAGAGGTGCGCGGCGGCGACCAGGTCGGCTCGGTCGGCAGCACCGGAGTCACGACTGCTCCGCACCTGCACTTCGAGTTGCGCATCGGTGGCCGTGCGATCAACCCGGCTGCGTGGCTCGCGGCCAACGGCGCGCAGTAGCGCGGCTGCGTCGAACTCATAGGCGCTGCGCGACGCCGTGACGCGCTCAAGTCTCCGGCAGTCAGTGATCCGCTAGCTTCCTGGCAAGCCTTCGGCTCTCGTTCGGAGTGCCCCAAGACCCTCGGCGATGTTTTCGACAATGCTGGACGGTGCAACTTCAATCCACGGTGGAGCGTTAGAAGCAACCGCGAACATCAAGGGATGGTCGAACTCGCGCAATCGGATCGAGATTCCGGTCGCCGCAATCTTGTAGATCTTTCGGTCTAAGCCGACAACGGTTATGTCCTCCACATCCTCCCAAGAGAACCGAACTCGCACCCCAAACTTGAGTATCCCACTCGCCAGCATGAAGCCATCATCGGATGCGGCGAGCACGGTCGCGAGGCCGTTGAGACCGACCGCCCTTTCCAACGGCATGCCTCGCCTAATTGAGGGCTGAAAGTTGCGGATACCTGCAACGATCAGTGTCTCTTCTGTCGGGAACATTTGAACGACACGCGCCTGGTTTATTCGGAGGAATGAGCCAGCGAACACGATGGGAAGGAAGGCCAATGTAATGATCACAAAGGAAAGCAACAAGCGGCCTGGAAAATCATCCCAGGCGGTTCCGGACATCGTGGGGTTCAGCTGCTCAGCCACCCGAACTCGGCGGTTCACATTTTCAAGCAGCAAGCCTGTCGCAAGCACTAGCGTAATCAACCAGTACAAGACAACCCGTCGAAGCATTCGCCACATCCTTTTCGGCAACTGTCCACTGGTCTCTCTTGGACCAAGGTCTACTTCAAATTCCACACCGAGCTAGTGAGAGAGCTGCGGGTTACACGCCGGGATACGCGGGATGCAATTGGGGCGGCGGAGGTGGGGCAAGTGTTTTCCAATAGGCGAAGCAGAATCCGAGTACTCGTCGCAGGCTGCACGACACTCTGTCTATTGCTTGCTGGGTGCGTACCGCTCACAGTAAACAACGCGGACCCCATGGGCATCAGAGAGATCGAAGGACGCGTCCAACTTCTCGTGTGTTCGCCCATCGCCCTCGAACGAGCACTGATCGTCGTCCGGCAGAACGGGCAACAGGATGAAGGGCAGACCTTCATATCTTGGGCTGGAGAGCTAGAGGTTGACGCCAACGAAGCAGTCGATCTGGTCGACGCATTCTTGCCATCGAGCGACACGTCGCTCCTCGGTTTTGAGGGAATGGGAGTCGATATTGGCAGTGAACTGGACGTGATTCTCTACTCAAGTTCAGCTAGTACGGGTAATCAATCGACAAGCTTTCGATTCGACAACACGCTGCCCACTGGATCGGCTTGGCT
The DNA here is from genome assembly GCA_005778835.1 of Actinomycetota bacterium. GTDB lineage: Bacteria > Actinomycetota > Actinomycetes > Actinomycetales > Microbacteriaceae > Microcella. The sequence continues at coordinate 39,648 of SXMG01000165.1, forward strand.
GGGTAGCGAGGGTTCAAGCGCGTCGGATCCATGCGTGAGAGCTGGATCCTGACCTCCGGCACTAATTTCCAGTCCCACTAGTTCGATGGACGTGAGTGGCTCCGGACTGCTTGAAGCTCCGCGAGGTTGATCACCCGCGTGTTGCAGTCGCTCGATGGCACGAAAAACTCAAGCCGAGCATCCCATCGAAAAGCGGCTCCGCTCCGAACACCTTGTGCTTACACTGAGCCACGGCGATCGCTTCGAGTGATCGTCGATTCTCGACCCGCACAAGGAGCCTCTCGATGTCGATTACCACCGCCCTTCGCGAGTTCGAGTTGCAGACGCGGCCGATTCACCCGGAGACCCGCAAGGCTCTCGATCTGCGGTGGCAGAACCTGCCCGAGCACGCGAAGACGCCCGAGCAGCTGCTCGGCAAGTGCGCGGTGGGGTGCGAGGGCACGCACGGCGTGTTTCCGAAGTGCAACCTGACCTGCTCGCCGTGCTACCACTCGGCTGACGCCAACAAGGTGCGCATCGACGGCGACCACACCGTGACTGAGGTCACCAAGCAGATGGGGCTGCTGCGACAGATTCGCGGGCCGCGCGCACACGCGCAGCTCATCGGCGGCGAGGTCAGCCTGCTGCCGGCCAAGGCGCACCGCGACACGCTGCTGGCCATGCGCGCCGTCGGCCGTGAGCCCATGTCGATGACGCACGGCGACTTCGACTATGACTACCTGCTCGATGTCGTTCTCGACGACGACGGCAAGCCCGTCTTCAAGAAGGTCTCGTTCGCCGCGCACTTCGACTCGCTCATGCGCGGGCGCCGTGGCGCTGTGCGGCCGAAGAGCGAGGCCGAGCTCAACCCCTTCCGTGAAGAGTTCGCGAAGATGTTCGCCGACCTCAAGAAGGAGAAGAGGGTCGACTCGTACCTCGCGCACAACATGACCGTGACGCCGACCAACCTTGACGAGGTCGAGCAGGTCACGCGCGACGTGCTCGAGATGAACTACGACATGATGTCGTTTCAGCCCGCGGCCTTTATCGGCGACGACCGCCGCTGGAAGGAGAACTTTCAAGAGGTCACGATCGACGCGGTCTGGGATCGCATCGAGGCCGGCGTCGGCCAGAAGCTGCCGCACAAGGCAGTGCAGTTCGGCGACCCGCGCTGCAACCGCCACACCGTCGGCGTCATGGTCGAAGGCCGGTTCGCCTCGGTGCTCGATGCCGACGAGCCGAAAGACATCGCTGCGCGCGACCGCTTCTTGAAGCATTACGGCGGCATGATCTTCGGCGACATTCCGCGGTGGGCGCTCACGATCAAGGTCATGCGCGCCGTGCTGAGCCACCCGCAAGACCTGCCCCCCATGATCGGGCTCGTCAACCGCATCCTCAAGCGCGGCGGCGGCCTGCGCGCCGTGATTCGCGCGGCGCGTCGCGGCAAGGTCAGCTTCAAGACCTTCGTCGTACACAATTTCATGGATGCTGAGCAGGTGAAGCCCGCCTGGCAGCTCATGCAGCAGGGCGTCGTGGCTGATGACCCGCTCATCAAAGAGACGCAAGAGCGCCTCGGCTCGTGCATGTACGCCATGGCGCACCCCGAGACCGGCGAGATCGTGCCCGCGTGCGTGCAGCACTCTGTGCTCGACCCGATCGAGAACATCGGACTGCGCACGCTGCTGCCGCTCGAGCCCAAGGGCGAGCGCAAGACCGGCATCACGAACGGTCGCGCTGCCGAGCTTGTGGAAGAAGGCGCCTCGCGCTGGTAGTCGTTCGGCCCCGCTAGGGGGCCGGCACGACCGTGCACGCTGACCGCGGAATGTGCGCCGTTGCGCTCTGACCGACCGCGAGCGGGCGGCTCGCGGGCACTTCGGCCTCGAGCAACCCGTCGCCGCACGCGAGCGTGATCTCGGCGCGGGGCCCGCGCGCGCGCCGATCGGCGACGACGACCTCGACGCCCACCATGCCGGGCGGCACCTCGACCGGCAGCGTCGAGACGTGCACGGCCTCGTGACGCACGACGAGCATCCCCGGGCCATCGGCCCAGGTCTCGCCCTCGGGGGCCAGCACCGCGCCGATCGCCGAGTGGTGCACTCCTGACCGCACCTCGCCCGCGAGCTCGATGCGGCCGCCCATGAGGCGTGAGACCTCGATCGACGCGGGGCGCGTGTAGAGGCGCTCGACGGTGTCGTGCTGCAGCAGGCGACCGGTGCTCAGCAGGGCGACGCGGTCGGCGACCACGGCGGCTTCGTCGCGGTCGTGGGTGACCATGACGATTGTCGGGTTGAGCTGGCGGCGAATCTGCCCGAGCAGGCTGTGCATGTCGGCCCGCAGTTCGGGGTCGAGGGCGCTGAACGGTTCGTCGAGCAGCAGCACGCGGGGGCGCGCGGCGAGCGCGCGGGCGAGGGCCACGCGCTGCTCTTGCCCGCCCGAGAGGGCCGTGATCGACCGGTCGCCGAAGCCCTCGAGCTGCACTAGCTCGAGAAACTGCCGGGCGTCGGCGCGCGCCTCGCTCTTGGGCTGCCCGGAGACCGTCGCCGCGAAAGCGACGTTGTCGAGCACGCTCAAGTGCGGAAACAGCAGCGGACGCTGAAACACCATCGCCATGCCGCGCCGCTCGGGTGCGACTCCGGCGACATCGGCGCCGTCGACCAGGATGCGCCCGCTCGACGGCACGTCGAGGCCCGCGATCGACCGCAGCACGGTGCTCTTGCCCGAGCCCGAGGGGCCGAGCACGGCGAGGCACTCACCGGCCGAGACGGCGAACGAGATGCCGTCGAGCGCCGTCGCGGCACCGAAGGTCTTCACAAGGGCGTCGATCTCGAGAGTGGCGCTCACGGTGAACCTTTCGGTGATTGGCTGGCGGTGGGCCCGTGCAGGTAGCTCGCGGTCGGATACCGCCGGCCAAAGCGGCCGAGAGCCAGCAGCAGCACGAGCGGGGGCACGATCGCGCTCACCGAGAGCACGGCGACGACGGCGTCGTTGCCCACGCCCGCCGCGAACGAGGCGACGAGCAGGGGCAGGGTGACGATCGTGCCACCGCCGACGAGCACGGTGATGACGTAGTCGCTCCAGCCGACGAGAAACGCGAGAAAGGCCGCGCGCGCGAGACCCGGGGCCACGAGCGGCAGGTGCACGCGCCAGAGCACGTTCCAGCGGGATGCTCCGAGCGTGCGCGCCTCGTCTTCATAGGCGAGGTCATGCGCCGCGTAGGCGACGCGCATCGTGTAGACCGTGTAGGGCAGGGCGGCAGCGACGAGCAGAATCACCACGCCTACGACGCCCGGAACCCGGGCCCGCAGCAGCACGATCGTGAGGCCCATGACGGCGACGAAGGCGGGCAGGGCGAGAGGGGCGAGCAGGATGCCGCTCACGAGCCGCGGAAAGGGCACAGCGCCACGCGTGAGGGCACGAGCCGCCATCGCCCCGAGCGGCGTCGCAATGGCAGCCACGACGAGCGCGAGCGCGAGGGATTGCCCGAACGCCGGCACGGCCCCGTTCGCCAGCGCAGAGGTGACGCCGTCGAAGCCCCACTCGGTGGGCAGCACGGCCGGAGCGCTCCAGCGGTCGGCGAAGAACCACAGCAGCAGCGGCACGAGCGGCAGCGCGAACCAGACGGTGAGCAGCGCGGCGATCGTGAGGCGCAGGGTGCGGCCGCCCGGCCGCGGACGCATGAGCCCGCGGCTCGAGACCGTCGGGTCATCGGGGGTGACGCGTTGCCCGTAGGGGATCAGCATGGCCATGGCCGTGTCACTTCCACAGCGGCGTGCGCCGCAGGCAGGCCATGCCGATCGCGACGACCGCGAGCGAGATCGCGGTCGTGACGACGGCGACGGCGGCGGCCTCGGGCCGCGAGGTCAGCGTGATCGAGTCGAACAGTCGAAAGGCGAGCACGGGCAGGGGTTCGGGGTACGGCCGGCCGAGCAGCCAGGCCACCTCGTACGAGCCGAAGGTGTAGACGAAGATGATGATGGCGCTCACGATGACCGCGGGGCGGGCGAGCGGGATGACCACGTGGCGCAGCCGGCGCGCGCGACCGGCACCGAGCAGTGCGGCCGTCTCGTCGTAGCGGGCGACCCGCGTGGCGAGCACCGCCGCGACGACGAGCGCGACGAACGCCGACTCTTTCCAGGTGTATTCCAGCACGACCGCGACCCACCACGGCCCGCCGACGAGGTCGGGCCATTCCGTGCCGGGAATGCCGAGCATCCGCGGAATGATGCCCGCGTCAGAGATCAGCAGGCCGATAGCGGCTGCGCCGATGAGGTGGGGGATGGGGATGGTGAGCGCACTGACCGCTGCCACGATGCGGCCCGTGCGGCGGCCCTGCGTGATGACGACCGCGGCGGTGAGACCGATGATGCACGAGAGCACGGTCGAGGCCGTCGCGATGGCGAGCGACAGCCCCGTGCCGATGAGCAGTTCCTCGCCGTTCGCGAGGTAGGCATCGAGGCTGAGGCTCGGAACGCCCACGAGCGGCAGCAGGCCGAGGCTCTGCACGAGCGACATGCCGATGCCGCCGATGACGACGAAGCCGGCGACGAGCAGCGCGGGGGAGACGAGCGCGAGCGACACCCAGCGTCGGGAGCCCGCGGTGCGGGTTCCCGACGCTGGGAGGTCGATCGCGACGATGGTGCTGCGCCCTACTGGGTGAGCACGAGCTGGCGCCAGGCCTCGTCGATCGGGCCGACCCAGGCTGCGGCGAGCTCGGGGTTGGCATTCTCGCTCAGCACGTCGTAGCTCGGCACGACGGGCGACTCGGGCAGCGCCTCGAACAGCGCGCGCTGCTCGTCGCTCAGCTGGTCGAGGTCGAGCACCGTGAACTGGCCCCAGACGGAGGGTTCGGCCTTGGCAGCCTGCTGCTCGGCCGAGAGGGCCAGATTGGCGACGACCATCGCGCCGGCCTTGCTGCCCGAGGTCGAGGCGAGGCCGAGGAAGCTCGCGTTGCCGACGGTGCCCTCGTCGAAGGTCAGCACCTTGGTTCCGGCGGGGTAGGTGCCGTTGGCCACGAGCTCGGTGAGCGTCGCGGGGCCGTAGGTCATCGTGAAGTCGACCTCGCCGTCGGCGAAGAGCTGGTTGAGCTCGTTCGAGTCTTGCGGGTAGGTCTCGCCGCCGCGCCACAAGCTCGCCTCAAGATCTTGAAGCTCGTCGTAGAGGGCGGGAGTCAGCGCGTCGAAGTCGGCCTGGCTGAAGGCGAGCGGCACGTTCTCGTAGCCGCCGCTCACGCTGTAGAGCACTTCGCGCACGAAGACCGAACCCGTGAAGTCGGGCGGAGCCGGGTAGGTGAAGCGCCCCGGGTTGGCCCGCGCCCAGTCGAGCAGCTCGTCGAGCGAGGTCGGCACGTCGGTCACGGTGTCGCTGTTGTAGACGAAGGTGAACTGCGCCTTGTGCCACGGGGCCTCGCAGCCGTCGACGGGCGTGCCGAAGTCGTCGAGCAGCAGCGGGTCGGCGGGGTCGGTGAGCGCCATGTTGGGCAGCAGGTCGGTCCAGCCGCACTCCCAGGCCCCGGCCTCTTTGCCGGTGCCGAAGTTGTTGCCGTTGACCCATACGAGGTCGACCTCGCCGTCGGTCGTGCCGGACTGCACTTCGCTGAGTATGCGATTGAGCGCGTCGGGGGTGTCGGCGATCGGCACTTGCTCGAGGGTGACGCCGAGCTCAGCTGCGGCGGGCGCAAGCACATTGTTCACGTAGGCGTTGCCCTGCTCGTCACCGCCCCACATCCAGAGCTTGACGGTCTGCCCCTCGGCAGCGGCGACGACCTCGTCCCAGTTCGCGTACGACTGGTCGTCGGCGCTCGCCGGTGCAGAGCACGCGGCGAGGCTGACGGCGAGGCCAGCGGTGATCGCCGCGGCGACCCCCGAGCGGGTTCGGCGCTGTGGTGACATGGGTTCTCCTTGGTGAACAGATCGGTGAAGAGCACTTCAGGGTACGCGACCCCGCGTCGACCTAGACTGACCCACCATGAGCGGTGTGCCCGATGGTCTCGCGAGCGAGCCGCCAGTGCAGCGCTCTGCGGCAGTTCTGATCGTTCGAGGTGTCGCTTTCGTCATATTCGTCGCCCTCGCCGTAGCGGTTGGGCTGATCGTCGGGGTTCCTCCGCTCGAGCAGGTGCAGCAGACGGTCGCGTCGTGGGGCTGGGCGGGCGGCGCGGTGTTCGTGGCGCTCTATGCGGCGATCACCCTGACCCCGGCGCCCAAGAACGTGCTCTCGGTCGCGGCGGGCCTGATCTTCGGGTTCGCCGGTGCCCTCGCGCTGGTCTACCTGGGCGCGCTGCTGGGGGCGGGGGCGGCGTTCGGCCTCGGCCGCTGGCTGGGCCGTGACGCGGTCGAGCGCTACACGGGCACGCGCGTGGCCCGGCTCGACGAGCTCGTGCGCCGGCGCGGGCTCGCTGCGGTCATCGGCGTGCGGCTGATCCCGATCATCCCGTTCACCGCCATCAACTACGGGGCGGGCCTGACCGCCGTGCGCCCCCGCGACTATGCCCTCGGCACGGCGATCGGCATCATTCCCGGCACGGTCGCCTACGTGGCACTCGGCGCGTTCGGCCTCGAGTTCGGCTGGCCCGCGTGGGTCGCGATCGGTGTGCTCGGCGCCCTCACCCTGGCGGGAGCCATCTGGGCGGAGCGAGGGCGCCGAATACGTCGTGACAGCGCGGCGCCCGCGCCGCAGCCCGCGCCCGAAACGGAGGCCTGATGCTCGATCGACCGATGCGCGCGCTCATCGCGCGGCCGACGGATGCTCTCGCGCGCACCCTCGACCGCCCCGGCATCACGCCCGATGGTCTGACGGTCGCCGGGCTCGTGATCGGGCTGGCGTCGGCGGTCGCTGCGGGGCTGCAGTGGTGGGCTGCGGCGCTCGTGCTGTGGCTTCTGTCGCGCGTCGTCGACGGAGTCGACGGCGCCCTCGCCCGCCGCCGACGCGCCTCCGAGTCGACGAGTGCGACGCACTCCGAGGCCGGCGGCTTCCTCGACATCACCGCCGACTTCGTCGTCTACGGCGCGACGGTCGTCGGCGTCGCGGTCGGCGCGACGACGGCCTTCGACGCGCCGTGGTGGCCGTTCCTCGCCGTGCTCTTCGCCTACTACATCAACGGCGCGGCCTTCTTGGCCTTCTCGTCGATCGCCGAGCGCACGGGCCGTCAGCTTGACGACGGACGGTCGCTGTCGTTCCTCGGCCGCATCGCCGAGGGCACCGAGACGATCATCGTGCACTCCCTCTGGCTCATCCTGCCCTTCTGGGCCGCGCCCATCGCGATCGGCTGGGCCGCTCTCGTCGGCGTGAGCGCCGTGCAGCGCATCGTCGCCGGCTACCGCGCCCTGCGCTGAACGCCCTGCCGCCGCGGGCCCGTCCCCACCCGTCCCCGCCCGCCTGTCTGCCCGCCTGCCCGCCCGAGGCCCCTGCCTGTCGACGCTAGCTACCCCGCCTGTCGCCTGCCCGGTGGAGCCCGTCTTGCCGACCTCGCCACTCTGAGACTTCAACGGATGCGGAAGAAGGTGAACGCCAATCGCGAAGTTCCGCATCCGTTGAAGTGCAGCGGAGGGTATGCCTTTGGGGCGCGTCTGTGGTCAGCATGGGGAATCCGCCCGCGCTGCTAGGCAGACGCGCGGCGGTTGGTGAGGCGGCGGCGTGCGCGGTCTGCGAGACGAGGACCAGCGCGATGCGGGCGCGACAGTGCCGGTTCAGCGGGTGGTGAGGCGGCGAGGGCGGGAGTGCGCCGTTGAGCGGGTGGTGACGTGGCGCCAGCGCGAGTGCGCCGTCTAGCGGGTGGTGACGCGGCGCCAGCGCGCCAGCAGCCGGATCACGGGAGCGATTGACCCGGTTTCGAGCCGCACGCGCACGTCGGCGATCGCCGCGTTCCAGAAGGCGTCGCTGTAGGTCGGGTACGGGTGGGTCGTGCTCGCGATGTCGCTCGTGCGGATTCCCTGCCGCACTGCCAACGCCGCCTCGCCGATCGACTCGCCCGCGCGCGGACCCACGATGACCGCACCGCGCACGCGGCCCTTGCGGTCGACGACGATGCGCGAGAACCCGGCCACGTCGCCTTCCGCGATCGCCCGGTCGGTGTGCGCGTGCTGCACCTCGCGCACGACACAGCCCGCGGCATCGGCATCGGCGGGTGCGAGACCCACGGCGGCGACCTCGGGGTGCGTGAACGTCACGCGCGGCACAGCATCAGCATCCACTCGGCGACGCAGCCCGAGCGCCGCATTCGTGGCCGCGAGGCTGCCGTTGACACCTGCGATGTGCGTGAACTGCGGCAGACCGCTCACGTCGCCCGCCGACCAGATGCGGCGGTTGCTCGTGCGCAGCGAGGAGTCGACCTGCACGTAACCGCGCTCGTCGAGCTTCACACCGGCCGCCTCGACGTCGAGGCCCTCGAGTCGAGGCGAACGGCCGAGCGCGACGAGCAGGCGATCGAAGGGCACGGTCGTGCCGTCGGAGAGGTGCAGGATGCCCGCACCCGCATCGCCCGACCGCTCGACCCGCTCGACCGTCGTCGACACCCGCACATCGATGCCGTCGCGCACCATCGCTGCGGCGACCAGGGTCGACGCGTCGGGGTCCTCCTTCGGCAGCACGCGCTTGTTGCGCTGCACGAGCGTCACCCGGCTGCCGAGGCGCGCGAACGCCTGGCTGAGCTCAGAGCCGATCGCGCCCGCGCCGAGCACGGCGAGCCGCTCGGGCTGCTCCGTGAGATCCCACACATCGTCGCTCGTCAGTACCGCCAGCTCGTCGATGCCGGGCAGGTCGGGCACCTCGGGTGCCGAGCCCGTCGCGATGATCGCCTGGCGAAAGCTCACGGTCAGGGTCTCCGAGCCATCGACCGGCACGACCTCGGCGCTGCGCGGCCCCGTGAAGCGCGCGCGCCCCATGATGACCCGCGCACCCGTCGCTTCGACCACCTCGGCCGAGTCGGCTGGCTCGATCTCGTGGATCGCCGCGTGCACGTGCCGCATGACCGCTCCGAAGTCGACCCGCACGCCCTCGACGTGCACGCCGAGTCGCGCCCCGTCGCGGGCTCGCGCGGCGAGGTCGGCCGCGGCGATGAGCGACTTCGACGGCACGCAGCCGGTGTAGAGGCAGTCGCCGCCCATGCGGTGCGCCTCGACGAGCAGCGTGCTCGCCCCGAACCGGGCGGCCGTCTTGGCGGCGACGAGACCGGCGGTGCCGCCCCCGATCACGAGAAGGTCGACGTCGAGCGGGGCGGCAGCGGCTGCGGTCATGGGCAGAGAGTATCGCCCACCGCGGTTGTTAGCCTGAGGCATGCGCATCCGCCCCCTCACGACTGACGATGCCGTCGAGCTCGCAGTGCTCAACGACGCCGCGACCCCCGCCGTGCCGATCACCGAGCCGGCGGGTCTGGCCCGGCTCGTCGAGCTCGCCGAACTGGCCCTCGGCCTCGAGCGCGACGGGCAGCTCGTGGGCTTCGTCATCGCGATCGGCCCCGGCTCGCCCTACGAGAGCGAGAACTACGCCTACTTCGAGTCGCGCGGCGTCGACCACCTCTATGTCGACCGCATCGTCATCGCCGAGAGCGAGCGCGGCAACGGTCTCGGCCCGATGCTCTACGAGCAGGTGTTCGCGGCCGCGCGCGCAGCGGGTCGGCGCGAGGTGACGTGCGAGGTCAACCTCGACCCGCCCAACCCCGGCAGCCAGGCGTTCCACGCTCGCCTCGGGTTCGAGCAGGTCGGCGTGCAGGCGACGAAGGGCGGCTCGGTGACCGTGTCGCTGCTCGCCGCCCCTGTCGTGGCCGCATGATGATCGAGAACGCGAACGAGACTCCGGCCGCTCCGAGTGTCTCGATCGTGATTCCTGCCTTCAACGAGGAAGCGACGATCCGGGCCTGCGTGCTGGCGGCGATAGCGCAGACGGTGCCAGCGCATGAAGTCATCGTCGTCGACAACCGCTCGACAGATCGCACGCCAGAGATCGTGCGTGAGCTGCAGGCGGCGAATCTCGATTCTCCGATCATCCTGCTTCGGCAGGACGCCGAGCAGGGTCTCGTCCCCACCCGCAACCTCGGTCTCGACAGCGCCACCGGTGACGTCATTGGGCGCATCGACGCCGATTCGGTGCTCGAGCCCACCTGGGTCGCCGCGGTGCAGCAGGCGTTCGCTGATCCATCCGTATCTGCGGCGACCGGCCCCGTGCTCTACTACGACATGCCGCTCCGGTGGTTCGGGCTGCGTGCCGACGACACCCTGCGGCGCGCCATGTTGCGGTTGGCGCGCGAGTATCACTTCGTGTTCGGCAGCAACATGGCCCTGCGCGCGGAAGCGTGGCGCACGATTCGCACCGAGGTCTGCCGCGACCTCGACGACCTGTTTCACGAAGACATCGACATCTCGGTGCATCTTCACGAGGCCGGGCTGCGTGTCGCCTACGTCTCGACGATGGTGGCAGGTATGTCTGCCCGCCGCATCGACGACAGTCCCCGCGACTACGTCAACTACGTCGGTCGCTTCGAACGCACCTACGCGCACCACAATGTGCGCAATCGAGCGCTGCGCGTTCCCGGGTGGGTGTTCTTGGCGGTGTATCCCATCGCCAAGAGCCTGCGCTGGGGGCAGAGCGAACTGGCGGCGCGACGCGGCACCGCTTCAGCGTCGCTCCGAGCGACAGCCCGCGACTAGGTGCGGGGGGTGCTCTTGGGCATCCACTCGGCGGCGAGCACGGCGGCCTGCGTGCGCCGCTGCATGCCGAGCTTCGAGAGGATTCCGCTGACGTAGTTCTTGACCGTCTTCTCGGCGAGGAACAGTCGCGCGCCGATCTCGCGGTTCGACATGCCCTCGGCGATGAGGGCGAGAATCTCGGTCTCGCGCGGCGTCAGACCGTCGAGCGGCGACGCTTCGCGGGCGCGGCTGAGCACGCGCTCGGTGACGGCAGGGTCGAGCAGCATCTCGCCGGCCGAGACACGGCGGATCGCCTCGATGAGGCTCGTCGCTCGCACCTCTTTCAGCAGATAGCCGTTGGCCCCGGCGAGCACGGCCGCGAGCACGGCCTCGTCATCGTCGTACGACGTGAGAATGAGGCAGCCGAGCTCAGGGCGCTCTGACTTGAGGTCTCGGCAGACGTCGATGCCGCTGCCGTCGGGCAGGCGGCCGTCGAGCACGGCGACCGTGGCGCCCGAGGCGAGAATCGCGGCGGCGGCTCCGGCAACGACACCCGCTTCGCCGACGACGCTGATGTCTTCCTCCTGCTCGAGCAGGTCGGCGATCCCGCGGCGGACGATCTCATGATCGTCGAGCAGGAACACGTTCACAGGAAGGTTCATCGTGCCTCCCAGGGTACGCTCCACCGCACGAGAGTTCCCTGAGGTGAGGCCGGTTCACTCACAAAAGTTCCGCCGCGTTCTCGAGCGCGCGCCTCGAGGTTCGCCAACCCGCTGCGCCGGTCGGTCTCGGGCATGCCCACGCCGTTGTCGCGCACCGACACGACCACCTCCGCACCGCGCACCGCGACGCTCGCCTCGACGACCGAGGCTTGGGCGTGACGCACGACGTTCGACAGCGACTCGCGCAGCACGGCCGCGACCTCGTCGCCGAGCTCGGTGTTGACGAGTGTGTCGACGGGGCCCGCGAACTCCAGGCGCGAATCGAGGTCTTCACCTTCGAGCGTCTCGCGCATGAGCGTGTTGATGCGCGCCCTCAGACTGTGAACCCCCGCGCTCGCCGGGCTCGACAGGCGGTAGATCGCCTGCCTGATCTGCCGGATCGTCGAGTCGATCGCGTCGACCTGACCCGCGATGCGGGCGCCGCTCGGCGTCGACGGGTCGCCCACCACGCTCTGCAGGGTGAGGCCGACCGCGAACAGGCTCTGAATCACGTGGTCGTGCAGATCGCGCGCGATGCGGTCGCGCTCATCGGCGAGCGCGATGCGCTGCTCGTCGATGCGCGCTCCCGCGAGCTCGCGCGCGATGGCCACCGACCGTGCGAAGCGTGTGATCGTCTCGCGCTCGGCGGCGCTGAACGGGTGGCCGTGTGCTCCGCGCGCGATGCCGAGCTCACACGACTCGCGGTCGGCGCTGCCCTGCATCGGCACGACGAGCGTCGGCCCGGGGTCGGTGTCGCCCGCGAGGCGGGCGAGCTCGCTGCGGGCATCCGTCGACACGTGATCGGCGTTGACGATGACCACGTACGGCGCGTGCGAGAGCTGGCGCACGACGTCGACGATCGCCGGCAGCTCATCGGCGCCGATCGCGCCCGACAGCAGATTCTGCGTGAGCTGCTCTGAGGCTGTCAGCCAGCGGCGGTCTTCTTGCGACTGCTCGTAGAGCCGCGAGTTCGCGATGGCTGTGCCCGCCATGGCCGCGAGCGCCGCGATGATCGACTCGTCGACGTCGTCGAAGGCGCCCTCGCTGCGCTCGGTGAGGTAGAGATTGCCGAAGACCGTGCCGTCGACGTGAATGGGCACGCCCAAGAACGCGTCCATGGGCGGGTGGTGAGGCGGAAAACCGACCGACCGCGGGTCGTGCGACAAGTGATCGAGACGGATGCTCGCACCCTCGGTGATCACCGCGCCGAGAATGCCCTTTCCGCTCGGCGGCTCGCCCAGCAGCCGCACCTGCTCGTCGCTCAGGCCCGAGTGCAGGAAGCGCTCGAGCGCCCCGTCGGGGGCGATCACGCCGAGGGCGCCGTACTGCGCCCCGACGAGCTCACGGGCCACCGCCACGATGCGCTGCAGGGCCGCCGTCAGCTCGAGGTCTTCGGTGACGGCACGGGCGGCCGAGACGAGCAGACCGATGCGCTGGTAGCCCTCATCGGTCGTCGAGGCCCGGTCGAGGATGCGCCGCACGAGCGCGTCGACGACCGGGCTCTGCGCCGCGCCCGCTTCGACGGTGCGTGTCCGCTGCTCGCCAGGAGTCACGGCGCGCCGTCGGGGTGGTCCATCGGGTCAGCGGCCGGGCGTCGGCCGCCGCGCAGTGGCACGGGGGTGACGTCGCTAGGCACCTCGTCCTTGACCAGGAACGGCCGCAGCTCGACCGGCTCAATCGCCTCGTCGCGCTTCTTCGCCTGCCGGCTGCGGTACATGAGGTTGAGCACCTCGACGCCGATGGCGAACGCGATAGGGCCGTAGATGAGGGCCTTGTCGATGTGCACGTCGAAGCCTTCGGCGATGAGCGTCGAGCCGATGAGCACGAGGAACGCGAGGGCGAGCATCTTGACCGTGGGGTGGCGGTTGACGAACTCGCTGATGGCCTTGGCCGTGAAGAGCATGAGCGTGATGGCGATGACGACGGCCGCGATCATGATCCACAGCTCGTCGACCATGCCGACGGCGGTGATGAC
>SXMG01000166.1 GCA_005778835.1 Actinomycetota bacterium
AAGTACAACCAGCTGCTGCGCATCGAGGAAGAGCTCGGTGACGCCGCTGTCTACGCATCGCGGAGCGCCTTCCCGCGCTTCACCGCGTAGATCCTCCACGCACAGCGGCCCGCCGACCCCCACCCGGGGTTCGGCGGGTCGCTCGCTTAAGCTGATCGCATGGCCCGCCGCACCCGCACCGCCCCCGTCGCTCTGCCGAGCGACGCGCCTGCGGCGACGCCCTGGTTCCGCAGCCTGCAGATCTCGGGCTTCACGGTCGCGGTCTTCGTGCTCATCGTCGCCGCCCTCGTGATTCTCGCTCCGTCGCTGCGCCTGCTCGTCGAGCAACAGCAGGAGATCGCGGCGCTCGAGCAGCGCGTCATCGACCAGCAGGCCGTGGTCGACGAGCTGCAGACCGAGATCGACCGCTGGCAAGACCCCGCCTACATCGAGGCGCAAGCGCGCGATCGACTGCTCTACGTCTACCCGGGCGACATCAGCTACCTCGTCATCGACGACGGGCTCACCCCCGAGTCGAGCGACGGCACGCCCGTGAGCGATGAGATTCAGACCACGCGCATCGACTGGACCCGCGCGCTGCTCTCGTCGATCGTGACCGCCGGCCTCACCGACCTGCCGGCCGATCAGCTGCCTGCTCCCGAATTCGGCGGCGTCGAGTGAGCCGGCCGCCTTTCGAGCCCTTCACCGAGCGCGACGTCGAGCTCGTGTCGGCGCAACTCGGGCGCCCCGCGCGCGACGTCATCGGCATCGCGGCGCGCTGCGTGTGCGGGGCTCCGACCGTTGTCGCGACGAGGCCGCGACTCGGCAACGGCACTCCGTTTCCGACGCTGTACTACCTCTCGCACCCCGCCGCGACGGCGGCCGCCTCGACGCTCGAGGCGAACGGGCGCATGGCCGAGCTCACGGCGAAGCTCGAGGCCGACGACGACCTGCAAGCGGCCTATCGTGCGGCGCACGAGAGCTATCTGCTCGATCGCGAGAGCATCCTGACCGTTGACGAGATCGCGGGGTATTCGGCCGGAGGCATGCCTACCCGGGTGAAGTGCCTGCACGCCCTCGTGGGCCACAGTCTCGCGGCCGGTCCAGGCCTGAACCCGATCGGCGACCTCGCGCTGGCCGAGTGCGGGTGGAGCCCCGAGGTGTGCGCATGCGCCCCCGACCAGCGCGGCGACTGACCAGAGCGCTCGCCCTGCTGGCCGCAGCAGGCGTGCTCGGCGGCGCGCTGCTGCCTGCCTCGGTAGCGGATCCCGCCTACGCCGACGCGATTCGCGATCGGCAGTACTGGCTCGACGACCTCGGCATCACCACTGCCTGGAACACCACGCGCGGCGAGGGCGTCACGATCGCGATTCTCGATTCGGGGGTGGATGCCACGCATCCCGACCTGGCCGGGGCCGTCATCGGGGGCACCGATGTCTCGGGTCGAGGCTCGTCGACCGGCACCGAGCCCCTCGGGCCGCAGGGCCGCACGCACGCGACCATGGTCGCCTCGCTTGCGGCAGGCCGCGGCAGCTCGCCCGGCAACGGCGTCATCGGCGCGGCGCCCGCAGCCTCGATCTTGAGCATCTCGCTCGCGTTCGGGCCGGGCGAGCGCAGTGGCGACGCTCAGATCGCCGAGGGAGTGATCTGGGCCGTGGACAACGGGGCCGACATCATCTCCCTCTCGCTCACGCGCAACCAGCTCGCGTGGCCCGAGAGCTGGGACGAAGCCTTCTTGCACGCAGAAGAGAACGACGTGGTTGTCATCGCCGCAGCGGGCAACCGGGGCAGCGGCACCGACCAGGTCTCGGCTCCCGCGACGATGCCGGGGGTGCTCGCGGTCGGCGGCATCACCCGGTCGGGTCAGGCGAGCACGGGCGCCTCGACCGAGGGCATCACGATCGGCGTCATGGCGCCGAGCGAGAGCCTCGTCGGCGCTGTGCCCGGCGGCGGCCACTCGTCGTGGCAGGGCACGAGCGGCGCGACGCCGATCGTCGCGGGCATCGCAGCCCTCGTGCGCGCCGCCCACCCCGAGCTCGACGCCGCGGGAGTCGTCAACCGCATCATCAGCACGGCTCGGCCCGTGACCTCGGCCGTGCCCGACCCCGACTATGGCTACGGCATCGTCGACGCGGCCGCGGCCGTGAACGCCGAGGTGCCCGACGTGAGCGCGAACCCGCTCGGCTCCCTCGCCGAATGGGTGGCGATCAACCGCCGCGCTGAGGCCGAGCCGCTCGTGCTCGAGCTCGCCGACGCGCGCGACCCGCTCGGTCGCGCGGTCGAGGCGCCCCCTGCTCTGGTGCCGAGCTGGGTGGTGCGGGAGGTCACGGCGAGCATCCCCCTCATCGCGATCGTCATCGCCACGGGCACGGCGCTCGCTGTTCTCGGGGCCGCGGCGACCGTGCGGTTCGTCACTCGACGGGGTTCAGAGTAGATTAGGCCGGTCCCCTCTACCACCTAGGAGTGCTTTTTCCGTGCCCAGAATCCTGATCGTCGGTGGCGGCTATGCCGGTTTCTACACCGCTCTGAAGCTCGAGAAGCAGCTGCGCCGTGGCGAGGCCGAAGTCATCTTGGTCGACCCGCTGCCCTACATGACGTACCAGCCCTTCCTTCCCGAGGTCGCGGCGGGTTCTGTGGAGCCCCGGCACGCGGTCGTCTCGCACCGCAAGCACCTCAAGCGCACCACCGTCATCACCGCGGCCGTCACGGGCATCGACCACGCGGCCAAGACCGCCACGATCACGCCCGAGCTGGGCGAGCCGTACTCGATCGACTACGACCACATCGTCGTCACGGCCGGCTCGGTCTCGCGCACCTTCCCGATTCCGGGCGTGGCTGATGTCGCCATCGGCATGAAGTCGATCGAAGAGGCCGTCGCCGTGCGCGACCGTCTCATCGACAACTTCTCGCGCGCGGCGCTGCTGCCCGCGGGCCCCGAGCGCGACCGCCTGCTCACGGTCGTCGTCGTCGGCGGCGGCTTCGCCGGCATCGAGACCTTCGCCGAGCTGCGCAGCCTCGCGAGCGCCCTGCTCAGCGAGTACCCCGGTCTCACGCTCGACGACACCCACTTCCACCTCATCGAGGCCATGGGTCGCATCATGCCCGAGGTCTCGCTCAAGACCAGCCACTGGGTGCTCAAGAACCTCGCGCAGCGCGACGCGATCGTGCACCTCGACACGCAGCTCACGAGCGCCGTCGACGGCCGCATCGAGCTGTCGACCGGCGAGGTGTTCGAGAGCGACATCGTCATCTGGACGGCGGGCGTCATGGCCCACCCGATGATGCGCGGCACCGATCTGCCGCTCGACGACCGCGGCCGCATCCGCACCCAGCCCGACCTGCGCATCCACGACGACAACGGCGTTGTCGAAGGCGCCTGGGCGGCGGGCGACGTGGCGGCCGTGCCCGACCTCACCGGTGGGGGAGTCGGCGGCTTCTGCGTGCCCAACGCTCAGCACGCCGTGCGCCAGGGCAAGCAGATGGCGAAGAACCTCGTCGCCGTGCTGCGCGACGAGTCGCCGCGCGACTACGTGCACCAGAACATGGGAGCCGTCGCGGGCCTCGGCCTCTGGGTCGGTGCGTTCCAGTGGCGCAACGTCGGCATCACCGGCTGGCCCGCCTGGATCATGCACCGCGGCTACCACGGCCTCGCGATTCCCATGTGGGAGCGCAAGCTGCGCGTCTTCGGCGCGTGGGTCGGCCACTTCTTCCTCGGCCGCGACATGGTGAGCCTCTCGGCGCGCGAGCAGCCCCAGGCCTACTTCCAGAAGTTCGCGTCGCGCCCCAAGGCCTGAGCGGCATAGCTCTGCGCCGATCTAGGCTGGGGCCTACGCCCCGGTAGCCCAATTGGCAGAGGCAGGCGACTTAAAATCGCTTCAGTCTGGGTTCAAGTCCCAGCCGGGGTACTCAGCACGGCGCAACGCTCGCTCACTCGTGTCGCGGGGTTCACGTCCCAGCCGGCGTACTCAGCACGACGCCACTAGCGCAGCACCGGCGCGACCCACCGCACCCACACGGTGATGGCGACCAGCACGGCGCCGAAGGCGGCCGACAGCAGCAGCAGCGCCACGAGCGGGAACGCCGGGCCGGAGGCGAAGATCGCGCCGACGAGCGACGCCGAGACGAGAGCGACGGCCGCCCAGGCTGGCCGCGAGGCGGCGTAGAGGATGCGGCCCGGCAGCGGGCCGATCGGCAGCAGCAGCAGGAGCAGCGAGCCGAGCCCGCCGAGGGCCATCGCGGCAGCGGTCTCAGACCACAACGACATCCAGAAGCCCGTGCTCGGCGTCAGGAGGTCGTGCGCCGCCCAGCCGAGCATCGCCAGGGCCGCGACGCCGCTCGTCTGGGCGACGGCGACGCCCGCGCGGGCACGGCGGCTCGAGCCGAGCACCGCGGCAGCGGCGATGAGCACGCCCACGAGCAGGGGCGGCTGCAGCTCGCCGAAGCGCGAGCCGAGGGCGAGCACCAGGGCAGCCAGCAAGATGCCGGGCAGCAGGCGCACGCCGACGCGCACGCGGGCCACGCGCCCGGCGATGCGAGCGGGCAGCAACACACCGACGATATTGAGCGCGACCAGGCCCAGCCCAATCGCCGCCGTCAGACGCAGGTAGCGCACCTCGGCATCGATACCGCCCGAGAGCGCGGCGATGATCGCCGCACCGCCGAGCGTTGCCGCGGCGACCAGCACTGGTGACAGGGTGCGGGTCGGCGGCTCCTCGACCTCACCCAGGCGGTTGCGCCCCGTGAAGCGCGGTCGCGGCACGATCGACCGCGGCCGAACGTGTGTCGCGAACCACCGCAGCGGCAGAGCGAGCAGCAGCAGGTAGGCGAGTCCGGCGAGGGGGGCGAGCAGCCACCCGCCCCGCTCGATCACCTCTGCCGCCGTGGGTAGCGACCCGCCGAAGCCGGTCGCCGTGCCCCAGTTCGACGTCACGGGGTCGAGTGGGGGCGGTGCATTCGGCGCCCCAGGCAGCGAGGGCGTCGGCGCGGGCTGCGTCGGCGACTCGTCGGGGCTGGGCTCGGCATCGGGCTCGCCCGGGTCGGGCGCCGGTGGCGCGGGCGCGGCGGGTGGCTCGTAGCGCACCTCGACGCGGGCGCTCGCGGCGCTGAAGTTGCCCGCCGCGTCGCGCTGCAGCGCCTGCACGTTCCAGGTTCCGGGGCGCGGCCACTGCAGCGGGCAGGCCCAGCTGCCCGACGCGGTCACCGTCGTCTCGCACGCGAGGCCGCCGGTGACGAAGACCTGCAGCAGAGCATCCCGTTCGCCGCCTCCGCGCGCCGTGACCGTCGAGAGTGTCGTCGTACCCGGGCTCGGCGAGGTGATCGTGGGTCGCGAGGGGGGAGTGCGATCGATCGTCGCAGAGACCGCCCCCGAGAACGCCGAAGACTCGGGGCCGAGCGAGGCGAGCGACTGCCGTGCCCGCACTTGGTACGGGCCGCTCGGCAGATCGACGACGCACGACCAGAAGCCGTTGCCGAGTGCCGCGGGGCACGAGTGCGCGGTCGTACCGCCGGGCCCCGTCGACGAGAGCTCGACGTCGGCACCTGGCTCGGCGGTGCCGCTGAACCGGCCGGTCGTCGTCACCGTCGAGCCTGCACCGTTGATCGTCGGTGCCGCGAGCACCCGCAGCGTCAACGGGGTCATCGGCTCGACCGACTCGTCGGCGAGCGTCTCGTCGCCCGTGAACTCGACGACGCCGTTCGGCACCGACAGCCCCGAGCACGAGAAGGTCTCGGCCGCCGTATCTCCGACGGTGCACACGACGGCACCGCCGCGACGGATCACGAGCGTGCTGCCGACGTCTTTGCTGCCGGTGATCGTCACGCTCGAGGCCGAGACGAAGTCACTGGTCGGGATGTCGAAGGCCGCCGCCGCGGCCGCGGGCTGCGCCGGAACCACTGTGAACACCGCCGAAGTCAGGGCGCCGAGCGCGAGCGCGACGGCCCATCTCCTCACACGCGACGGTGCGCCCGGCGTCGGGTGCGCCGTGCGTGTCCGCATGCCGCACCCCCCTTTTTCGCCTGCCGCTGGCCATTCTCCCAGCAGAGACCCTGTCGTCGCTCGCAGGCCGGCCCTATGCTGTGGACTATGGAATTCCTGGTAATCGTTGGTGTGCTTGTTCTGCTCGTCGTCGTGGCGGGCATCTACCTCTGGGCCACGTACAACTCGCTCGTCACGCTCAACGTGCGCGTCGACGAGGCGTGGAGCGACATCACGGTGCAGCTCAAGCGCCGCGCCGACCTGCTGCCGAACCTCATCGAGGCGGTCAAGGGCTATGCCGCTCACGAGAAGCAGGTCTTCGAGAACGTGACGAAGGCCCGCGCCGAGACTCTCAGTGCGCAGGGCCCCGCCGAAGCGGCCGCTGCCGAGAACCACATGCAGCAGGCGCTCAAGAGCATCTTCGCCGTGGCCGAGGCCTACCCGCAGTTGCAGGCGAGCCAGAACTTCTTGCAGCTGCAGGGCGAGCTGGTCGACACGGAAGACAAGATTCAGGCGTCGCGCCGCTTCTACAACGGTGGCGTGCGCGAGCTCAACGTGAAGATCAAGCAGTTCCCGAACACGCTGTTCGTGCGGGGCCTGGGCTTCACCGAGCGCGACTTCTTCGAGGTGGCCGACTCGGCCGCGATCGCTGAGCCGCCTCGCGTGCAGTTCTAGCACGCCGACCCCCGGCAGGAGCCACACGTGTATCGCGCGATCGCCGCGAACAAGCGCAACACGGTGTTCATCATCGTGCTGTTCGTCGTCATCATCGGCCTGCTCGGCCTCGTCGCCGACTACCTCTACGGCGGCGGCTTCAGCATCTTCATCGGCACGATCGTGGGTGCCACGATCTACACGGTCGTGCAGTACTTCGCGGCCGGGTCGCAGGCGCTGTCGCTGGGCGGAGCGCGCCCGATCACGAAGGCGGAGAATCCGCGCCTGTACCGCATCGTCGAGAACCTCGCGATCACCGAGGGCCTGCCGATGCCGCGCGTCTACATCATCGACGACCCGGCACCCAACGCCTTCGCGACCGGCCGCGACCCGAAGCACGCGAGCGTCGCGGCGACCACGGGCCTGCTCGAGATCATGAACGACCGCGAGCTCGCCGGCGTGATGGCGCACGAGATCGGCCACGTCAAGAACTACGACATCCGCGTCGCCACGATCGTCTTCGGCCTCGTCGTCGCGGTCGGCTTCATCGCCGACGTGCTGCTGCGCATGGCGTTCTGGGGCGGCCGCGGCAACAACAACGGCAACCCGATCATGCTCGTGCTCGGGCTGGTCGCCATGATCATCGCGCCGCTCGTCGCCGCGGTCGTGCAGGCCGCCGTGTCGCGTCAGCGCGAGTACCTCGCCGACGCCACGGGAGCCCTCACCACGCGCGACCCCGAAGCCCTCGCGAGCGCGCTGCAGAAGCTCGGCGACTACGCCCAGCCCATGCGCCGCCAGAACTCGACCATGGCGCACCTCTACATCAGCGACCCGATGAAGCCCGGCGTCGTCGACCGCATGTTCCAGACGCACCCGCCCATCGCCGAGCGCGTCAAGCGCATTCTCGAGAACGCGAACCGCTTCTAGGCCTGCTGCACGAGCGCGGCGCGCACCTCGGCCGCCGCGTCACCCCAGAGCGGCTCGGTCACGACGACCTCGCCGAGACCCTGCCAGGCGGATGCTCGCCACAGCACCGGCGCCACCCGCGCCGCGAGCTCCGCGGGTGAGCCGCCCTGCTCGACCCACGCTGACTGCACGCGCAGCACGCCGGCTTGCCGGTCGCTCTTGAGGTCGATGCGCCCGAGCAGCCGGTCGTCGACGAGCACCGGCAGCGTGTAGTAGCCGAATTGCCGCTTCGGCGCGGGGGTGTAGATCTCGATGCGGTAGTGGAAGCCGAACATGCGCAGTGCGCGGTCGCGGCTCCAGACCACGGGGTCGAAGGGCGAGAGCAGCGCGGTGGTCTCGATGCGGCGCGGGATGCGCGCGCCCGGCACGATGAACGCCGGCAGCGGGCGGCCCACGGCCGTGCTCCACCCCTCGACCTCAACCTGCTCGATCTCGCCGGCGGCGAGCAGCGACCGGAGGGCATCCGTCGTCGGGGCGATCTTCAGGCGGAAGTAGTCGGCGATATCGCCCGCGGTGCCAACGCCGAGCGCCCGCACGCTGCGCAGCACGAGCTCGCGCTGCGCCTCGCCCCGCGGCACGACCTGGGCATGCAGTGCACCGAGCCCCACCTGCTCGGGCAAGGCGTAGACGCGCGAGAAGCCGCGCCGCCCGCCGCTCACGACGTCGCCGAAGGCGAACAAGTGCTCGAGCCCCTCTTTGGCGTCGCTCCAGTCCCACCACGGCCCTCGTGGTCCGGTGGCCGCCGCGTCGCGCTCGACATCGCCCGCCGTCATCGGGCCCTTATCGGCGAGCTCGGCGAGCAGCCAGTCGAGCATGCTCATGTTGTCGCGCATCCAGGCGCTCTTAGCCGTATACCGCTCGCGCAGCGCATCGCGCTTCCAGCCCCACAGCGGCCAATCGTCGCGACGGATGATCGCCGCCTCATGCGCCCAGTACTCGGTGTAGCGCCCACGACGCGCGAAGATCGCGGCATCGAGGTCGCCCCGGTCGTAGGCCCCTAGGCGCGCGAAGAGCGGCAGGTAGTGAGAGCGCTCGAAGACGTTGACCGAGTCGAGCTGCAGCACCTGCAGGCGGTCGATCGCCGCGGTCAGCTGCCGCGTGCCGACCGTCGCAGGGTGCGGCCGATCGAAGCCCTGCGCGGCGAGGGCCAGGCGGCGGGCCTGGGCGGCAGTCATTCGCGTCACGGGTCTGACAGTACCCGGCAGGTGCGACGCGGCTCAGGCTCGTAGACTGACGCAGTGCCTGGGTCTGCCAGGCCGCACCCTTCTTTCCACGCAGGAGCGCGCATGACGATTCCGCTCACCCTCGCGGGCCCGACTCTCGCCGAGGTCGAGGCCGCCCGCGTCGTCGTCAGTCGAGTGGCCGAGATCACGCCGATGGAGACCTCGCGGTACTTGAGCGAGCTGCTCGGTACCTCGGTGCACCTCAAGTGCGAGAACCTGCAGCGCACCGGGTCGTACAAGATTCGCGGCGCCTACAACCGCATGTCGCAGCTCTCTGACGAGGAGAAGGCGCGCGGCGTCGTCGCCGCGAGCGCCGGCAACCACGCTCAGGGTGTTGCCTTCGCCGCTCGCGAGCTCGGAATTCCGGCGACGATCTTCATGCCCATCGGCGTCGCCCTGCCCAAGCTGCAGGCCACGCGAGCCTACGGCGCCGAGGTCGTGCTGCGCGGGCACACGGTCGCCGAGCCGCTGCGCGCCGCGCAGGAGTTCGCCGAGCGCACGGGTGCCGTCTACATTCCGCCTTTCGACCATGCGGACGTCATCGCCGGGCAGGGCACGCTCGGCCTCGAGATTCTCGATCAGGTGCCCGACCTCGAGACCGTCATCGTGCCGATCGGCGGCGGCGGACTCATCTCGGGCGTCGCGAGCGTCATGAAGCGGCGCGCGGCCGAGCAGGGCCGCGACATCAGGGTCATCGGCGTGCAGGCCGCCAACGCCGCGCCCTACCCGATCTCGCTCGCGGCTGGCGAGCCGACCGAGATCTCGATCAGCCCGACCATTGCCGACGGCATCGCGGTGTCGAAGCCGGGCAAGCTCAACTTCGCGATCATCCGCGACGCTGTTGATGAGGTCGTCACGGTCGACGACGATGCGATCGCCAAGGCGATGCTCGTGCTGCTCGAGCGCGCCAAAATGGTCGTCGAGCCCGCGGGCGCCGTCGGCGTCGCAGCGATCATGACGGGGGCGGTGAAGGCCTCGGGCGAGACCGTCGTCGTTCTGTCGGGCGGCAACATCGACCCGCTCATCATGGAGCGCGTCATCTCGCACGGGCTCGCCGCCTCAGAGCGCTACCTGAAGTTGCGCATTCCGCTGCCCGACCGCCCCGGCCAGCTCGCCCGCACCTCAGAGATCATCGCCGATCAGAACGCGAACGTCGTCGAGGTGCTGCACACTCGGCACGGCACCGGCCTCGCCATCAGCCAGGTCGAACTCGAGCTGCACATCGAGACGCGCGGGCCCGAGCACGCCGATCAGGTGCTGGGGGCGCTGCGCGACGCAGGCTACGACCCCCGCGTCGACTTCTAGCCCGTGTAGGTCGCCACGTCGACGATCGTGACGGCGATCTCCTTGCCGTTCGGGGCCGTGTAGGACACGGTGTCGCCGATCTTGTGGCCGATGATCGCCTGGCCGAGCGGGCTCTGCTCGCTGTAGACGTCGATGTCGCTGTCGTCTCCGACGATTTCGCGGCTGCCGAGCAGGAAGCGCTCGTCGTCGCCGAGAATCGTCGCGGTCACGACCGTGCCGGCCTCGACCACGCCGTGCGCGGTGGGCGCTTCGCCGACGACCGCGTGCCGCAGCAGCTCGGTGAGGGTGCGAATGCGCGCCTCCATCTTGCCCTGCTCGTCTTTCGCGGCGTGGTACCCGCCGTTCTCCTTCAGGTCACCCTCGTCACGAGCGGCCTCGATGCGCTTGGCGATCTCGGTGCGGCCTTCGGTCGACAGGTGATTGAGCTCGGCCGTGAGACGGTCGTGCGCCTCTTGGGTCAGCCACTGCGTGGTGGAACCGGTGCTGTCGCTCATGGAACATGCCTCCTGACACAACGGAACCGGCCCGCGGGCCGGTTCCGTCTTTCGATTCCGGCGAGTTTACGCGAGCCAGCACCGATACGGCAAAGCGGTGACCGGGGGTTCCGCTGTGCGGATGGTCTCGATAAAGACGCGCGTGCGCTCGTCAGAGGCGCCGAGGTCGACGATGCGCCAGCCGACGATGCCGAAGCTCTCGTTGAGCGCCTGGATCGCGCACGTGACCTCAGACCCCGGAGCGGCCGAGACCTCCCACCGCACGTCGATCGAGGTGTCGGTGACGGCCGAGTATCCCAGCTCGCGCGTCTCGAGCGAGGCATTCGTGCCCGAGAGGCCGCCCCACACCACCCAGGCCGTGAAGACGATCGAGAACACGACGCCGGCGATGATCATGAGGGTGCGCGTGCGGCGCTCGGCGCCGGGGGTGCGCCCGTAGCGCTCATCGAGCGACTGCTGCGTGCTCGTCATTCGGTGTTCGCCCCTCAGACTCACTCGATACCCTGTCGTTACAGCGTAGAGCGCGCAGGTCAGTGTTGGCTTGACCGCGGCTGAACGCCACCCTCGTGAGGAGCATCCGCGTGATCGTTGTCGACCTGGTCTCGTTTCTGGCGCCGATGGGTATCGGCCCGAACCCGATCGATGAGCCCGGCACCCCACCGGGGTTCGATCCCGACACGGTGACCCCGGGCGTCGCCGGATTCGTCGCGATCGCCCTCGTCGCGATCGCCGCGATCTTCCTCATGGTCGACATGTCGCGCCGCATCCGCCGCGTGCGCTACCGCGGCGAGATTCGCGAGCGCATGGAGGCCGAGCAGCTGATGGCCGAGCAGCTCATCGACGAGAAGCAGATGGTGGCCGAAGGCGGCCCCGCCGAGCCCGACCCGGCAGCGCTAGCCGCCGAACGGCGGATCGATCGCGACGAGGAAGACAGCCGTCCAGTGGCATAGGAAGGCGATGACCGTGAGCGTGTGGAAGATCTCGTGGAAGCCGAACACACCCGGTCGGGGGTTGGGCTTCTTCATCGCGTAGACGACCGCGCCCGCCGTGTAGGCGAGCCCGCCGACGATGACGAGCACCATCATCGCGGCGTTCGCGGTGAAGAGATCGACGATGTAGAGCACCGCGGCCCAGCCGAGCATGACGTAGAGCGGCACATAGGCCCAGCGCGGCGCCGAGATCCAGAACACGCGGAACCCGATGCCGATGAGGGCGCCCGCCCACACGAGCACGAGCAGCAGGTAGCCCTTCTCGGGCGGCAGCGCCATGATCGACAGGGGCGTGTAGGTGCCGGCGATCAGCAGGAAGATGTTGGCGTGGTCGAGCCGCTTCAGCAGCACGCGCGTGCGGTCGGGCCAGTTGAAGCGGTGGTAGGTCGCCGAGATGCCGAACAGCAGCAGCGATGAGAAGACGAAGACGGCGCTCGACCACCGCGCGGCGGGGCTGTCACCGACGGCGATGAGCACGAGCCCGAGCACGATCGCGAGAGGGAACGTGCCGGCGTGGATCCAGCCGCGCCACGTGGGCTTCTGATCGAGGTCGTGGTACTCGATCGACTCGTCGAGCAGCGGAATGTTCGGAATGTCCGTGCCCTCCTCGTCGTCGGCGGCGACGGGGTCGTTCTCGCGGTGGGGGGCAGAGGTCATGCGCCGATGATACGGGAGCCACATCGACCGGGCCTCCCGGTTGGAGGCAGGGTACAACCGGGGCAGGGCCGACTACCCTGGGCCTGTGCGATCGTCGAGAACACCGCGGGGTCGTGGCCTGCTCTATCAGCTGTACATGCGGCGGCTGCGCCGACAGCTGGCCGACGCCACGCACCCTCGGCATGTTGCCATGATCATCGACGGCAACCGTCGATGGGCGCGCCAGTACGGCGGCACGACCGACCACGGGTACCGTGCCGGGGCCGACAAGATGCGCGAATTCCTCTCGTGGTGCGACCAGGCGGGCATCGGCGTCGTGACCCTCTATCTGCTCTCGACCGACAACCTCGCCGGTCGCGACACCACCGAGCTCACGGGACTCATGCGCATCATCGGCGTGCTCGCCTCCGACCTCTCGTCGATCGACCAGTGGCGCGTGCAGCACGTCGGCAGCCGTGATGGCCTGCCGCACGACCTGCTCGACGAGCTCGATGCCGCTGAGCAGCGCGGGGTCGGCAAGACGGGCCTGCACATCAATCTCGCCGTCGGGTACGGCGGCCGGCGCGAGATCGCCGATGCCGTGCGCGCGATCGTGCACCACCACGCCGAGAGCGGCGGCACCCTCGACGAGCTCGCCGAGCTGGTGACCCCCGAGAAGATCGCCGAGCACCTCTACACGGGCGGGCAACCCGACCCCGACCTCGTGATCCGCACCTCGGGCGAGCAGCGGCTGAGCGACTTCATGCTGTGGCAGAGCGCCCACAGCGAGTTCTACTTCGTCGAGGCGCTCGGCCCCGATCTGCGCGAGGTCGACTTCTTGCGCGCATTGCGCGACTTCTCTCGGCGGCAGCGCCGCTTCGGCCAGTAGGGGGCACGATGGGCGAGATCGACGACTACGCAACCGGGTTCTCTGACGACCCCGGCTACCTCGACTTCGCCCGGCTCGCGCCGATCGGCGAAGCCGCAGCCGCCGAGTCGCGGGCCATGATCGACACGATGTCGCATGCCCGGTTCGGCTCGTTCGCCGCGATCGAGCAGCAGGATGCGCGGGTGCGCGAGGCGGTCGCCTCTCTCGTGCGCATGCGCCCCGATCAGATCGCCTTCCAACCCAGCACGAGCCAGGCGCTCATGCACGTCATGTTCGGGCTCACTGGGGGAGTCGCGGCGTCGTCGGGAGAGTTCCCGGCTGTCGGCTACGCCATGGCCCGCGCGGCCGAGGCTCTCGGGGTGCTCGTGCCCCACACGATCACCCCTGAGCACGAACGGGTGACGCCGGGCGTCGTGCGCGACCAGCTCGCCTCGTCGGTGGTCGCCGTCGTCGTGAGCCTCGTCGACTACCGCACAGGCCATCTCGTCGACCTCGAGGGCATCAGGCAGGTCATCGGCGACCGCCTGCTGGTCGTCGACGCCATTCAGGGCACCGGCATCGTGGATGCTCCCTGGGAGCTCGCCGACGTCATCGCCTCGGGCGGCCAGAAGTGGCTGCGCGCGGGCCAGGGCACCGGGTTCCTCGCCCTGAGCGACCGGGCACTCGAGCAGCTCACGCCCGTCTGGTCGGGCTGGACCGCGCACGCGGGCGAGGGGGTCGTGCACGACGTGCTGCCGCCCGCCGCCGATGCGAGCGCCTTCCGCGTGGGCTACGCCGACGCCGGTGCGCAGGCCCGGCTGGCCGGTGCGGTCGAGGCCGTGCTGCGTGCGGGCGTGCCCGCCATCCGCTCGGTCGTGATCGAGCGCACCGCACAGCTGCTGCAGATCGCCGACGACGCGGCCATCGAAGTCGTCTCGCCGCGCGGCGATGCCGAGCGCGCAGGCATCGTCACGCTCGCGCCGCACCCCGAGTCGGTCAGTGCCCTCGCCGCCGCTCTGCACAACCACGGGGTGTCGGCGACCGTGCGCGACGGACGCGTGCGGCTGTCGGCGCACGTCTCGACGACCGACGAGACGTTCGACATGCTGCGCGCGGCGTTCGCCGAGTTTCAGCCGCTCGCACGGGGCTGACCCCGCACGTTACGGCTCGGTGGCCGTGGGCGTGTCGCGGCGCCGTGGCGCGCACACAGGCCTAGCGTCTGAGACATCAGGCATCGCGCCTGATCGGGACGGCCGGAACGAGCGTCCTCGCGACTACCGGCCGCACCGCACACAACAGGTCCGGGGCCGCCCGCGTCCCCGGGGATGGAGCACCGGTGGCTGCTGCGAAAACCTCCCTTCAGAACCCGTCGACGTCGACCGGCCGCAAGGAGGTGGGGCAGCGCACCTATGTGCTCGATACGTCGGTGCTGCTGAGCGACCCGAAAGCGCTCTTCCGGTTCGCGGAGCACGCCGTGGTGCTGCCGGTCGTCGTGATCACCGAGCTCGAGGCCAAGCGCAACGATCCGGAGATCGGCTACTTCGCGCGCCAGGCCCTGCGCAACCTCGACGAGCTGCGCGTGCAGCACGAGCGCCTCGACTTTCCGATCGCCGTCGGCGAGACGGGCGGCTCACTGCGTGTCGAGCTGAACCACTCGAGCCAGTCGGTGCTGCCGAGCGGTCTGCAGCTGGGCGACAACGACTCGCGCATTCTCGCCGTGGCCATGAATCTCGCCAACGACGGTCTCGACGTCACCGTCGTCTCGAAAGACCTGCCGCTGCGCGTCAAGGCCTCATCGGTCGGCCTCGCCGCCGAGGAGTACCGCGCCGAGCTCGCCGTCGACAGCGGCTGGACCGGCATGGCCGAGGTCTCGCTCTCGAGCGACCAGATGGCCCAGCTCTACGACCGAGAGGTGCTCGCGACGCCCGAGGTGGCGTCGCTGCCCATCAACACGTCGCTCGTGATTCAGAGCGATCGCGGCTCGGCACTCGGCCGCGTCGCCGCCGAGGGTGAGATCGCGCTCGTGCGCGGCGACCGCGACGTCTTCGGCCTGCACGGCCGGTCGGCCGAGCAGCGCCTCGCCATCGACCTGCTCATGGACCCTCAGGTCGGCATCGTCTCGCTCGGCGGCCGCGCCGGCACCGGCAAGTCGGCGCTCGCCCTGTGCGCGGGCCTCGAGGCCGTGCTCGAACGGCAGCAGCAGCGCAAGATCATGGTCTTCCGGCCGCTGTACGCGGTCGGCGGTCAAGAGCTCGGCTACCTGCCGGGCGACGCGAGCGAGAAGATGAACCCCTGGGCGCAGGCGACGTTCGACACCCTCGGCTCGGTCGTCTCGCAGAACGTGCTCGACGAGGTCATTGACCGCGGCCTGCTCGAGGTGCTGCCGCTCACGCACATTCGTGGGCGCTCGCTGCACGACGCCTTCGTGATCGTCGACGA
>SXMG01000167.1 GCA_005778835.1 Actinomycetota bacterium
CGTCTTCACACCCCAGTACTCGTATTACGTACACAGTTGATTACTTTGCCAACAATCTTCAGTTACTCAACAGTTGTGGTTGGTGTACGTGTGGTGTAAACTTAGGTACTTTAACGAGTCGGCGATGACGCCGATCGAGATCACCAGGCCCGCGACACCGGCGAGTGACAGACGGTAGCCCTGCTGGTTCGAGAGGTAGGTGATGATCAGGTACGTCACGATCGCCGCCACGATGAGCGAGGCGACCACCACGCCACCCAATGCTCGGTACTGGAAGAAGCCGTACAGCGCGACGAGGATCAGGCCGATGATGCCGGCGATGATGCCGCTCTGCAGCTGTGAGACACCGAGCGTGGCACTGATGTTCTCGCTCGACTGCACCTCGAAGCCGATCGGCAGGGCGCCGAACTTCAACTGATCGGCGAGCACTTGGGCGCTCTCCTCCGTGAAGTTGCCGCTGATCTGGGGGCGGCCATCGGTGATCGCGGCCAGTGTGCGAGGCGCGCTGATGACCCGGCCGTCGAGCACGATGGCGAATTGATTCTGAACACCGGTGAGCGCGATGAGTCGCTCGGTGACCGTACGGAACTCCTGTGTGCCCGCGGCATCGAACTCGATGACGACGCCCCACTCGTTGGTCGTGACGCCCGTGGACGAGGCGATCAGTTGAGACCGGGCATCCGCGATGCGCTCACCGGCCACCTCGACCGGGCCGAGGATGTACTTGATGCTCGAATCCTGCTCGCACGTGACGAGCGGCTCGTCGACGGGCGCGACGTTGGCGCCCACGACGTCGAGCGTGGCGCAGTCGAAGCTGTCGAACAGCTCTTGGCGCTCGGGAGTGATCCAGGCCAGGTCGCTCGCGTCGGTGGGCGAAGCGCTCGGAGTCGGCTCAGCGCTGGGCTCCTCGCTCGGCGTGGCCGAAGGGTCGTCGCTCGTGGCGCCGTCGGCCGAGTCGGGATCAGTGGAGTCGGCGCCAGCGTCTGCCTCAGGATCGGTCGACCCTTCTTCGCCGATGACGCTGTTCGACGCCAGATCGGCCGTCAGCACCGCACGGAACTCGAGCTTCGCCGAGCTCTGGATGCGCTCGAGCGTCTCGTCATCGGGCTCGCCGGGAATCGAGACGACGATGTTCTGGCCGCCCTGCGTGTTGATCTCGGCCTCGCTCACACCGCTGGCGTCGACGCGCTGGCGGATGATCGCGACGGCTTGATCGAGCTGCTCCTGCGTGACCTCCTCGCCGCTGGCGATCTGCGGGCTCAGGATGATCTGCGTGCCGCCCTCGAGGTCGAGTGCGAGCTTCGGAGTCCACTGGCCGTTGTTGAACAGCACGCTGGCGCCGTTGGCGGCGATCAAGGCGATGATGATGACGAGAAGCCAGACAAGCGATCGAATGGCTTTGCGCTCTGCGGTGCTTCTGGCCACCTCAGGTACTCATTTCTTCACGGGGGGTGTCAGGGCACGACGGTGAACGGCGCGCCCCGCGCGGAACAGCGGTCAGCTACTAGTCGTCAGAGCTCGAAGCGCGCTTGGGCTTCTTCGGCGGCGCGTCGAGGCTCGACTCGTTGAGCACGGGGCCCGAGGCCTCGTCGGCGTCTTCGGCGATCTCGTCGACCACCGGCTCGTCTTCGACGACGCGAGCGAGGGTCTGGCGGTGCACGCGCACGGTGCTGCCGGGGCTGGTCTCGATCGTGGCCACGTTGGTGTCGTCGTCGACGGCGACGAGCGTGCCGAAGAGGCCGAAGTTGGTCATGACCTCGGCGCCGGGCACCATCTTTTCCTGCAGCATCTCGAGCTCGGCCTTGCGCTTGCGGGAGTTGCGGAACATGAAGAAGATGAGCAGGGCGAGGATGCCCAGCATGACGATCGTCAACGGATCCATGAGGGAGAAGCCTTTCGGGGAGTTCGACGGCGTGGCACCGATGCGGGTGCCGGTCGGCGAGCAGGATGCTCAGCCGAGGCCCGCCGTCAACTATAGGTCATCGGCCGAAGCAGACCGTGGCGGGTGCCCCAGGTGGGCCCACGCACGCGAGGTCGCCACCCTGCCGCGGGGAGTGCGCGAGAGCAGGCCGGTGCGCACGAGGAACGGCTCGACGACCGCTTCGATCGTCTCCGCTTCCTCCCCCACCGACACCGCAAGGGTCGACAGGCCGACCGGGCCGCCGTCGAAGCGCTCGACGATCGCCGTGAGAACCGCGCGGTCGAGCCGGTCGAGCCCCTGCTCGTCGACGTCGTACAGCTCGAGCGCAGCGCGCACCGCCGTGCGGTCGGC
Organism: Actinomycetota bacterium; assembly: GCA_005778835.1. Taxonomy (GTDB): domain Bacteria; phylum Actinomycetota; class Actinomycetes; order Actinomycetales; family Microbacteriaceae; genus Microcella. The sequence continues at coordinate 2,273 of SXMG01000167.1, forward strand.
AGCGCCCCCGTGCCCGAGCGCGAAGTCGCGCACGCGCCGCAGCAGGCGGGTGGCAATGCGAGGGGTGCCGCGCGACCGGCGCGAGATCTCGGCCAGGGCGTCATCGTCGATCGTGAGGTTCAGCAGTCGTGCCGCGCGCACGAGCACCAGATGAAGCTCTTCGGGCTCGTAGAACTCGAGGTGCGCAGTGAAGCCGAATCGGTCGCGCAGCGGATTCGGCAGCAGTCCCGATCGCGTGGTCGCGCCGACCAGGGTGAACGGCGCCAGCTCGAGGGGGATGCTCGTCGCGCCCGCGCCCTTGCCGACCATGATGTCGACCCGGAAGTCTTCCATCGCGAGGTAGAGCATCTCTTCAGCCGAACGAGCCATGCGGTGGATCTCGACGATGAACAGCACGTCTCCTGGCACGAGCGACGAGAGCACGGCAGCGAGATCTCCTGCGTGCTGAATGGCCGGTCCGCTCGTCATGCGCAGGGGTCGCTGACCCTCGTACGCCACGATCATCGCCAGCGTCGTCTTGCCGAGCCCCGGGGGGCCCGCAAGCAGGATGTGGTCGGGTGTGCGGTTCTGCAGGCCAGCAGCCTCGAGCAGAAGCTGCAGCTGGCGGCGCACCTTCTGCTGGCCGACGAACTCGTCGAGGCTCTGCGGGCGCAGGGCCCCTTCGAACGCGAGCTCGGCATCGGACTCGGGCGTCGGCCGCAGCACGTCGCTCACGAGCGCGCCTCGTCGCTCACGAGCGGCCACCGAGGTCGTCGCCGCGACCGCGCGTCGGACCGAGGATGCTCAACGCGCGCCTCAGCAGCACCGGCAGCCCGGTCTGCGCGGCCTCGGAGTCGGCCTCGACGACCTGCGTCGCCGCCTCGAGCGCGGTCCGCTCAGGCCAGCCGAGGCCCGTCAGGGCAGCGACGAGCGACATGGTCACGGCCGCCGGCTCCGACGTCTCGGCTGCCGATGCCGCTGTACCGGAGGGCGCCGCGAGCTTGCCGGCGAGCGTCACCACGATGAGTTTCGCCGTCTTCGGCCCGATCCCGCTCACGGCCCGGAAAGGAGCATCGTCGTCGGCCGCGATCGCCCGGGCGATCTGGTCGGCAGTCATCTCGCCAAGCACGCCCAGGGCCGACTTCGGCCCCACCCCCGAGACCGTGCGCAGCAGCTCGAAGAGCCCCAGCTCGACCTCATCGGCGAACCCGAACAGGCTCATGTCGTCCTCGCGCACCACGAGGGCCGTGTGCAGGCGCACCGTGTCGCCGGTGCGCAGTTCTCGCGCGTGCCTCTCGGTGACCGCCACGGCGTACCCGACGCCCGCGACATCGATCACCACACGCGTGCCCGCGCGGGCGATGAGGGTTCCCCGCAGGCTGGCGATCACCCGTCGAGCCTACGGGCGCGGGTCGCCTTCTCCGCCGTGCGCCACGCCTGCTGGGCGGGGGTGAGGGCAGCCGAGCTCGCGCCGGACTCCCCCGCGGCCCGTGCCGCTGGGCTCGACGACCCGCGCCACCCGTGGCAGATCGCGAGCGCGAGGGCGTCGGCGGCATCGGCGGGCCGGGGCGGAGCATCCAGACGCAGAATGCGCTGCACCATCGCGGTGACCTGCTTTTTGTCGGCGCCGCCGTGCCCCGTGACGGCCGCCTTCACCTCGGTCGGCGTGTGCAGCGTGACCGCGAGACCGCGCGCGGCGGCCGCGTGCAGCACCACTCCGCTCGCCTGCGCCGTGCCCATGACCGTGCGCACGTTGTGCTGCGCGAACACGCGCTCCAGCGCGACAACATCGGGCCGGTGCTCGTCGAGCAGCAGCGCGAGCTGCGAGCCGATCGCGAGCAGCCGCTGCTCAAGAGCGAGGTCGGGGGCGGTCTGAATCACGGTGACGGCGACGAGGGTCGCCCGCCGGTTGGGCTCGATGTCGACGATGCCGACCCCGCAACGGGTCAGACCGGGGTCGACGCCGAGCACCCGCAGCACGGGGCTACTCGTCGTCGTCGGTGTCGAGCTCGGCGCGCACCTCGGGCGTCAGAGAGACGTTCGTGAAGACGTTCTGCACGTCGTCGAGCTCGTCCATGGCGTCGACGAGCCGGAAGAGCTTGCGTGCGGTGTCGACATCGGCCTCGATCTGCAGGTTCGCGACGAATTCGGCCTCGGCCGAGTCGTACTCGATGCCCGCCTGCTGCAGCGCCTCGCGCGCAGCGAGCAGCTGCGAGGGGTCGGTGATGACCTCGAAGCCGCCGCCCTGGTCGATGACCTCTTCGGCTCCCGCGTCGAGCACGGCCATGAGGATGTCGTCTTCGGTGACACCGTCGGTCTTCGTGATCGAGATGACGCCCTTGCGGCTGAAGTTGTAGGCGACGCTGCCCGGGTCGGCCATCGTGCCGCCGTTGCGCGACATCGCGGTGCGCACCTCGGCCGCGGCACGGTTGCGGTTGTCGGTGAGGC
>SXMG01000014.1 GCA_005778835.1 Actinomycetota bacterium
AGGGGTAGAAGGGTGCGACCACGGTGATGCGCTAGGCAGACGCACGCTAGAGAGCATCCACCATGATCAGTTGCTCCATGAGCGCTTCGTTGATGGGCGCCGCGTGCGACTGCAGCACGAAGGCGTCGCAGCCGCGCACGCTCTCGTCGTAGCGCGCGTAGATCTCGCCGTTGGCGAAGGTGCGCGCATCGGTGTGCACGATCTCGGTCTGCAGATATTCGGCGATCTGCTCCGCGAGCACGGGATGCGAGCGCCCGGTCACGATGACGAGGCGCTTCTGGCCGGTGATCTTGATGCTGGCCATGAGGTTCCCGCCTTCTGCCGCCGAGGCGACGCTGGTGTGCTGGTCGGCTACGCGGAGTCGGTGCCCGGTTCGGCGGCGGTGGTGTCGTCGGCTGCGGCCGCAGCTGCCTCGGCCGCCGCTGTTCCCGGCCGGTTCGCCGCCACCCACCGTTCGACGTTCCGCTGGGGTGCCACGTTGACGGCCAGGGCGCCGGCCGGAACATCCTTGCGGACGACCGTTCCTGCTCCCGTGTACGCTCCGTCCCCAATCCTAACGGGGGCTACGAACACGTTGTGCGAGCCCGTGCGCGCGTGGGCGCCGACCTCGGTGCGGTGCTTGTTCACGCCGTCGTAGTTGGCGGTGATCGTGCCAGCCCCGATGTTCGTGCCCTCGCCGACCGTCGTGTCGCCAATGTACGACAGGTGCGGCACTTTGGCGCCGCGGCCGAGCGTCGAGTTCTTCGTCTCGACGAACGTGCCCACCTTGCCCTTTTCACCGATGACCGTGCCGGGGCGCAGGTAGGCGAACGGGCCGACGGATGCGCCTGCGCCGATCACGGCGAGCGTGCCGTCGGTGCGGCTCACGCGAGCATCCGGGCCGACCTCGCAGTCGGTGAGGGTCGTGTCGGGGCCGACGACGGCACCGCGCGCGATGGCGGTCGCGCCCTTGAGCTGGGTGCCCGGCAGAATCTCGACATCTTCGTCGAGGGTGACGGTGCGGTCGATCCACACGCTCGCGGGGTCGCTGATCGTGACTCCGGCGAGCTGCCAGCCGCGCACGATCATGGCGTTGAGCCGCTGCGCCGCGTCGCTCAGTTGTACGCGGTCGTTCACGCCGGCGACGAGCCAGCTCTGACCGGCGGGCAGCGCCGCCACGGGATGCTGGTCGCCGCGCAGCATGCCGATCACGTCGGTGAGGTACTTCTCTTGCGCGGCGTTGTCGGTCGAGACGAGTGCGAGTTTTTCGCGCAGCGAGGAGCACTGAAAGACGTACGTGCCCGAGTTGATCTCGGTGAGGGCGCGCTCGTCGTCGGAGGCGTCTTTCTGCTCGACGATGCGGTCGAGAGCGCCGGCGTGGTCGCGCACGATGCGGCCGTAGCCCGTGGCGTCATCGAGCACGGCGCTCAGCACGGTCGCGGCGGCCTCAGCCCCCCGGTGACGCGCGAGAAGAGAGGCGAGCGTCTCGGCGTCGAGCAGCGGCACGTCGCCCGAGACGACGAGCACGTCGCCGTCGAAGTCGGCAGGCAGTGCGGCGAGGCCCGCCTCGACTGCCCGACCGGTGCCGGGAATCTCGTCCTGGTCGGCGATGATCGCGTGGGCATCCAGCTCGGAGATCGCGGCGGCGACCGCATCACGCTCGTGACGCACGACGGCGACGACGTGTGCGGGATCGAGCGCGCGGGCCGCGGCGAGCACGTGCCCGATGAGCGGAACTCCGGCAAGCGGATGCAGCACCTTCGGCGTGCGCGACTTCATGCGCGTGCCCTGGCCGGCGGCGAGCACGATGACGGCGAGACGCGAATCAGTCATGGCCCCATTCTGTCAGCCGGGGTCACGGCGGCCCGCATCGACGGGGGTCACGGCTGCACCCTGCTCACCGTCGGCGCTCGCGAGATCCTTCTCGCTCTCGTCGCGCAAGAAGAAGGCGCCGAGCGCACCCGCCAGCGTCGCGAAGACGGCCACGGCGTAGATCGAGAGCACGACCTCGAGCAGTCGCGAGAATCCGGTGTCGACCGAGAGCGGCTCGCCGCTGATGGCGAGCAGTGCCGCTTCGTACAGAGCATCGATGTAGTGGTCGTAGGCCTCGGTGATGAACAGCAGTTGGCTCGCGACGAGAATGACGATCGCGGTGACAGCCGTGAGCAACCAGATGCGGCTCGACAGCAGGCGGCCGGCCGAGCGCGAGCCGCGGAACCCCGCCGTCAGCACACCCCCGAACCGAGCGACGCGCGAGATGCGCAAGAAGCGCAGAGCCTGCAGCGCCCGGAAGAACCGCAAGAACGGCACGAGCAAGAAGATGACCTGCCACCAGTTCTTCTTCCAGAACGCGCGCTGAAAGCCCGCGATGACGGCGCGTGCGAAGAACTCGACCACGAAGACCAACCAGAACAGCCAGCCGAGCACACCGAGCACGATGGTCAGTAGGGCATCGGTGGCGAGCAACTGGCCGAGCACGACGAAGAGGAACAGCAGGCCCAGGATGCCCATCGGGCGGTCGAGGCGACGCGCGAAGGCTTCGGCGGCGATGAGCTTCGTGTCGTCGTCGGAACGGGTCGCCACAGGCGACGGGGTCGCCTCGGTCATCCGCTCAGTGTGGCGGGTCGGTATGAGGGTGCGGTGTGAGCGTGGGCTCAGCCCGCCTCGCCTTGCTCGCACAGCGCGGCGAGCCGACGCAGGTCGGCGGCGACGGTCTCAGCGTCGGTGCGCCACTGCTCGTCGCTCATGCCAGGCAGTCGCTCGAGCGTGAAGACGATCTCGCTGCCGACGCCGCGCGGCTCGACACGCAGGCGCACGGGCGCGACGCTGCCATCGGGCAGGGTGACGTCGTGGTCAAGAATGCCGCGCTCGACGTCGATCGAGAACTCGACTTGGGCATCGCCCGACAGGCCGCTCGCCCACTCGGGCATGCGGTCGAGGTCGGCGGCGACGGCCATGACCTCGGCGACGGTGCGGTCGACGCGCTGGCGGATGTCTCGGGAGAACATCCGCTCAGCACTCCACCACGTTCACCGCGAGGCCGCCCTCGCTCGTCTCCTTGTACTTGGTCGACATGTCCTCCCCCGTCTGCCGCATGGTCTCGACCACGGTGTCGAAGCTGATCAGGTGGGTGCCGTCGCCGTGCATGGCGATGCGGGCGGCGGCGACCGCGTGACCCGCGCCGACGGCGGTGCGCTCGATGCAGGGCAGCTGCACGAGGCCGCTCACGGGGTCGCAGGTGAGGCCGAGCGAGTGCTCCATCGCGATCTCGGCCGCGTTCTCGACCTGCTCAGGGGTGCCGCCGAGCAGGTGCGCAAAGCCGGCGGCGGCCATGGATGCGGCAGAGCCGACCTCGCCCTGACACCCCGCTTCGGCGCCCGAGATGCTCGCGTTCGACTTGATGAGCGCCCCGAACACGGCGGCGACGAGCAGAAACTCCTCGGCTGCCGTGTCGCGGTCGGCGGGCTTCTGCGTCTCGAGCGCGTGGCGCAGCACGGCCGGGATGATTCCGGCTGCGCCGTTGGTCGGCGCCGTGACCACTCGACCACCCGCGGCGTTCTCTTCATTGACCGCGATCGCGTAGGCCTGCAGCCACTCGGGGCTCGTGTCTCGCGTCTTCGCGGCATCGATCGCCCGCAGCTTCTGCGCGATCGCCGCCGCCCGTCGCGGCACCTTGAGGCCGCCGGGCAGGATTCCCTCGGCGCTCAAGCCGCGGTCGATGCAGTCGGTCATGGCAGCGGCGACCGCGCGCAGGCCTGCTGTCGTCGACTGCTCGCCGCGCAGAGCGTGCTCGTTCTCGCGGGCGAGAGCGACGAGGCCGAGGCCCGTCGTGCGGCAGCGGTGCAGCAGCTCGACCGCCGTGTCGAAGGGATGCGGTACCGGTATTGCCGCGGTGCCTCCGGTCTGGGGGGCATCGCCCTCGTGTTCGACGAATCCCCCGCCCACCGAGTAGTAGGTCTCGACAGCGAGCGGGCTGCCCGCGGCGTCGAAGGCCCGCAGCTCGAGCGCATTGGGGTGGCGCTCGAGGCGCACCTGCGGCATGAACCGCAGCCACGTCGAGTCGAGGGCGATGTGGTGCGTGCCACCGAGAGCGAGCATCCCGCCATCGGCGTCGGCGACCACGCGCTCGACGTCATCGTGCGTGACGGTCTCCACCGTGCAGCCGGCGAGACCGGCGAGCACGGCGCCGGGGGTTCCGTGGCCGACGCCCGTAGAGCCGAGCGAGCCGAAAAGATCGCACTCGACGCGCGCAACGTTGCTCAGGCCGGGCGTTGTTGCGAGCTGCTGCACGAAGGCCTGCGCAGCACGCAGCGGGCCGACGGTGTGCGAGCTCGAGGGCCCGATGCCGAGGCGGAACAGGTCGAGCGCCGAGATGTACTCTCGCGCCGCGAGGGGGGCGGGCAGGGCGACGGGGGTTCTCACGGCGGCTCCTTGTCGCGCGGGCCGCGCCTCGGATCATCGAGTACGGCGCCGCGGGTCTCAGGCCGACCGTTGCTGCCGGTTGCGGCACTCGCGGTCGGTCGGCGGCGCGCAGGCACCCGGGTGCGGGCGCCGTCGAACCGCTGCAGACATTCTGGCGCAGGTCGTTCGCGGCCGCACGATTCGACGCGTGCGCGTTGGCGCGCGCATCCTGGCGACCCGCGCTAGGGCGCGCCCAGCTTGAGTGACGACCATTCGCGAACGTCACGCAAGAGCTGCCTGTCGTGCGTCGAGAGCACCACCGCCGCCTCCGTCGCGCCGAGGGCATCGGTGAGTTCGTCGACGAGCGCGATGGAGAGGTGATTGGTGGGCTCGTCGAGAAGGAGCACGTGCGGTCTCGACGCCAGCACTAGGGCGAGCTGCAGGCGACGCCGTTGCCCCATCGACAACTCGCCGATGCGCTTGCTCGACTCTCGGGCTCTGAGAAGACCGAGGTGAGAGAGACCGACCGCCTCTGAGTCTGACAACGCACCGCTCGCGACGAGCGCGTCGACCAACGACGTGTAGACCTCACTCGCACGTCGTTCCAGCGGCAGCTCGGACTCCTGCCGCAGGTACCCCACCCTGACATTCCGCGGCACGCGAACGATGCCGGCGTCAGGCTGAAGCTCGCCGGCGATCACACTCAGCACAGTCGACTTGCCCGAGCCGTTCGGCCCCGTGACCACCAGTCGTCCGCGGCGCACGAGCGTGAACGACACCGAACCGGCAAGTCGCCCCGTCACCCGAATTCCCTCCGCGCTCACGAGCACGCCCGCGGGCCCCGAGGGCAGGTCGGGAAGCCGGAACTGCAGCGGCGGTTCTGGCACCGTGACGGCATGAGCGTCGAGTTGCTGCTGCCGACGATGGACGCTCTGCACGAGCCCTCCTGCACGCGTGGCGCGGCCGTGCTTATTCGTGCCCTTCTCCGGTCGCCATCCCGAGACCAGACGGTTCTGTGCCGAGCTGAGAGCGTCATGCAGACGCGCATGCTCGGCCTGCTGCCGCGCGTACTCCTGCTCCCACAGTTCACGTTCGGCCCGCCGGCCATCGCGATACCCTGCGTATCCGTTGCCGTAGATCCGTACCCGGTCATCAGGTGTCGGGTCGAGGTCGACGATGGTCTCCGCCACGTCTGACAGCAGAGCGCGATCGTGAGTCACGACCACGACTCCCCCCGCGCGTGCGCGCACGTGCTCTGTCATGAAGTCGAGACCCGAACGATCGAGATGGTTCGTCGGCTCATCGAGCAGCAGGAAATCGTCGTCGGCACCGAGCAGGCATGCGAGGCGGACTCGATAGCGTTGGCCCACAGACAAGTCGCGCAGCAGGCGAGTCAGGTCGGTCTCCGCGTCGAGCGCTTCGAGCGCCATCTGCACACGCCGCTCGGCATGCCACGCGTCGAGAGCCTCTGCGTGCTCCAACGCGGTGGCATACCGTGCAGCGGCGTCTTCCGTGCCCACGGCGAGAGCACGAGCAGCGCGGTCGAGCGCGGCCAGCGCATCGAGCGAGTAGGCAATCGCGTCTGCGACGGCCTGACCCACCGTTCGGTCGTCGTCCGCAGACATCTCCTGCTCTGCCAGACCGAGAGTTCCGGTGCGCTGAACAGTGCCCGCATCGGGAGCCAGACTGCCGGCGAGCACGTGGAGCAGCGTCGACTTGCCGCGCCCGTTCTCACCGACGATCGCTATGCGTGAAGTGGGTGTCACCGTGAGGCTGACCTGGTTCAGCACGGTCGTGGTGCCGCGCACGATCGAGACGTCAGAGGCGGTGAGTTGGGCGCGCTGGCGCGCGGGTAGACGGTGTGTGGAGCTGAGCATGCGCATCCTTCATGACGAGGCACCGAGGAGTCCGCGAGGAGGGTCGGTGCGCAACGGAGGGCGACCGGAAAGGTCGAGGACATACGAGATCGCCGCACGCTCGGATAGCTCGACGAGCGCGACAGTCTCTACTCAGCCGTCACGAGAAGTACAGATGCACCCTGCAACCGTACGCGGCAGTCAGCACAGGTCGCAACGGCGAGGCGTCGGCGGCCCGTTCAGCTTGATGGCGAGCAACTCCCACGCGCGGAAGGTCAGGTGTCGGCGGCGAGCTACTGGCATGACGAGCAACTCCCACGCGCGGAGTGTCCGGTGTCGGCGGCGAGCTACTGGCATGACGAGCAACTCCCACGCGCGGAGCGGCGCTGTGGCGCCGCTCCGCCCCCAGGATTCGAACCTGGACCTAACAGCTCCAAAGGCTGTCGTGCTGCCGTTACACCAAGGCGGATCACGCGAAACGCGCGCGTCTAGTCTGCCAGAGCGCGAGGAGCGCCAGACCAGCGCAGGGGCGGGATGCTCGCCGCGAGCACGAGCGCAGCATCCCCTCGTCCGACCCCGAGCGCGGCGCCCGCGATAATGAACAGATGACCGCCCGCGACGAAGTCGACCGCATCGTCGAAGCGTGGCGGCGCGAGCGGCCCGAGCTCGACGTCGAGCCGCTGCAGGTGCTCTCGCGCGTCAGCCGACTCGCGCGGCACCTCGACCTGGCGCGCAAGCGGGCCTTCACCGCTTCGGGTCTCGAGCCCTGGGAGTTCGACGTGCTCTCGGCCCTGCGGCGCGCGGGAGATCCCTACGAGCTGAGCCCGAAAGCCCTGCTGCAGCAGACGCTCGTATCGAGTGGAACCATGACGAACCGCATTGACCGGCTCACGACGCGCGGGCTCGTCGAACGCCACACCGCCCCGCACGACGGCCGCGGCATTCTCGTGCGCATGACCGCCGAGGGGCGCGAGCGCGTCGACCGGGCGATGGATGAGCTCATGGTCGGCGAGTCGGCGCTGCTGCGGCACTTGAGCCGCGCCGAGCAAGAGCGACTCGCGGGCCTGCTGCGCACGCTCGGCGCCGACTTCGACGATGTCTGACCAGCTTTAGAGCAGCGGCAGCACGAACGACAGCACGACCGCGAGCGCACCGACCGCCGTGAGAATGCCGCCGGTCGTCAGCAACACGCGGCCATCATGCGCGGGGTCGTCGAGGCGCAGCGATTCGGGGCGCGAGGGGTGCACCCAGATCGTGCGGGCATCCCCCACCGTCGGCACGCGGCCGTCGAGGTGCTCGGTGCTCTCGTGCAGCGCTCCACCCTCGCCGAACCAGCGAAGGGTCGCATAGTCGCCAGCCACCGCAGTGACGACGGCCTTGACCGACGCGTAGCGGTTCGACCACGCGCGGCGCCCGAGCCCCGCGATGAGCAGCACGATGCCGATCGGCAGCGCGACCCACGAGATCGCCTCGGCCGCGGTCGCGATGGCGTCGAGGGGATTCACGCTCTCATCGTAGGCGGCAGGCGCTGCGGTGACGGATGCTCTCCGATGGTCGCCCGGTAGCATCGCGGCATGGCGTTCTGGAAGAAGTCGGGCTCGGTCGACGAGAGCCTGCCCAAGCACGATCGCGGCTCAGGCTCGTTCGACGACTACCTCGGCGTGCTCGTGCCCAAGAACAAGAACATCACCATCAGGCTCGCCGGCAGCGATGCACATCAAGACGAGTTGGCGACGCTCGCGGCCGAACCGGAGGACTCGCTGACGACGGCGACGCCCGCCCGCTCGGTCGACCAGGAGGGTGTCGACGCGCCCATCGAGGTGCGCATCTTCGCGAGCCGTCGTGTGAGCGGCGTCGTCGGCACGGTGCCGCGCGGGCTCGAGAGCGCCTACGACGAGGCCGTGCGCCGACTCGACGGGCGCGGAGACAAGCCGCGCATTCCCGTCAAGGTCGTCAAGACGAAGAAGCACGGCTACCGGGTCGACCTGCTCATCGGCCTGACGAAGTAGCGCGGTTGCGGAGAGCGGCCGCGGCAGGCAGCAACCCGGCGCCTCAGCCCAGTAATTCGCCCAGCTCGAGCCAGCGCTCTTCGGCTGACTCGAGTTCGGTCTCGAACGCGCGCACTTGGTCGTGCAAGGTACCGAGACCTGCGTAGTCGTTGACGTCGTGCTCAGCGAGCTGCACGTGCAGAGCATCCACTTGGCCTTGCACCTTGGCGATGCGGCGTTCGAGTGCCGAGAGCTCTTTCTCGAGCGTGCGCCGCTCGGCCCCCGAGAGCTTCGGTGCCGACGAGGCGGTGGATGCTGGTGCCGTCGCCGTGACAGAAGCCACCGTTGCGCGCCCCGCATCATTCGAGCCCGTCGGGGCCGCAGCGTGCGCGGCGATGCGCAGGTACTCGTCGACGCCGCCCGGAAGGTGCCGCAGGCGGCCGCCGAGCACCGCGTACTGCTGATCGGTCACGCGCTCGAGCAGGTAGCGGTCGTGCG
>SXMG01000168.1 GCA_005778835.1 Actinomycetota bacterium
CACGAAGAGCTGGTCGTACTTCTCAAAGGGGTACGCCACGCCGAACTTCGACTCGAAGTACTCGAAGCCCTTGCGGGTGATGTCGAAGATGTAGTCGGCGTCGAGGTGCTCGAACAGGCTCGCGCGGGCGAAGATGCCGAGCGGAATCGTGCGGCCATCGCTGCTCGTGAGCTCGCTGTGCACGCTCTGGTACGGGCCCGCGATGATCGCGGTGATGTAGCTCGAGATGCGCTTGGTGGCCTTGAAGACGGTGGTGGCGGCGTCGCCGCTCTCGGTACGCGACTCGACCGGCGCGTTCGAGACGACGACCCAGCTCGCGGGTGCGGTCACGGTGAACTGGAAGGTCGCCTTGAGGTCGGGCTGCTCGAACACCGCGAAGACGCGGCGGCTGTCGGGCACCTCGAACTGCGAGTAGAGATAGACCTCACCATCGACGGGGTCGACGAAGCGGTGCAGGCCCTCGCCCGAGTTCGTGTACTCGTGATCGGCGACGACCGTGAGCACGTTGTGCTCGGCGAGATCGTCGAGCTGGATGCGCGTGCCGTCGGCGATGGCGGCGGCGTCGAGCTCCACGCCGTTGAGGGTGACGCTGTGCACCGTGCGCGTGATCGCGTCGATGAACGTGCTCGCGCCCGCAGTGGCCGAGAAGGTGACGGTCGACGTCGACCGGAACACCTCGTCGCCCGTCGTGAGGTCGAGCCCGATGACGTAGCTCTCGGTCTCGACGAGCGACTTGCGCTCGTGGGCTTCGACGCGGGTCAGGTTCTCTGCGGGCACAGTCAGTCTCCTTGCGGCACGGTGCTGGTCAGCACGGGGGTACGGATGCGCGGCTCGTGGCCGCGCGTTCTCAGCCTAGACGCGCAGCCACAGAACGCCGTGGGCGGGCAGGGCGAGGCCGCGGCGCAGGTCGTGGCGGGCATCCGTCAGCAGGTCGACGGCGAGCGGCGGAAGACCCGACAGGGTGAGCGGCGCGATGAGCTGCTCGTCGTCGGCGACGTTCACGAGGCACAGCACGAGCGAGTCGGGCCCGGGGCGCTGGTAGGCCACGATGTGCGGGTTCTTCGCGTCGAAGCCGATGAGCGTGCCACCCGCGAACTCGGGGGTCGCCCGGCGCACGGCGAGCAGGTGCTGCAGCCCCTGGTAGATGCGGCCGGCGTCTGTGCTGGGGTCGTGGCGCTGCGCGTAGCGCTCGGCGGGGTAGGGCGGGCGGTTGGCCCACCGGCTGTCCTCCGCCTGCCCAGGGTCGTCGGCCCAGTGCGGGTCGTTGAGCTGGCCGACCTCGTCGCCGAGGTAGAGCAGGGGGATGCCGCCGGTCGACAGGATGATCGAGTGCGCGAGCAGGATGCGCCCGATCGCGCCGGCATCGCCCGCCTCGAGCCCCGCGAGCGAGGCCGTCGTGCCCGAGATGCGGCAGTCACCCGTGGCGGGGTTGTCTTGAAAGGGAATGCCGCGCGCGAAGCTGCCCTCGTGTCGGCCCACGTAGAAGCTGTTCAAGAAGCGACGGTGCTCGAAGCCGTCGATGCCGAACTCGGCGGCGTCTTCGTCGGCGAAGGTCCAGCCGATGTCGTCGTGACTGCGCACGTAGTTGACCCACGCGGTGCCCTCGGGCAGTTCGTGGCGACGATCGAGGGCTTGCTGCAGCAATCGGCCGTCGCGCGTCGCCAGCGAGTTCCAGATGAGGGCCATCTGCAGGGGGTTGTAGCTGATGCGGCACTCGTCGACCGAGATGTACTCGATGACCTGGTCGGGATGCACGATCGCCTCGCTCTTGAAGAGCACGGCGGGCGCGGCCATGGCGAGCACGGCGTTGAAGGCCTGAATGAGCAAGTGGGCCTCGGGCAGGTTCTCGCACGTCGTGCCGAGCTGCTTCCAGATGAACGCGACGGCGTCCATGCGCAGCACGTCGACGCCGCGGTTGGCGAGGAACATCATCTCGCCCGCCATCGCTCGAAAGACCGCGGGGTTGCTGTAGTTGAGGTCCCACTGGAAGCTGTGGAAGGTCGCCCAGATCCAGCGCTCGGCCTCCTCCGGGCTCGGCACCGTGCCGTCGGGGAGGGGGAAGGGCACGAAGGCACCGGGGTGGTCGTCGGGGAAGATCTCGCGCACCGTGCGCTCGTAGGCGTCGGGCATTTCCCGACCGTCGAAGACGTAGTAGTACTGCTCGAAGCGCGCATCGCCGCTCTGCGCGAGCTTGGCCCACTGATGCTCGTTCGAGGTGTGGTTGAAGATGAAGTCGACGACGAGCGCGATGCCGTTGGCGCGCAACTCGGCCGCGAGAGCTTCGAGCTGCTGCATGTCACCGAGAGCCGGGTTCACCTGCCGGTAGCTCGAGACCGCGTATCCGCCGTCGCTGTTCTCCTCCGGCGCCGCGAAGAGCGGCATGAGGTGCAGGTAGGTCAGGCCCAGTTCTCTGAAATACGGGATGCGCGCACGAACCCCGTCGAGCGTCTCGGCATAGCGGTCGACGTAGCAGACGCCCCCGAGCATGTCGTTCGACTGGAACCAGGTCGGGTCGCTCTCGCGCCGGGCATCCAGTGCGGTGAGCTCGTCGCTGCGCTCCTGCGCCGAGACGGCGACCTGCACGAGCAGCGAGCGCAGCTCGGCCTCGGTCTGATCCGACTCGCCGTAGATGCGCTCGAAGAGACCCTGCAGGCGGGGCAGCTCGCGGTCGATGCGCGCGACCAGAGCCGACCACCGGGCGGGCGCGGTGTCGGGGCGGCGCACGGCGTCGAGCGCCCGCATCCTGTCGTCGGTGAGCGGCACGGTGGTCAGTCTACGTCGGCGCGCTGGGACCGGTTCCAGGCGGAATCGGCTGTTGTCCACATGGACAACTCGTGCGACGATAGTGCTCATGCACACCACCGTCTTCGAGCGCCACCTCCCCGACGCCCGCGTCATCACGGAGAGCCTCGCGGGCTCGCGGCTGTCTCCGTTCTGGCTCGACGACCTGCCGGAGCGCCCGACTCTCGCACCTCCGACGAGCGACGTGCACTGCGACCTGGCGATCGTCGGCGGCGGGTACACCGGGCTCTGGACGGCCCTGCTCGCGAAGGAGCGTGACCCGAGCCGTCGCGTCGTGCTGCTCGAGGGCAAGAGCGTCGGCTGGGCGGCGAGCGGCCGCAACGGCGGCTTCGTCGAAGCCACGCTCACGCACGGCGAGAAGAACGGCGAGACCCGGTTCCCCGACGAGCTCGGGACCCTCGATCGGCTGGGCATGCAGAATCTCGACGAGATTCAGGCGACCGTCGAGAGCCGCGGCTGGGCCGTCGACTTCGAGCGGGTCGGATCGATCGCCGTCGCGACCGAGGCCTACCAGGTGCCGGAGCTCGCCGCGGCCCACGACGGTGAGGCCGAGCACTTCTACGACGCCGCCGCGATGCGCGAGCTCGTGCACTCGCCGACCTACGAGGGCGGGCTGTGGTCGATGCGCGATACCGCGCTCGTGCATCCCGGCAAGCTCGCCTCGGTCTTGCGCGACGACTGCCTCGAGGCGGGCGTCGAGATTCACGAATCGAGCCCCGTCGTCGACCTGCGGGCCGAGCCGAACGCCATCGAGCTGCGCCTCAAGGGCGGCGTCACCGTGCGCGCCGATCGCGTGGCGCTCGCGACGAACGCGTTCCCCTCGCTGCTCAAGCGTTACCGCCTGCACACCGTGCCGGTCTACGACTACGTGCTCATGACCGAACCGCTCACGGATGCTCAGCTCGCGTCGATCGGATGGCAGGGCAGGCAGGGCATCGCCGACAGCGCCAACCAGTTCCACTACTACCGCCTCAGTGCCGACAACCGCATCCTCTGGGGTGGATACGACGCGATCTACCACTTCGGCGGGCGCATCCGCCCCGAGTACGACGACCGGCGCGAGTCGTTCGAGACCCTCGCGAGCCACTTCTTCACGACCTTCCCGCAGCTCGAAGGCGTGCGGTTCAGCCACCGCTGGGCGGGCGTCATCGACACATGCAGCCGCTTCTGCGCCTTCCACGCCACGGCGCACCAGGGTCGCGTCGCCTACTCGGCGGGCTTCACGGGGCTCGGTGTGGCGGCCACTCGCTTCGCCGCCAACGTCATGCTCGACCAGCTGGCTGGCGAGACCACCGAGCGCACCTCGCTCGACATGGTGCGCAGCATGCCGCTGCCGTTCCCGCCCGAGCCCGCGACCTACCCCGCCGTGCAGTCGGTGCGCTGGGCGCTCGACCGCGCAGATCACAATCAGGGCACACGCAATCTTTTCCTTCGCACCCTCGACAAGGTGGGTCTAGGGTTCGATTCGTGACCCTTCCCCTCGATGCCGTAACGGTGCTGCAGGCCCTCGAGCTCGAGCTCGAGCACGAGCCGGTCGACGCCGAGCGCGTCGTCGACGGCAACCCGACGACGGGCATCGCCGCACTCACCGAGCTCGACGACTGGGAGGTCGGGGTGTGGGAGATCACGCCCGGCACCGTGACCGATGTCGAGGTCGACGAGATCTTCATCGTGCTGCGCGGTCACGCCACCCTCACACGGGGTGACGGCACGCAGGTCGAACTCGTCGCGGGCTCGATCGGCCGCCTCGACGACGGCGAAGAGACCGAGTGGCAGGTGCACGACACGCTCCGCAAGATCTACCTCGCGTAGCGCGACCCGCTATCTCGCGTAGCGCGCCGCCCACCTCACCGCTCACCAGGTCGAGTCGCCCCTGATCACGACGTCGCTGCCGCCGTCGACGAAGACGACCTGGCCGCACAGGTGCGAGTTCTCGACGCTCGACAGGTACACGATGAGATTCGCGACGACGGCGGGCTCGGCGATGCCGTTGAGCGGCATCGGCACCATCTCGAGAATCGCCTTGGTCGACTCTTCGGTGGCCGTGTACGAATCCGTCATCGGCGTGCGGATGATGCCGGGAGCCACCGCATTCAACGGGATGCTCGCTCCGGCCCACTCGGGCGTCGCCGCATTGCGGCGAATCCAGAGCACGAGCGCCCGCTTCGTCGAGCCGTAGATCAGCCCTCCCTTGCCGGCATCGAGCAGCTCTTGCGCGCGGTGCAGCGCGGCGGGCTCGTCGTGCGCAAGGCACGCCTCGACGAGCTCATCATCGACCGGGAAGAGAGAGGCCATCGACGCTGTCGCGACCGCGCGCGGGGCATCCGAAGCCGAGAGCAAGGGTCGCAGCCCTTCGAGCGTGGCGAGCGCACCGAAGTAGTTGACCGCGACCGTGGCGACCGATTCGGTCGCGAGTCCGGCGTTGGCGATGACGGCATCGATCGTGCCGCCGCTGAGTTCGGTCGCCTGGGCGACGAGGGCATCGCGGCCCTCGTGCGTCGTGAGGTCGACCGTGATGTCGGCATCGTGCAGATCGACGCCGATCACGCGGTGGCCGAGAGCCGTGAGTGCCGAGGCGGTGGCGGCTCCGATGCCGCTCGCCGCGCCGGTCACGAGGTAGGTGCGAGTCATGATGATTCCTTCCGCTCGGTGGTCTCCACCGTGCCACCGCTCGTCGTGCGCGTAAAGGGTCGAAGGTCACTCCCTCGTAGAATCGACCCCATGCGCATCCACGTCGCGACCGATCACGCCGGCCTCGAGTTCAGCCACACGGTGCGCGAGCACGTCGCCGCCCAGGGGCACGAGGTGCACGACCACGGCCCGCAGCACTACGACGCGCTCGACGACTACCCGAGCTTCTGCATCAACGCCGCTCGCGCCGTGGCGCGCGACCAGGCGGCGGGTGTCGAGGCCCTCGGCATCGTCTTCGGCGGCTCGGGCAACGGCGAGCAGATCGCCGCGAACAAGGTGCAGGGCATCCGCGCAGCCCTCGTCTGGAGCGAGGCGACCGCGCAGCTCGCCCGCGAGCACAACGACGCCAACGTCATCGCGATCGGCGCCCGTCAGCACAACGTCGACGAGGCCCTGCGCTTCATCGACCTCTTCATCGCCACGCCGTTCCCCGGCGACGAGCGCCACGCGCGCCGCATCGGGCAGCTCGCCGAGTACGAGTCGACCGGGGCCATCGCCGGGCACGAGATCGTCTAGCGCTGTCGTGCCCGAGGGTCACTCCGTCCATCGCATCGCGCGGCAGTTCGCGCGGCACTTCGTCGGCGAGCGGGTCTCCGTCAGCTCGCCCCAGGGTCGCTTCTCCGACGGGGCGGGCGTGCTCGACGGCCGCACGATGACGGATGCGCGGGCCGTCGGCAAGCAGATGTTCCTCGAGTTCGACGACGCCATCTGGCTGCGCGTGCACCTGGGCATCTACGGTGCGTGGGACTTCTTCGGCGCCGTCGCGCAAGACGCCACCCAGCGCTCGGCGGGCGGCCGCATGGGCCAGACGAACCAGCGCGGTACTGACCTTGACGACGCGCCGGATGCTGGCACGACGGTCGTCGGCGAGCACGAAGACTCGCTCGCCTCGATCGGGGCTCCCCGTCGCACGCGTCTGCGCATGGCCGAGGCCGACTCTGAGACCGAGGTCGACAGCACCTTTCCGCCCGAGCCCGTCGGGCAGGTGCGCGTGCGCCTGCTCACCGAGACCGCCGTCGCCGACCTGCGCGGGCCGACCGCGTGCGAGGTGCTCGATGCGCAGGCCGTGCAGGCCGTCGTCGACGCGCTCGGCCCCGACCCCGAGAACGACGACCCCGAGGTCGGCGAGCAGCGCATGGTCGAGCGCGTGCGCCGCCGCCGCGTGCCGATCGCGCTGCTGCTCATGGACCAGTCGGTCGTGAGCGGCATCGGCAACGTCTACCGCGCCGAGATGCTCTTCCGCGCCAAGCTCGACCCCTTCGCGACCGGCGCCTCGCTTCCCGACGACCTCGTGCGCGACCTGTGGCGCGACTGGCGCTACCTGCTGGGCGTGGGCATCGAGACCGGCCAGATGCTCACGATGGACGGACTCGACGACGACGCGCAGCGCGCCGCGCTGCGCAACCGGGCCGACCGGCACTGGGTCTACAAGCGCGAGGGCCTGCCGTGCCGCATCTGCGGCACGCACGTCACGATGCAGCTGCTCGCGGCGCGCAAGCTCTACTGGTGCCCGAGCTGCCAGAGCCCGACCGCGTGAGCACGAGGGGCTCGCGTCGACGGGCCACGAGAGAGGAGCATCCGTGAGGCACACACCGCACTTCGTGCTCGACGACCGCGACGAGATCCGCCGACTGATTCGCGAGAACCCGTGGATGACGATCGTGTCGCACCCGCCCGAGGGCGGCATCGTGGCCTCGCACTACGCCTTCCTGCTCGATGAGGCCGCGTCGACCGGCGACGAGATCGTGCTCATCGGCCACGTCGGCCGACCCGATGAGCGGGCGCACGAGCTCGGCGAGCACGAGGTGCTCATCATCGTGCAGGGCCCGCACGGCTACGTCTCGCCGAGCTGGTACGCCGAAGGCGACATCATTCCGACCTGGAACCACGTGACGGCGCACCTCTGGGGCACCCCCGAGCTGCTCACCGACGAGCAGAACCTGCAGGCGCTCACCGAGCTCACCGACCACTTCGAGAGCCGCGTTGTCAACCCTCGCGGCCTGCACCTCGACCCGGAGTATTCTCGACGTATCGCCCGCGGCACGGTGGGCGTTCGAGTGCGGGTGACGAGGGTCGATGCCCGCGCGAAACTCAGCCAGAACAAGCCGCCCGAGGTCGTCGAGAACATCATCGGCGCGCTCGAGAGCGACGCACCGTACGGGCATGCCGAATTGGCACGCGAGATGAGGAGACACCACGATGCGCGCGATTCGTAACGCGCGGCCGCTCGGCGGCCACGAGCCGATCGACCTGATCGTCGACGGCGGTCTCATCACCGCGATTCTGCCGGCCGGCATCGAAGCGGTCGGCCCCGATGACCTCGACCTCGGCGGCCGCTTCATCATGCCGGGCCTGTGGGACGAGCACGTGCACCTCACGCAGTGGGCCCAGCACCGCCGCCGCATCGATCTGAGCGCCGCCGAGAGCGCGGCTGAGGCGGCCGCGATCGTGCGGTCGAGCATCCACCAGGGCGACGCGCGCGACGAGGTCGTCGTGGGCGTGGGCTTCCGAGACGGTCTCTGGCCGGATGCGCCGACGGTCGCTCTGCTCGACGCGATCGCGCTCGACCGGCCCATCGTTCTCATCAGCGGCGACGTGCATTGCGTCTGGCTCAACAGCGCCGCGCTCGTGCGCTTCGGCGTCGACGCGTCGATCGCCGACGACTGCGACGGCGTGCTGCGCGAAGACGCGGCTTTCGCCATCACCGCCCAACTCGACTCGGCCGGCGACGACGAGCTCGACCGCTGGGTCGACGAGGCTGCTCGGGAGGCCGCCGCTCGCGGCGTCGTGGGTGTGGTCGACCTCGAGATGCGTTGGAACCACGACGACTGGCAGCGCCGCGTCGAGGCCGGCTTCGACGCGCTGCGCGTCGAGTTCGGCGTGTACCCGCAGCACCTCGATCGTGCCATCGAGCAGGGGCTGCGCACCGGCCACCACGTCGCGGGCGCCGTCGCGGTCGGCCCGCTCAAGGTCATCACCGACGGCTCGCTCAACACCCGCACCGCCTACTGCTGCGACCCGTATCCGGATGCTCCCGCCGGCTCGTACGGCCGCCTCAACGTGCCCCCCTGCGAGCTGCACCCGTTGCTCGCGCGCGCGAGCGACGCGGGCTTCGACCTCGCCGTGCACGCGATCGGTGACGCGGCCAACCGTCTGGCTCTCGACGTGTTCGCCAAACTCGGCCGTGGCGGACGCATCGAGCACGCGCAGCTCGTGCACGAGATCGACTTCGCCCGCTTCGCGGCGCTCGGCGTGACGGCGAGCGTGCAGCCCGAGCACGCGCTCGACGATCGCGACGTCGCCGAGCGCTACTGGCCCGGCCGCACCCAGCGGGCGTTCGCCCTCCGCTCGCTGCTCGACGCGGGGGCGCACGTCGTGCTCGGCTCCGACGCGCCGGTGGCCCCGCTCGACCCCTGGGTCGCCATCGCCGCAGCGACGGCGCGCACGCGCGACGAGCGCCCGGCGTTCCACCCCGAGCAGTCGATCACGGTCGTCGAAGCGCTCGCGGCGTCAACCCGCACGCTCGTCGGCATGGGCGAGGCCGCTGACCTCGTCGTGCTCGATGTCGACCCGTTGACGGCCGACTCGACGACGCTGCGAACGATGCCGGTCGCGCTCACGCTGCTCGGTGGCCGCGTGACGCACGCTGATGCAGCTCTCAGCGTCGCCGCCGGGCTGATCGCCGAGTCGACCGAGGCTTAGCCCCAGTCGACTCGGCGCACCTCGCTACTTCGCGATGTGCGAGAACAAGAACCAGCGGTCTTTCTCGAGCTCGGCGGTGATCGCGATCGCCAGGTCTTGACTCACCGGGTCGATCTCGTCGAGCGCCTCGATGGCCGACCGCAGCGTGACGAGCGTGGCATCGATCGCGGCGATGACGTCGGCGATGAGCACGTCGGTCTTCTGGAAACCCTCGGTGACCGAGGGCACCGTCGTGGTCTTGCCGATGGTCGGCACGCGCGCGTCAAGCGACTGGCCCAGCGTCACGATGCGCTCGGCCGCCAGGTCGCTGAACTCGCGAGCGTGGGTGACGAGCGTGTCGAGCAGCTCGTGCACGGGCATGAAGTTGACGCCCCGCACATGCCAGTGGGCCTGCTTGCCTTCGACGGCGAGAGCCATGAGGTCGATGACGACCGGGGTCAGGTGCTCGGCGACGCCAGCGGTCAGCTCAGAGTCTTTCGCGCCTTTCGGGGCGGCAGTGACTGCAGCCATGAGAGTGTCCTTCCGTCGTGGGGATCAGGTCTGCCCACCGTAGAACACCGGCCTGCGCAGGCTCAGGGGCTTGACACGCGCCCGGGAACGGTCAGCGCAGGTGCGAGATGCGCACGGCGACAGTGCGCACGTTCTGCAGTCGTCGCTCATAGCGGGCGCCCAGAGCGATGACGGCGATGCCCGCGAGACCGAGCCACACCCACCACTCGACGGTCTCGCCGACCAGTTCGAGCAGCGGCCAGCTCTGCACGAGCAGATGCACGAGCAGCACGATGCCGCCGATCACGAACGGCGCCTGCAGCTGCAGGCGCAGAGCCAGCACGAACACGGCGGCGGCGACGACTCCGAGCGCGACAGCGCGCCACAACGGCTCGCCTGCGGTATCGATCGCCAGCAGCGACGGCACGAGCAGAACGGCGACGCCGGGGCCGAGCCAGGGCCAGCTGCGCGAGGCGGGCTGGTCGCTCAACCTCATCGCCCCGATCGCCAGCAGGCAGGCTGCCAGCGGCAGGCTCACGAGCTCGATGGGGTCGACGATGCCGGCCAGACCGAGAAGCCCGGCGCTGAGGGCGGTCACGCCCGTGCCGGCAGCCGTGACGGCATCGCGCAGGCGGCCCGTTGCGAGCATCCATGCCGCCACCGCGGCCGCGGCCGGGAGGGCGACGATGACGACGGCCCGCACGAGCTCGGCGCCGGTCGCGAGCGCACCGACGGAGACGAGGTCGACTGTGTGGGCGATCGTCAGCAGCCCGAGAGCCGAGAAACCAGTGGCGACGAGCGCGCTCGACATGCGCGGCAGGCTGGCATCGATCGTCGCCGGTCGCAGCAGGGGCACGATGGCGAGCCCGATCGCGGCGACCGCGACGGCGACGTAACGGGCCCACGTGCCGTCGATGCTCGCGAGCGCTGTCGGCACGAGTGCCACGATGAGTGCGGCAGCGGTGAGCGGCGCTGCCGTGCGATCGACCGACTCGGCGTGAGACGACCGCCGGGCGAGCAGGGCGTTCGCGCCCGCGATCGCCAGCACCGCGCCGACGAGGGGCAGCGAATAGGCCTCGGGCTGATCGATGCCGTTGTCGACGAGCGCGATCCACAGAGCGATCGTGCCGAGCCCGAGAGCCGCCCAGCCGATGAAGCGCCGGCGCGACCGCGAGCCGATGAGGCCGTCGCGGCTGATGGCGGTGACGAGCGCGAGCACGGCGAGTGCGAGCACGGGTGCCCAGGCGGTGTCGGTGGTCGTCGACGCACCCCAGCCTGCCACGACCACGACAATGCCCAGCACCCCGCTGGCGATGTCGCCGAGCAGTCGATCGATGCGTGCGCCGGTCGCGTCGCGACCCTGCAGCAGCCCCGCAGCGCCGACGACGACGAGCGCTCCGATGGCGACGGTGGCGCTGAGCGAGGCCTCGAGCTGCCAGGGCGAGACGGCCGTGAGCGCGAGCGCGGCGACGGGCAGCGGCAGGGCAGCGCGACAGATCGTCCGCTCGATGCCGGGGCGACGCAGCGCAACCACGGCCAGGGCGATCACGAGAGCCGAGAGTGCGACGACCTCGTCGAGCACCTCAGTAGCAGCCGAGCCCGGGCGCGCGGCGAGGCCGAGAGCACCGGAGGCCACGAGGGCCACCGCGAGCGCGACGCCGCCACCCGCGTGGCGCTCGGCCGAACTCAGGCGCCCCAGCTGGGTGAGGGCGATGATGAGCGCACTCGTGAGCAGCAGCGCTGCCGCGGTGCTGAGGTCGGGCAGGCCGGCAACGGCGGCATCGCGGGCGAGCGATGGCGCACTGCCCAGCACGAGTGCAGACGCGAGCGCGATCGAGGCCGCTCGCCACGGCAGAACGGTCGACGCGGGGCGGGCGATGCCGATCGCGATGAGCGCGATGATGAGACCGATGACGCCTCCGCGGGGTGTAGCCCACCCCGTGAGGAAGGCACCGAAGGCCGCACCGGACGCGAACGTGATGCACAGGGCGAGCAGCGCCCGGCGGGCATCGGACGAGGCGACCGCGGCGACGCGATGCAGCGCAGCCGCCCCGCCCAGGGCGAGCAGCGCGAAGATCGTCATGACGAGCCACCACGGGCCCAGTAGCGGCACGATCGCGACGACGAGAATCGCGCCGATGAGGGTGACGACGCGAGAACGGTGCACGAGCACGCCGAGGGTCGCCCAGCTCGCCGCGATGAGACCCAGCGAGAGCGCGAGAGCGCCCAGGGCCGCGACGGTCGCAGGCTCGGCCGAGGTGACTGGGTCGCCCACCCCGATCGGAAGCGTGCGCAGCGACTGGGTCGCCGCCTCGGCGAAGGCGGATGCGCCCACGACCGCCGCGAGCCCGCCGGCGAGGGCGGCGTGCGCGGCCGCGACGAGTGTGGCGCTCGCGAACGCCGTGCGTGCGGCAGAGTCGGGCGCCGACCGTCGCCACGCCTGCTCGGCGACGACGGCGAGCACGACGGCGGCGATCACCGGGGCGCTCACGATGACGCGGTCTTGGTCGAACCGCAACGCCGACAGTACGGCCCCCGCCATGGCCGCGAACACGGCGCCGCCGCCGAGCGCCACTAGAAGCAGCGTGTCGAGCGAGCGCCGCGGTCGGCCGATGGTCGAGGCAGTCGTCATGACATGCAGCAGCGCGGCAGCGCCGAGCACGAGCCCGCCGATGACCGGTGCCCAGCGGTTGCCCTCATCGAGCACGCCCAGGCTCACGAGCGCGATGGTCGCGCTGATCGCGCCGAGCGACTGGACGACGATGCGTGCGGCGTCGCGCGTGCGCGCGAAGACCGGTCGCACGATGCGCCACGAGAGCGCAGCCGTGATGACACCCGCCAGCGCCCCCGCTGTGAGGGCGGCGCCCCCGACGCTCGGCAGCAGCTCATCGACGAGGTGCCCCGTCAGCAGTGCGGCGCCGACCGGCAGAAGCCCCGCAGCGACGATGGCGGGCGTGCTGAGGCGGTTGGTGAGCGACCACAGGCCGCAGAGGGTCGCCACGACGAGAAGGGCGGCGCCCCAGTAGAGCGCTTCGGGCACGAGATCGAGGCCGACGGGGCTGTCGACCCGCAAGGCCCACGAGACCAGCAGCAGCATGACGGTGCCGAGCACGGCGATGCCCTCACCGGTGGCGTCGAGACCGCGCCGTTTGAGCACGCCCGCCGCGATCATGGTCAGCAGCGTGCCGCCCGTGATGATCGCCATGCGCACCTCGGTGCCGTAGGTGACGAACGCGAACACGAGCGCGAAGACCGCGAACACCGAGAGCAGGCTGACGCCGACGACGACGAGGGCGATCTGGATGCCCGAGCGCCGTGGCTCGGAGGGTGCGGCCGCATCAGCCACCGCGCCGGCCGGTGCGGTCACGAGCGGGGGAGCGGCGGGGGTCGCAGCAGCGGCAGCGGGCGCCGCCGAGGGCCGCGCGGCAGCGGGTGCTGCGGCAGCGGACGCCGCGGCGGGACGAACCGCGGCGGTCGCGGTCTCGCGGCGGATGCGTCCGATGAGGTCGAGTCGAGCATCCACCGCATCGGCGGCCGCGGCCGAGGCGCGAGCGAGCTCTGCGGAGGCCTCGTGCCGCAGATCGAGCCCGCACGAAGCGCAGACCGTCGAGGTCAGCGGCACGAAGCACGCGGGACAGTTCGTCGTCGACCGCAGTTCGGCGCTCGATCGCGGAAACACGACGCGGCCCGCCCACGCGCGATCACCGGACGGGTCGGCAGGAGGCATCGGCGGGGGTGTCGCTGTCATGCCGCACACCCTATTGCCCGGGCCCCCTCACGGTCACGAAGCGAGCGCGGCCTGTGCACGGCAGCCTCGAGAAACGTTGGGGTGCACTTTCGTCGAAGCACTCGCCAGAATGAGCCCATGCCCGACACCCCGGAGGCGTTCGCCGCCGTCTACACCGAGCACCTCGGTGCCGTGAGCCGCTATCTCGCTCGACGCGTCGCCCGCGATGATGTCGACGATCTCGCCGCCGACGTGTTCGCGGTCGCTTGGCGCAAGCGTGGGTCGGTGCGGCCCGGTGAAGAGCTGCCGTGGCTCTACCGCATCGCGGGGTACCTCGTGGCGAACCACCGCCGACGCCTCGCCGCCCGCGCGTCGTTGCTCGGTCTGCTGTCGGTGCCCGACTCGGCCCCCTCGGCCGAGTCGCTCGTCACGGCCGACGCCGAGCTCGCCCGTGCCTGGAACGCGCTGAGCCCGCGAGACCGCGAAGTGCTCGCGCTCGTGGTGCTCGATGATCTGCCCGTGAGCGATGCGGCTGTGACGCTCGGAGTGACGGCGAATGCGGTGAGCATCCGGCTCCATCGCGCCAAGAAGGCGCTCGCCGACCAGCTGTCGCAGAATTCTGTCGACGATGCTGAAAGATCGAGCCGCCCCGCGACATAAACCGGGTATGAACAACACCACCGACGACCCGGCCGACCGTCTGCGTCGCAGCGCCGGTTCTGCTGACACCGCCCCCGAGCTCGCGCCCGAGCTCGTCACGTCGGCCTCGCGCCGGCGCGCCCCTCGTCTCATCAACCACGGCCAGGTGACGCGCGCAGCCAGCGTCTCGATGGCGGCCGTCGCCGCTGTGGCCGTCGGCTCGCTCGTGATCGCCAACCCCTTCGCGCCGCGCGCCCCGCTGTTCACCGCGGCCGAGGGCAGCGGCCCGGCGTCGCCCCAGTCGTCGGCTCTCGCCGAAGACGCGCGCATCGGATTGTGGATCAACTACGAGTACCTCGCCGGCGACGGTCTGTCGGGCGACTCCGGGCGCGGCAGTGTCTACCAGCTGCAGCGCGTCGGCACGCCCGAACAGGTGCTGCGTGACGCCGCCGCCGAGTTCGGCCTGGCAGGCGAGCCCGTCGAGAGCGCCTACTTCGACCCCGCCTACCCGACCTATGTCATCGGCGCCGAAGACGGCACCGCCCCCTCGCTCACCGTGACGTGGACGGGCACGGGCAGCTGGTGGTACAGCAACCCTGCCGCGTACCCGCCGCCCGTGTGCGAGCGTGTCGTGGGGCAAGACGAGAACGGCGAGTCGTTCGAGTACGACGACTGCGTGCAGCCCGAGATCGAGAACTCGCTCGCCCCGAGCGGCGCTGAGGCGCAGGCGCTCGCCGCCGAGGTCTTCGCCTCGACGGGTCTCGAGGTCGAGGCCGACGATGTGCGCATCATCGCCGACGAGTGGCAGACGATGGCCGCGGCGAGCCTCACGGTCGACGGAGTCGCGACCGCGGTCGAGTACGCCATGGCGTGGTCGCCCACGGGCGAGATCGCCTGGGCCACCGGTCACGCGATCGACGTCGTCGACCGCGGCGAGTTCGACACCGTCTCTGCGGTCACCGCCGTCGAGCGCCTGAGCGACTGGCGCTGGTTCGGAGCCGCTGGCCCCGACTACCAGGGTGGCATGAACATCTTTGCGGCCGAGTCGGGTCTTGCTCGGGATGCTGGTGCCCCCGTCGGCTCGCCCGACACGTCGGTGTCGTCGCCGGTCGAAGTGCCGGGCGGCACCGAGCCCGGCGCGACTGAGCCGAGCGAGCCCGCCGAACCGACGGAGCCGGGTGACCCCGGTACCGAGCCGAGTGAGCCGACCGACCCCGGTACGGGCGAAGAGCCGCTGCCCGTCGACCCGGGCACCGAGCCCGAGCCGCTGCCGACGATCGAGCCCGAGCCCCTGCCCGAGCCGATGCCCGAGCCGGAGACGGTGACAATCACGGTCGACGAGGCCGAGGCGACGCTGCTGCTCATGTGGGATTCGCAGGGCAACGCCTGGCTCGTGCCCGGCTACGCGATGCCGCACCCCGACGGTTGGTTCAACTCGATCGTCTCCCTCATCGAGGGCGTCATCGAGCTGCCGGCCCCCTTCGAGGGCGAGATCATGCCCTTCGTCGAAGAGACCGTGGTCGAGGACTAGACCTCCCCGACCTTCCTGAAGACGACGCCCCTGCGGGTTGGGCCGCGGGGGCATCGTCGTGCCTGAACGGCGCGGTGGCTGCGCCGCAGGGTGGCCGCGGACACGGTCGAAGCGAGCACGACAGTTCGGGCGGTAGTCAGGCGATCGCGGCGCCCGTGGCCGCCACGCCACACTTCAACGGATGCGGAACTACCTGACACCAGCTCATGAAGTTCCGCATCCGTTGAAGCCTCTGCGGGCGAGGCCGCCCGCGCCTGAGGCGTCGGCGGAGCTGCGCGGCAGGGGTCGGGAGCCGCGGAGCGCGCTGCGCCGCAGAAGCGGCAGTTCGGGCAGCGAGGGTCGAGGTGCGCGGAGCGCGCTGCGCCGCAGGAGCGGCAGTTCGGGCAGCAGGAGTTGAGATGCGCGAAGCGCCGCGACCGCGCTCGGGGCGCGGAGCGCGCTGCGCCGCAGGAGCGGCGGCGCAGCCAGAAGACAATACCGAGGGGCTGACGAGAATCGAACTCGCATCATCTGTTTGGAAGACAGAGGCTTTACCACTAAGCTACAGCCCCGAATTCGGCGGATTTCCGCCGGTTTTCGCACCTATTGCTCAGCGTAACGCATGCAGCAAGGCTCTCGGCGGCAGCCCCGCACGACTCGGCTAGACTTGCCGAGGCCATTTTTCGACGCGACGCCCTGTCGTGACGCTGACGTGGTCCACGGTCACGGTTTCGGGGCGTAGCTCAGCTTGGTCGAGCGCCCGCTGTGGGAGCGGGAG